>NZ_CP025815.1:617670-926505 GCF_003352045.1 Sulfitobacter sp. JL08
TTGAACGGCGCCGGTTGACCAATGCACCCTTGATCCGATGAGGCAAAAAGGTGCGGTATGAATGATATCGGGAATGTCGACTTCGTCCGCGTCTTACCAGTTCGTGCACAGTGCGGCGACCGGTCATCAGAGAAAAACAGTCGAATGACCGCATCGAGCCCATAGCGGTAGCGATAGAACTGTAATCTCACGTTTCTCCCGGCATTTGGGCTGCGTTCACTTCGATCGTGTTGAGATCGGGGTCTAACAGATAGAGTTGCGGGAAGCCGGCGAGGCCTTCACGAATCATGAGAACTCTTTTTCTGTCACCTTCGGGCAGATCTTCTCGAAAACCAGCCGCCTCCAAGTGTTCGACCATTCCCTCGAAGTCGTCGGTGCAGAATGCGAAGTGCACGTCGGCGATGTTGGGAGACGGGGCGCTTCGATAAGTTCCAGCTTCATTCAGCACGAGATGGATTTGCCGATCGCCACATCCCAACCACACGCCTGGTATCGGAAATGGCGGGCGAGGCAAGCGCTCCAGTTTGAAAAGATCTTCGTAGAAAGAGGCCGACACCTCAACATCTCTCACGGGATACGAAATGTGATGGAGTAGCAGTTCTGTCATGGCATCGATCTCCCTAATATCTTCGACGTGGACAATACCATATGCTGATCCGAAAGGCTGCTCGGACCGCGCAACGGTCATTGGGTAGAAACTAACGGATGCCCGCTCCGAGCCCAAAGTTACAGCGGCGCTTAAATTTCTTCTCACACCCTCATCCGTGATTTGAGATATTTGGCGATCGGGCGTCAACATTGTAAAAGGTCGGATCTAGTAGCACTTGGGCGTCCGACTGCCCCGCTATTCAAGATCGGCGGAGTTGCACTTTCGCACAAAACTATTACGCCAACGGTATAACTCGGTTAGCGTCAACCAATTGAGAAAGATAAGTGCGCAGCACCCGAGGCTCCAATGAAACTAGCTGACTACCTGGCCCGTATAGGCTTTGCCGGGGATACCAGTCTCACGATAGATTGTTTGACCGAGATGCATCGATGCCATGCATTGTCTGTGCCATATGAAAACGTAGATGTTCAGCTTTCTCGGGTTCTGGACTTTGATTTGGAAAGAATATTCCACAAGATCGTAACTCTAAAACGCGGAGGTTGGTGCTTTGAACTGCACTTGCTTTTTTCGTGGGCGCTACGAGAAATAGGCTTTGACGTTTCAACTGTGGCCGCTGGTATTCATAGAGCGGAAGATGGCGACAAAATGCTGGGGAACCATTCAATTCTTCTCGTGGATCTGGACGAAACATATTTGGTTGACCTCGGGCTTGGGGACGGACCACGTGAGCCAATCCCCTTTCGTGAAGGAACTTTTACGCAAGGTCACTTTGAGTTTACGCTTGAAAAACTACCTGATGGTTACTGGCGTTTTCGCAATCATGCATGGGCGATTCCAGACAACTATGACTTTGACCCCAACCAGCCTGACTTCGATAAACTGATTAAGCAATGTCACGAATTGCAGACTGATCCGGAGTCTGGTTTCGTTCAAAATCTTGTGTGTCAAATCATGCAGCCAGAGCAAATCATTTGCCTGACAGGTCGCATATTGCGAACCAAGACCCAGTGTGGCACGAAAAAATCTCTGGTTTCTCAATCGGAATTCGAAAATATATTAGCCGATGTTTTTGGAATTAGGGACCAAGATATCGCGAGCCTATGGCCAGATATTGATGCACGGCACAAGGCTGTCTTTGGTGATAAAAAGATAACGGAAATTAAATTCGATGGGTTTTAGATCATGGCATCCACAGTCGATGGTGAACGGCAACTAAGCCCGCAACTGAGACATTCGACAGGCGTGCAGCGAATGTCCGGTACCGCTGAAACCCATCATTCACAACCAAAACTTCGATTTTCTAGTCGCGAACGACGGCTAAACACGAGACAGGAGACGCTCAACAAAATTCGGCGAAGGTCCGTTCCGAGCCCAAAGCGGCAGCTGCGTTTGTTAGTAAAGACGTTTATCCTCGTCGTCAGTGTGGATGGCCTGAACCTCCTTGAGCACTTGCTCTCGATCAACCGTGTCGATCACCCATTCGGCGAGTGTAGGTGCAGTCCCTCGTGCTGGCCAATGGTCAGGATGCCAAAGTCGTGAGCGGATAAAAGCTTTCGAACAATGCATGAAAACCTCACCCACATCTATGACCAATGCCAGCAGTGGTTCCTTGCCGTTAACAGCCAAGCGCTTGCTAATTTTTTGATCCTTTACAATGCGGGCTTTTCCAGCGACCCGAAGAGTATCGCCATGTCCGGGCAAGACAAAAATCAGGCCTATATTTGGGTCAGTCAGCAGGTTCACAAATCCGTCCACGCGGTGGTTGCCTAATCTGTCGGGGATGATCAGCGTCTTCTCGTCGTAGACCTCAACAAAGCCCGCTGGATCGCCCTTTGGTGAGACATCAACCAATCCCTTCAATGCCTTTGTGGCGACGACAACGAAAGGCGAGGAAGAGATAAACCTCTTCGCAACGTCATTGATCCGGTCTGTGACTTTCAGGTCGGTGTTGGAACCTTTGTATTCAGGAAGCAGTTCCCGGAGTCTCTCAATGTCTTTAATTTCTTCGTCGACCTGCAACATGCCGCATCCCTCGATCTAAGAAATCTCACCTTAAGCCGAGCGATATTTTCAGGCAACAGAGACGGCGACTTTGTCCGCACAGCGGAAGTAGGCATATTTTTTAGTAGCGTCCGCTCTTGTGGTAAGCGGACATTCGTAACCAAAGTTTCGAATTTCCAGTCGCTAACGGCGGCTTGACGCGACACAGCAGACACCCGCCAAAAACCTGTGAACTTCCGCTTTGAGCCCAATCCAGACATCAGCTTCTTATCAGGTCAACCCAATCTGTCGGGAGGTCTCCTGCGCTCTCGACGCGATGATCTCCTTTGAGATAAGCTCGTTGCAACGGAGATCAGTCTTTTGGAAAATGACAATCAGGAACGCAAACTGACGACGATCCTTTCAGCTGATGTTGTTGGATACTCCCAGCTCATGAGTAAGGATGAGAGCGGAACTCTGGCGAATCTCAAAGAACTTCGTCGGAGTTTGATCGATCCGCGGATCGAAGACCACTATGGTCGAACCGTCAAGCTTATGGGCGATGGGAGCCTTGTTGAATTTGCGAGTGTGGTGGACGCTGTAAGCTTCGCTGTAGACGTCCAGATCGCTCTTGCCGCTTCTCAGAAAAATAGGGCCGAAAACGACCGAATTCGATTCCGCATTGGGATCAATGTCGGCGATGTGATGGTCGATGGGGACGATATCTATGGCGATGGCGTCAATGTTGCTTCGCGGATCGAGGGATTGGCTGAACCGGGTGGAATTTGCGTATCTCAAACCGTTTTCGATCACGTTAAAGGCAAGCTCGATCTAAGTTTCGTACCCATGGGGCCGCAGCAGTTAAAGAACATTCCATCCCCGATGGAAACTTACAAAGTCGAACTTGACGAACGCTCCCAATCTTTCGCCACAGATGCCATTGCCTCAACCGCAACCCCGACCAGAAAACCTCGACTACGAAGAGCTTTGGGCTGGATGATGGTCGCTGGTGTGGTGATCATTGGCTTTGCTATTGCGACACTCCAATTTCAATCAAATTCCTCAACGGGGACGGTGGTCGCGGTATTGCCTTTTGACGACTACAGCGCCCCACAATACCAAGACTATCTCAGCGATGCCGTGGCTGATAATATCATTAACTCTCTCGCGCGATTTCCGCAGCTGACCGTCATTTCACGACGTTCCAGTTTTCAGTTTCGGGACTCCGGTCTCGGCATATCCGAAATTGCTTCCCAGCTTGGTGCAGACTTTATTCTGGAAGGCAGCCAGAGATATGATGGCACGAGACTTCAGATTACCACTCAGTTGATTGACGGTGACACAGAAGCCAACATATGGGCCGAAAACATCGATGTGCCGCTCGACGAATTGCTCGAAGCGAACAACAGTATCAGTCTGAAGGTCGCGAGTGCAGTAGGTAGCAAGGTGATCGATACGGCCGCCGCGCGGATGTCCGAAGGCGATGTCAGTGCATTGTTGATTGCCAATGCGGCGCAAAGCCGGATCATGCGGAACTTCAATCGCGAAAACCTGCTGACCAATATCGAAGAGCAAGAACAGTCCCTCAATGACCACCCCGACTCTGCTTGGGGTCATCTTGGTCAGGCTTTGTCGCTTCGCATTGGCCTGCGGTATGGCTGGATTGAAGGCGATGAAGAGGCGACGCGCAAAAGAATGTACGATCTCGCCCGCCGAGGCGTAGAACTCGACCCGAACAATTTCATGGCCTATTTCGCTTTGGGGCGCGCTTTGCTGATGAACCGTGATGTCGAGGGCGCTGCTGTCGCTTACCGTCGCGCGATCGAATTGAACCCGTCGTCTTTTTTTGCACGCAACGCGTTGGCCCAGGCACTAACCTTTGTCGGGGAAACGGATGAGGCTCTGGCGGTGATCGCCGAGTCTGAGCGCGTTGATCCGCTGTACGGGCATGATGTGCAGTGGGAAAAGTCCAGAATTCAATGGCAGATGGGGGAGTGCGACGAGGCTCTTGCGACATTTCAGTCAGCGCCCTCAATGCCAAACGCCGCCAACAAGATGCTCGCCGCCATTCATCATTGCCTTGGCAATACTGAAAAGGCGACCATGGCAATGACCGACTATGTCGCGGAAAACCCCAAATGGACCGTGTCGCGGGAACGTAGTATCAACACCGATATGTGGATTGCGCCCGGAGTGCTGGACCGCTGGCTTGCGGCGATGGAAGCTTCCGGTATGCCCTTATGACACTTCAATAGCTTATGACCGCTTTGTCCCGCCAGCCGGTCATTAATACAGAGTGCAGCGAACGTCTGGTGCCGGTGAAAGCAGTCGTTTAGAACCAAAGTTTCGAATTTCCAGTCGCTAACGGCGGCTTGACGCGACACAGCAGACACCCGCCAAAAACCTGTCAATTTCCGCTTCGAGCCCATACCGGAAGTGCTCCTGTGCTAACGCTCGGTCTCGCAGCAATCTGTAAGCCAAAATTGTTAGCTGCGCCGCAGAGAGGAAAGCCGCCATTCATTCACAGCGCAGCAAGATTTGGGATGTCTAGCTCCGCTGTGCGGGGCGGACAATCACCTCATCATTTTGAAGGTCCACTTTCTTGTCTCAAAAACAAACACTTTCCCTCATGCACTGGGCATAAAGGCACGTGAGTATTAGGCTAGGTCGCTCTTTGGCGCTTGTTTTGAACCAGCATCCCGCGGCGTGGCGGACGAAGTGGTGCGCCTAGCTCAAACACTCTTTCAATGAGCGCCTTATGCGTTGGCGGAACCGCGTCCAATGCACGTCCATCTGCCGCTGCTACCTTGATTTGGTACACTTCAAACGCATCGCTGACGAATGATCCGGATCGAACATAAGCCGGATCATCTAAGGCTTCAGCCAAAGAAACAAAAGCGACGCCGTCAGCAAACAGACTGGCGAAGAACGCATCCGCAACTTCGGTGAAAAAGGCGACCGGGTGGATAAGACCGATACCAACTATTTCGCGACCAAAAACCGATTTACAGACCGCGGCATCATGTGCCACCTGCGCCGCCGCATACTCTACAAAATCTGTTTTCAGACGCTCGGCTTCCTCGGAACGCCCGGTTTGCAGTAGATGCCTCCACGCACGATCCCATTCCCATTCGTAAAACCAACTGGTGACGCCCGCGCTGCGATAGGCCAACCTCTCAATGTGCTCATTAACGCGGACGCGTTTTTCTTCGGTGTTTCCCCAAAGCTCGAGCGGATGTCGAAATGCACGCAGAGGGGCCTTGTTGATCCAAGGCGCCAGCAATTCGTCGGCGACGGATATGTCGTGAATAAAATCCTCTGCAGATGTCTCATTCAGCAACGGATGCGTGTGAGTGTGGTTGCCAATATGGTGGCCTGCAGCGACCCAGTCATCCAGAATACGCTCATAGGTAGGCTCAATATCGAGCGGCCACGAATTGGCTAAGGCAAAAACACCCGACACCCCGTTCCGTGCAAAGGCACCAATGATCTGCGTGGCAACTGAATGTGGCGTGTAACCATCTGGTAAAGCCATATGTGGGTAAACCGGCAGGTCATCCAGGGTAAAGGCCATCTGCATGCAATAATTCTCCTAATCGAACCATGAGAGAGTCTCACGTGGTTGATGGGCAAGCAAGAAGTATCGGGCTTCGAGAAGAGCCGCAATACTGAGATGGCGGCGGCTTTTCCGGAGCATGCAGCATTTCTAGGCGATTTGAACGAGCGCGTGATTGACCTCATGCAGCCGTTTTCGGACGAGACCATCACCGATCCTGCATTCATGGGCAGCGCTTCGATCAAGAAGATTCTTCCAGCTTTGGTGCCGGAACTTGCGTATGACGACCTCGACATCAAGGAAGGTGCAAGTGCATCACGTCTGTGGAAGGAAGTTACGCTGGCCAATCCAGCAGCTTTGGAGCGTGACAAGGTTTATGCGGATTTAGTGGATTATTGCACTCGTGACACTTGGGCGATGGTTGCGATCCACAAGACGCTGATGGCGATGTGAGCAGCGGTGTGTTCCAGGCTCTGGACCTATAAACAGGTCAGGACTTCAACGGCAGGTTTTACTAACACCGGACGTTCGCCGAAATCGAGGTAATGACCGAGTTGCGGACAAACCGTGCTTTCGCTGCACCTGCATAATCTTGGCTTTCTAAAGTGCGACGTGTATTTGAGAGGGATTTTGTCGGCCTCGGCTGCCAGGGAAAATGAAAAAAAATAAAAATCGGTAAAGCTGACGTTCGAAGAGCCCTGAGGCTGGCAGATTCCCAGAAACGATTTGCCACCGCAATCTTTCGAAAGGGCATTATGCTGTCAACTCAGCGAGCAGTTCGCGGGCAGTTGCCTGATCTTCGGGGCATTCTCCTTCGGCGATGCTGTCGCTTACGGAGACTAAAAGAGTATTGGCCTCATCAGTTCGGCCGCGTTCCTGCCATAGGCGGGCGAGGTCGATGGCCGCACGAAGTTGCAAAAGTTTGGCGCCCTGCTTCTGGGCGACGTCGAGGGCTGCTCGAAGATGTTCTTCTGCAGTCTTATTGTCGCCATCCGTCTTGGCCAAAGCCGCCTGCAACCGGGTGAGTTCCGACATCCACATAATTTCGCCAGTCTGGCCCATCAACTCCTGAGCAGAAGTCGCCAGTTGCGTGGCCTCGTCTCGAAGGCCAAGCGCGAGGGCGCAACGCCCCGCTTCGGTTCGAAAGATCGGAGCAAAAATTCTATTTTTGGATGCAATCATTGCACTATCGACTTCGAAGGCCTCGTCAAAACCAGATGGATCGGCTTGTTTGAGCTTCAAGAAGTGAGCTCCTAGTCGCGCCCAGCTTAACCAGATATGAAGATTGTGCTCTTCGGCAATCGGCTTCAAGCTTGTAACATGCCGCTCAATAGCCGTCTCATCATTGGCAGCTATAGCCGTCATGAGAAGGTGCCCATGCATGTAGCAGATCGTATTGAAATGACCTGAGGTCAGCGCTCTTTTTTCGGCTTCGATCGCATATTTTTTGGCGCGACGGGTCTCACCCAAAAACAACTTATTGATAGATTGGTAGGCATACGCAGCAACGCCCAGTTCTTGACCGAACAAGTGTGCAAGTCCATCGTGTTTGGCTGGGTCATAATTAGCCAGTGACTCATCAAAAGATGATTGCGCTTCTTGGAACTTGCCAGACATCATCGAATATATGCCTACACTTCGATGCGCCAATGTAAGTCGCGTAGGATCTCCGGAGCTCTTGGCAGTCCTTAAAAGTTCTTGCGCCCAAAAGCCCGCTTCAGAGTGTTCCGACCTCACATATCTTCCAGCCCAAAGTGCATAGAGTACATTGAACCGCAGCGGTGTGTCCCCAATCAGGTCCGCGAGAACCAGCGCGCGTTCCATTTCTGTCTTTGTCTCGTCGGCAGCATATCCGAGGCCTTGGAGACAGGCCATTCCTAGTTGAACCTGCAAGGCAAGGGCTCGCTCGACGACCTGGTGTTCGCAGTCTTCGACGTTTGGATTTAGCAAGGCAATCGCGCGACGAAGATTGGAGATGCCTTCCTTGAATGCCGGTCGCGCGATGGCGGCTTTGCCTGCGGTTTCCCACAGGTCGATGGCGCGGTCAGTAAGATCAGCCGCCTCGGCGTGGGTGGCGAGGACTTCGGGGGCGATATCGGGGTCGGTCTCCAGTGCCGTCAGGATGCGCGCGTGGATGGCCCGGCGCGTCTCCTTCAGCTGGCTTTCATAGGCGGCGTCACGCACCAGGGCGTGTTTGAAGAGATAGGTTGCTTCTGGAGGCAGGCCCCTGCGGTAGATAAGTTCGGCTGCGATCAGGCCGTCCAGTGCGGCGGTCATTTCGGCGTCTGACAAATGGGATACTTGTCCCAAAAGACTATGGCTGAACTCCCGCCCGATACAGGCAGCTGTCTGCGCGACCTCCTTGATCGGTTGTAGCCGGTCCAGCCGCGCCATCAGGCTGTCATGCAGCGTGGTCGGAATGGCGACAGTGTTCAGCGGCCCATCGAGAAGGAGACGGTCTCCATCTTCTTTCAGTGCACCGGACTCCAGAATTGTCTTAGTCAGTTCCTCAACAAAGAGTGGCACGCCATCGGTGCGCTCCGCGATGATTGCCATGATCTCGTCTGGCAGTGCCTTGCCGCCAGTCAGCTTGGTGACGATGTCTCCGATCTGATCCTTCCCCAGCCGGTTCAATGCGAACCTCGTCACGATGGGATGTCCGCCAAAGCCATACTCAAAGCTGGGACGCGCCGTGGCGAGGATCATGATCTTTTGATCCGCAACAGTATCCAAAAGCAGGTCCAGCAACTCCAGCGAAGTCGGGTCAATCCAGTGCAGGTCTTCGTAGACCAAGAGCACCGGCCTGTCCTGGCTTTGCTGAACCAGCAGCTTGGCCAGTGTCTTCATGGTATGCGCCCGTTGCTGGGCTGGTGTCAGGTCAAGCGCACCGTACCGCGCGGTTCCGTCCAGACCCATCATCGGCGTGATCAGCTTCAGCATCTCGGGGTCCTGACCGAGCAACACCTCCAGCTTGTCCAGCCGGGTATCAGGCCCATCCGATGGTGCGAACCCGGCTGCAAAGGACAATTGCTGAATTACCGGGTAAAATGCAGAATCTGTGTGATAGGGCGAGCATTGATAGGTGATGCGGGTGTGATCATCCTTTGCAACCTCGTCGATGACCGCTCTTGTGATGCGCGACTTGCCAATGCCGGCCTCGCCGCTCACGATGACCATCTGGCCTTGGCCCGCTTTGGCAAGCGCCCAGCGTTCCAGCATAAGCTCGATCTCACGGTCGCGTCCGACGATGGGGGTCAAGGTGCCGGACTGGCGCGCCGCAAAGCGGCTTTCCTGCACTGCCTCGCCGTCAACGACGAAGGCTTCAACCGGGGCACCCACGCCTTTCAACTCTTGTGCGCCGATTGACGTCAGCTTGTACGTGCTGCCCAGCAGACGCCGGGTTTCGCTGGGCAGAACAAGCTGGTTCGGCCCTGCAACGCCTTGCAGCCGCGCGGCTAGGTTGGGCGTCTCGCCGACAACGGCCGCTTCCTGTGTTGCACCGCTGCCTATCAGGTCGCCAACGATCACAACACCGGTGGCGACCCCGATCCGCGTTGCAAGAGCTGTGCCATCGGGAGCCTTTGTTGACCTGACGCTTTCGATGATCGCCAGCCCCGCTCGCACAGCGCGCTCCGCATCGTCTTCACCGGCACGGGGCCAGCCGAAGTAACACATCACGCCATCGCCCATGAATTTGGCTACAAACCCCTCATAGCGGCCAACAACACCGGCCACCGTGTTCTGATAGCCCGTGATGACGTTGCGCATGTCTTCCGCGTCAAAGCGCGTCGCCATCTCTGTTGAACCCACAAGATCAACAAACATTACCGTCAGGTGGCGGCGTTCCGCGTCGGAGGAGGCTGCTGTAGCGTCCGCGGTGATTGTCTTGGGCGCCGTGTCTTTAGCGGTTTCAAGAAGTGAGGCAGGTGGCTCTCCAAGGCGTTGAATCGCGGCCCATATTTTGAGCCGCGGGCCTAAGGGTAGGCCCAGCTCTTTGAGATTTTCCTCGACCAGATTAGGCAAAATCTCGAAATCAATCTCAGCCTCGGCAAAAGCTGAGGCATATTTCTCCAGTCCGAGTTCTGCGAGCCAGCTTTGAACGTCCTGCAACTTGATCCCCCACGGATGCCGGTCTCACCAACCGACGCCTCCCGAAAACCCGACACTAGCCCATTTTTAGTTTGTGTCATGCCTTTACTTTGCGCGTTCAACTAGACCGTTTGACGGCTGATCAACCTGTCGACGACGAATGGATCCAAGTGGTTCCAACCAGGTGGACTGACCCATGATGGCTGGAAAAGCAGCGGGATAAATGAATGTCCACAAAGCGAAAACAGCACAGAAAAATGCAGGATGTAACTTAACGGCAGGTCTGGTCTGGTCGTGGATTTCCAGGTCATGCTGCAAATGCTAAATGGGCTCATTGCGGCGCGGCTGCATTGGGCTCATTGCTGCCGTTCGCTATGTCGTCCATTAATGACTGCAACGCGGACAAAACAGTCATTTCGTGTTTTCCAATATTCCACCAGAACCTGGAGCCAACGCTTCACGTAGCCATAAGTGGCTGTCGGGCACGGTTGGCTCCTGAACATGGAAATTCTCTCCATCATCCAAGAGCGCAGCAGCCTGATCCTCTTTCTGCGCTTCGGTGTCACGGCCGAGTGCCTTTAGCGAAAGGATGAGCAACTTTCTAAATCCGCGCACACTCGGCTTCAGGTCAATCATCTCTTTCAGAGTTGAGATAGTGCCTTCAAAATCCTCGCCGCAGAACTGTGCTACGGCCATATGCAGGCGACGGTATGCCCAATAGGGATCGTATTTTAGCTCCGTACCTTTTCTCATGGCCTTAACGGCTTTGTCGAAATCTTCCGTAAGTATGAAAGCATATCCAAGACCTATGTGAGCCTGCGGATAATTTGGGCTGAGGTCATAACATCGTTTTGCGTCCGACATGACTTTTTCGGGATCGCGCTCGGTGATGCTGCGAAACAAACATCTGGTGAAAAATACAAAATCGCTTTGTGGCATCAATTCCACCGCACGGTCATGCGCGGCAATCAACTCGGTCAGCTTGTCACCTTCGATAGGCTCGAAGCGAATTTGATAACGCATCACGACGCCGATAGCCAACATGCTCAAGCTCATCCCGTCTTTGGGGTTCAAGCGCCGCGCGCGGTCCATTACCGAGATGCAGCGCTCCAAATCTGGGATCGTACATTCGTAGAATAGACCCGCTGCTCTTGTGCGCAGTTCCGATACACTAAGATTTTCGTCGGGAATTTCGCCAATACGGTTATTGTCTAGTGAATTTACGAACAGTCGCAGCTTTGCATCGACTTGCGCGGATACATCGTCGCAAAAATCATATAGATCAGTGGCATCTCCTTCAAATACGTCCGCCCAAACAGTTGAGGCGTCGTCGCGCAGGATGAGTGATAGGTTGACGCGGGCGCGCCCTCCAGATGCGCGAAATCTGCCGCGCAGAGTATAGGTTGTCCTGTCATTCGATCCTACGGACACGTCGCGTACTCTGATGCCGGTTCGACGGGACAAGCCGTGAACGATTTGTTCGTGTAAATCGTCCGCAGCAGCAGCCGTTTCCTCTGTAGCAGGTGCGGCAACCAGTTTTTCTACTCCAATCACCGGAACCTCTTCCGACCGACTGCCGACAAACATTTTTTCCGGCCGCCACTGGAAACACTGGATCGGTCGCGGGATGTTTTTGAGTTTGAATGTGCCAGCATCTGAAAATCCCTGACACTGCTTTTCTGACAGTTGATTGTATATATCTGCCGATACCAAAACGCCTCCGGGAGGTGCTTCTGTTTGTAATCGGCAAGCGATATTTACGCCTGCTCCGTACAAGTCTGCTTCGTCGCGTACGATATCACCCATGTGAATGCCAATCCGCAGGCGGGTTTTCGGGTGTTCAGCAAGCCCGTTCTGAATTTCCAAAGCAGCAAGTACACTGGCAGCGACTGACGGATACGCTATGATCCAACCGTCCCCCATCCGCTTAAGAACCTCGCCTTCATGACGCTCTACAACAGGTTCGAGCAATCGATCACGCAATTCATGTACGAGAGAGATCGTGGCGCTTTCATCCTGCGCCATCATTAAAGAGTAGTCGGCAATATCGGCGGCTTGAATAAACGCGAAACGGCGCGTCATTTTGGTTCTCTCTTTCCATTGGCGCAGCGACTTGAAGATTTCACGCTAACAAAAATAATTTATTATCAAGACTACTGAAGTTTGACGAAGCAAGCTAGGTTTCTCAAGGTTTAAACTGTTTCAAACCGGCAGCTCTGGGCTCCAGGCGGTCAAGCGCTGCAGCAAGCAAGAAGGTCCGGTCTGATTGGGGGCAGCCGTTCGGTCTGGGTGCCTTCACCGGCGACAATGCGGACAAAGAATGCAATGCAGTTTGGAATGCGCTAGCGTGAAACCCGGTGAGCGATTGCAAAGCTATTCTCGGGGAGGCGAAAATGTCGGGCGAGACTGAGGGACTTGGGCATGTGTACGACGTTGACGGGTCCGAAGCGGCACAGAACGCATACAATGATTGGGCCGCTAGCTACGATGCCGATAACGTTGGTAAGGGCTACAGGATACCGTGGCTAGCGGCTGCTTTTTTTGCGCGACATGTACCACTTGGTTCTGGACCAATTCTGGACGCTGGTTGTGGCACGGGCCTTGTAGGAGAGGCGTTGTCAATTCTTGGATATGACAATGTTGTAGGCGCGGATTTATCTCCTAAAATGCTGAAACTGGCATCTTCATTAGGCGTTTATGAACGCCATTACATGCACGACTTAGCGGAACCCCTCCCGGAAACGGATGACTACTTTGCCGCAGTAGCGTGTATCGGCTCCCTAGGGCCGGGGCATGCGCCCGCAAGTTGTTTGGCAGAGTTCATTCGTGTGACGAGGCCTGGTGGTAAAGTTATTCTAAACGTCAGGCACGATACCTACGAGGAACAAGGCCTAAAAGCTGTTGTTGAATCGCACAAGACATCAAAGCAGTGGATGCAAGTTGCAGCCTCGCCCGTATTTAGGCCATTTCTTCTAGCAGAACCAAACGTAACAGCGCAGCTCCAAGTGTATGCCGTTCTTTAGAAATTAGTCTGGAGCAGCAAAGCCCCATAAAGCCGTGGGCATACAATAAGTCCGCTCCGGGCTCGATGCAGTCATTCGACTGTTCTTCTCTGATGACCGGTTCGTCGCGTTAAGCAGCCGCTCACAACCGGAAATTCGAAGTTTTGGTTCTAAACGACTGCTTTCACCAGGACCGGACGTTCGCTGCGGTTGCGACGTATGTCTCACATGCGGACGAACCTGCCGTTCGCCGCAGTGCGACCGAACAAGAACAAAAGAATGCTTAAAGTACCTGATGGGGCAGCCAAGACCAAGCTATACTGCCTTTGTTGGCGCTACAAAGATCATCATCGATAGGTCACATTCGCTACATCGACTACCGTATATGGCTATTTTTCGAGGTTTCGTTTCGACTGAGTACCTATTG
The DNA here is from genome assembly GCF_003352045.1 of Sulfitobacter sp. JL08. Classification (NCBI taxonomy): domain Bacteria; kingdom Pseudomonadati; phylum Pseudomonadota; class Alphaproteobacteria; order Rhodobacterales; family Roseobacteraceae; genus Sulfitobacter; species Sulfitobacter sp. JL08. The sequence continues at coordinate 631,335 of NZ_CP025815.1, forward strand.
CCTTGGTCGAGTTATTGTATGTGCTCCGATAAACTAAAGTTGGCACCGGAGCACATTGTTTTTGTCAGTCTTTAATCAGAGATTGCCGCGAGACATTTCGCTAGCGATGTGATCGGCTTGCCGAATGGCAAGCGCCACAATGGTTAGTGTCGGGTTTTCCGCCGCCCCTGTGGTGAACTGCGACCCGTCCGAAATGAACAGGTTTGCGATATCGTGCGTTTGGCCCCATTTATTGACCACGCCGTCACGCGGATTCTCCGACATCCGGTTGGTGCCCAGATTGTGTGTCGAAGGATAAGGGGGAGTTGGGAAGGTGCGCGTGGCCCCCACCGCATCATAGACTGCCATGCCTTGTTTGTAGGCATGATTGCGCATCGCGATATCATTGGGATGATCGTCAAAGTGCACGTTTGCAACTGGCAGGCCGAATTGATCCTTAACGTCCATATTCAGCGTAACACGGTTGGTTTCTTGCGGCATGTCTTCTCCGACAATCCACATGCCAGCCATGTTCTCGTAACTGTCCAGAGCTGTGGTGAACTCGCGTCCCCATCCCCCAGGATCAAGAAATGCCGCCATGAAGGGCAGGCCAAGAGCGAGCGTTTCAAGTTCATAGCCGCCCACAAATCCACGGGATGGATCATGACGCGCCTCGTCCTGAATGATGCCTGCCATTGTGGTACCGCGCCACATCTTCACCGGTTGGTCAAAGACCGCATACACCGAACCGGTCATGTGCCGCATGTAGTTACGACCTACTTGACCAGAGGAGTTTGCCAGACCATCCGGGAACATTGATGACGCTGAGTTTAACAGCATGCGCGGCGACTCAAACGAATTGCCAGCCACACAAACAAGGCGGGCCTTTTGCATCTGCAAATTACCTTCTGCGTCAAAGTACTCCACACCAGTGATCTTGCCGCTGTCATCGTGCAAAATGCGTGCAACGTGAGATTTGGAGCGCACCTCAAGATTCCCAGTCGCTTCGCCCTCAGGGATGTCCACGTAGCCTGCCGACCACTTGGCACCCCATTTACATCCTTGGAAGCAAAAGCCGGTCTGCTGGCACATTGAACGTTCACGATTTTCATCCGAATTGATCGCCATGCGGCCGGTGTGGACTTGTTCATAGCCCAGAGCCTTTGCACCCTTTTCGAAGACCTTATAATTATTGTTTCCCGGCAGTCCGGGACGATCGCCCGTGCGGGTCACACCGAGCTTGTCTTCAGCCTTTGTGTACCACTGGTCCATTTCGCCTGGATCAATTGGCCAATCCAAAAGATTTGCCCCCTGAACATCGCCGTATGTGGTCTTTGCTTTCCATTCGTGGTCCTGGAATCGCAAAGACGCACCGGCCCAGTGTTGGGTGGTGCCGCCGACGGATTTTACAATCCAGGCAGGCAGGCCAGAAAAGTCCTTGGCAACGCGCCAATCACCAGACGTGGTCCGTGGGTCCAGCCAGGCCAATTGCCCAAAGCTTTCCCACTCATCATTGATGAAGTCTTGTGGAAGGTGCCGCCCGCCAGCCTCGAGTGCAACAACACTCACGCCTTTTTGCGCCAATTCGTTTGCGAGCACGCCGCCGCCCGCGCCAGTTCCGATTACGACAACAACGCTGTCGTCTGTGAGATCAAATGGTGCCGTCATGGTGCCACTCTCCCTTATAGCCAGTTGATGTCATTGAAGCCGCGGTCGATATAACCGCCCTGAGAGAAGGACTCGCCCTCATATCCAAAGAGCGGCCAGACCGCCTTTTGGTTATAAAGCCCGGTCACTAATCCGCCTCGGACTTGCTGAAAGAACGCGCTGTTTTCCATGCCGCGCAAAACATCGACGCGATCTCGCTCCCATCCCATCGACAGGTAGTCGGCATGTCCTTTGCCCTGTGCCGCTGCGTTCAATGCTGCTATACCAGCTTCGACACCCGGTGCCGCCTCTTCGGTGTCATAGGCTTTGACGGCGACGGCGTAATATTCATCACCCACATGATCATGCGGGTAGATATCACGGGCCATCTGAACCAGCGTTGCCATCGTTTCAGGCTTGAGCGCTGAAGTTTCCATCGCCCATGCACCATCGGCACTTGCAAGATATCCGGCGCCAACAACGAAACTTGCGCCTGCAGCCATCGACCGAGACAGCAATTGCCGCCGTGTCAGTGCCCTGTTGTGATTATTGTTTTCCATTTCACTTTCCTCCCTAATGAATGCGCGTGCTTTTATTGGTAGTGACCTGCACGCTGCAGAACTTCGATCTCGTACCCATCAGGGTCTTGAACGAAGAAAAATTTGGCGATGACATCGCCATCTGGCGCAAACTCAACAACTTTGCGCGGATTAAGATTTTCGGACTCAAAACGCGCATGTTCGGCGTCTAGATCATCAACTGAGAACGCAATGTGCCCATAGCCATCGCCCAGATCGTACGGTTCAGTACGGTCTTTGTTGATCGTCAGTTCTAGTTCGAACGAAGTCTCTTCGTTCCTGAGATAGATGAGTGTGAACGACGAGAAATCGAGGCGATGTGCCACTTTCAACCCGAACGCCCGATTATAAAAGTCTGTTGATCGCGCCTCGTCCAATACGCGGATCATGCTGTGTATGGCTTTTGCCATGCGTGCCTCCCAACTATTTAAGTGGTTCTGGCAGGCTGACATTTTTAAATGCTTGTGGGTAGTAAAGGAATACTACAAAGCTGTATTCAACCTATTCGGCCGCGACCTGTCCGGTGCTCGAACCTTGGTGCATTTCCATATGAAGCAAACAAGTGCATCGTAGAAGTGACGTAAAATTCTCTGTTTCACCATATATCTCAAGCACTTCGGCATGAAGCTTTGAGACGAAGCCAGGCGTTGTATAACCTTGGTTTTCAGCAAGTTCGTCAACAATCGCCCAAAAAGATTTTTCCAAGCGTACACTGGTGCTTTGTCCATTCAACCGCATGCGCCGAGTTTCCCGCTTGTAGCGTTCAGGGTCCTGACCGGCAAATATCTGGCACATAAAATTCTCCCTTTCGTCCTCCCCAGCCAGAGCGAGATAACGAGCCGAACGTAAACACTCATGGAACGCTCTGGCGTTGTCAAAGCTTACGACATGCTGCATTTTTGTAAACCGCTGACAGAACAAATCGTACGGTTGCCAAGTCACCAACCCAACAACAGTCTTTCCCACCCGTTAGGCGACGCAGACAAACATTATATGTTCTAATTAACCGGCTGCCGGAAGATAGGGAATGGCTCCGGCAAGGTCAGTATCGTCGATAACATGGAAGCGGCTAACACTTCCTGCTTGGCGCGCTTCGCCAAAAGGCTTGTATTCTGGATCATTTGCAAATGCATCAAGAGCCTCACGCGATGGGAATTGAATCAACGCAATCAGAGTTGTGTCTAGGCCCTCGCCTTCAATGGTCTGAATGTTACCGCTCCGTGACAGATACTTGCCACCGTGCTTCGCAACAATATCGTGAACCTTTGCGGCATATTCCGGAATCCAAGCGTCATCCGTAACTTTAACATCAGCGATCAGAAATACGGACATATTGCCCTCCTTTTTTGGAATTATTTTTATGAATGGAGCATAGCAGCGAAAACCTCATGTGTCTCCTCACTACAGCTAATGATGATTTTCAACTCTGGCGTACTTTCTGATTTGGATAAAAACAAACCGATTAAACAAAAGCTGCTTGGAGCTGACGGTAGTTATTCGCTGTGGTTGTGAACGACCTTTCCAAACGATTGTCGGCACAGTGCTAAAAGCGGAAGTTCGCAACAAAGCAGCGTTCAGTTGCCGGATTATTGTCCGTTTAAGGGCGCCCGGTTTGCTGCGTGAGCGAAGATCGCGATTTCAATCTGGCTGCAATGGGCTCGATGCAGTCATTCACCGAAATTTGGTGACTGTCTGCTGTGCAGCGCAAAGCAGTCCTTCATGGCTGCAAATTCGAATTTTTGCTTTTGAACGAATGCTTTTACCGGCACCAGACGTTCGCTGCACTCTGTATTAATGACCGCCTTGAGGACTTTCCCGTCATTCGGTTTTCTTACATCGCGGACGCAGCATCGCTTCGCGTTTGCGGCATGCCTGTCGCCGCGTTGCAGCTCACGTCGCCATTGCGGCCGTTTAACTTGGCTATTTGACATTAAATCCAAACCCCACTTTCGCTGCGCAGCGTCAGAACCATCGAGACGCGAACAATGCGGCAATTAGTCAGACGCTATTGAGCCTTGGGAGGCGAGGTATGCGTCTAGCTCACTGACGAAACGGTCTGATCTGTCTGTGATCCATTCGACGAATAGTGCCCGCAAATCAGATTTCGCCCGGGATCGCGCCCATCGGAGACGATAGGCGTACTTTGAAGGCTATTGAGAACCTTGCCAACTAACTTTGAGGCTGGGAGGCCGACATGGGGACAAGCAATTACAGCGACGAGTTTAAGCGGGACGCGGTGCAGCAGATCACGGTGCGGGGGTACCCGGTTCGCGAGGTTTCACGGCGTTTTGGGGGTAAGCACGCATTCGCTCTACAAATGGACGAAGCCTACGAATGGCTCTGCTTCTCACTGAAATCTATGCTCACGTTTACCTGCTCAGCCAAGTTGGGTATCAGCCCCTAGTCAAAGCATGTGCGCCGGAAAGAAAGGCATTCTTCAAATAGACAGGAAGTTTATCTGGATATGCCTCGACTTCTTTCTTGGCGAAGTGAGCAAGGGCCACCGGACTGACAAACCTCGTATCACAACCTTCAACGAGTTGGATTAGAGTTTCGATTTTGAAGGATACGGCTCCACCGGCCATTCTGCCTTTTTTGGCACGGGTTTTGATCACAAAGGTGTCAATTTCGTTTTCGCGGGCAAAGTCGTGAAGAGCTGCTAGGAATGAACGTAGATCGGCCTCAGATGTGTCATCCTCGAGCTCTATTCGGGTGGTCTTTGGTCGACGCATCTCCACGTTACCGTCATCATTTAGGTGGACGACGGCAAGCCGAACCTCTTTTGCCGAAATCTCGCATCCACATACTACCATGTACTTTTCCTCAATGTGCTAAACCCACATTACCAGTCTTTTCTGATCTGATAACCCGATTACCCGGTGCTGCTTGTTTCAGGTTTGGGCTAACGGAATTGTGCCCAGCGAATGAGTCGTAAAGATAGTGATTTGTAGTAGCAGTGCCAAAACTCACAAATTCGCCATATCCAACGGTTTCTGATCCGGGTTCAGGCGTACCATGGAAAGGTTTAAGGCTGCCGCAACACTCACCCAAACCAGATAGGGCATGAATGCAAGCCCAGCCCATGTGTCCAATTGCCAATGGGTTAGTGTCGCCCCCAGAACCGCGCACCACAAGCAGGCCATGATAGGGATCGAGGCACGTAGATGGCGCAGCCCAAAGAATACTGGCGTCCAAAGCGCGTTGAGCACGATCTGAATGGCCCAGAATGCCATCGCATATGCGTTGCCCTCCAGACCGGCCACACGAGAGCCAGCGAATGCGATCAGCAAATAGATGGACGTCCAAGCCACCGGAAACAACCAGTTTGGTGGTACCCAAGAAGGCTTGTTTAAACCTTTATACCAGGACCCTGTTGGGAACAGCGCTCCAGTTGCCCCAGCGCAAATTGATGCGGCAAGAAAAAGGAAGAACAAAAGGAAATCCATGGAAGGCCCCCGTTAGGTAATCCCGTAAAACTAGGCTATCGGGCGGACGCTGCCAATCGCTGTGTCGGACTCAGGCCCTGCCATGTCTTGGAATAAGCATAACTGTGCCCATTTCTTAGAAGCCATTTCTTTTCCGTTGAGGCTACGCGCTGATTAGTGAGACATGCGGACTTCAGGCGGACACAAAACTACCGAGACTACGATCTCTTCCGTTTGCGTCTTTCAAGTTTTTGTTTTTATTGATTTTTATGGTGCCCCCACACGGACTCGAACCGCGGACCTACTGATTACAAAACATTATTGTTCTACTTACCGATATTTACTGTTTTCAATTAACTATCTTGACTTAATTGCATAAAATTGGCTCAACTTACCGATGTGACTACAGCAAGTTACCACTATTTACCAGTATGGCGCGTCCTATACGCGTCCTAGGACGCAATATCAATTATGCCGATTACCAAAAGAAAACCACCTGAAAAGCCGCCTAAGAAGGTTAGACTGAGCGGGTCGCTCATCGAAAAATTGCCCCTTTTAGACCGGGACTACCTTGTTGCGGATACCGATGTGCCGCGGTTGAAACTCAAAGTAACACCCGTGGGCAATATGAGCTTTCTCTTGCGGTACCGGAATGCCGACGGCGTCGAGAAAAAGTATAAGCTTGGCAATTTTCCCGACATGAGTGTCTCTTTGGCTAGAAGAACTGCTGCGGTGCATTTGAACAACATCGCAGCAGGAGAAGACCCCGCGGAAGAACGTGCGCAGCGACGGCACGGCCTCACACTGAACGAGCTGTACGAGCGGTTCATGCGTGAGCATGCGCTATATCACCTACGCCAAACGACGGTAAGGAACTACAAACAGATTTACGGGGCTTACATTGAGGTTGGGGTAGGCAGGAAGCCATTGCTTGCGATTTCAAGAAACGATGTTCTTGATGTTCATCGTTCGCTTTCCGACACACCATATGCTGCAAATCGTGTGCTGGCTTTCATCAAGCGGCTTTTCAATTGGGCAAATGAAAACGGCCTGTTCCAAGAGAAGCCAAACCCTGCAAGTGGCGTCAAACCATACACAGAACATCAGGTAGAGCGGCTATTGAGTGAAGAACAGACAGCGCGGCTTGCAGATGCCCTACATCAAATCCGATTTGAGCGCCCAGCTACTGAGGCCTCGATAAACACAATACTGTTCATGTTTTTTACAGGAAGCCGACGAAGCGAAGCGATGCGTATGAAGTGGGATGACGTAGATTTAGAACGACGAACGGTTGCCTTCATCGGAGCGAAATCAGGTGATCGAAAACAAGCAATGTCCAGAGCGCTGCTTGAGTGGCTTGTTGAGCTAAAGTTGCGTTCATCGGGGGTATTTTTGTTTCCCGGCTCGAAAAAGGGCGAACCAATCAAAGACATCAAGAAAACGTGGCAACGAGTTCGAACCCGTGCCGGTCTTCCAAATTTCCGGCTTCATGATATTCGTCACAACGTATTATCGGACATTGCAGCTGCCAACGATATAGCGACCGCGCAAGCCGTTGGCGGACATAAAAGTATCCGATCAACGATGCGATATATTCACGCCAAATCTGCTCTTACTCAAGCGGCGCTGGAAACGTCCGGCGATCGAGTTGAGAAAACCTTTCTGTTAGGAAAATTAAATAATGAAACTTAAACGGATATGGGCGAAGGACCCGAAGACAAACCGGAATAAACCCAAATGGGTCACAAAAGAGGAATTCGAAAAAAGGAAGCCACCAGTCAAACGTCAATCCATTCACACGTCCAACGATGAACTTAACGAAGTCGCGGCGGCAAACATTCTAAAGCTTGAAGTGCAAACATTGCGCAATCGAAGGAGCAAAGGTGAGCCACCTGAGTATTTCAAGCGAGGAAACCGTGTATTTTACGAACTTTCTTCAATTTTGGAGTTTCGGGATAGCCGAGTAAAGTCAGGCAATCGATTGCCAAAAAAAATTACGTAGTCACTGCATTCAGACGGTAACTGGAAGCTGACATTCGCGAGGATGCAGCGAACTGCCGCTTTGTCCCAATCAGAACCAATTTATCCGACGTGCAACGAATGGCGTGAAATTCCAAACCTGCCGTTCGTGCGTGGTGCAGAGAATGACGGGTAAGTGCCCGAAACGGTCAAATAATCGCGCGGAATTACGAGAACTTTTTTCGGTCGGCATCAGCTATCGAAGTTTAAAGCGACAAACTGAAGTCAAAGAATGTATTGAAAATCAGCTAATTGTGTTAACGTTCCGTGTTTACGTAGCACTATTGTTCCGAGGTCGTCTTATCATGCGGTTCATTTTCATTTTCATTCTTGTCCTATTTCCCATCTACGCGATTGGCCAAAACTCTTCTTCGGTGATGGAAAAGGCCTTTGCTGCTGTAGACCGCGCCGACAATGAAACGGCTATTAAACTCTTTCTCGAGGCTGTCATTAATCCGGGAACCCACGGGGTAGATGAGGCAGAACGTATCGAGGCAAACTACCAACTATTTGACCTGCTTGCCATTGGAGCATTCGATACGGCCATCATCTTCCTCGAAACCGCAGCAATTGAAGGGCATCCAGCCGCCCAAAACCACTTCGGGTATCTGATCACTCAGCTTTATCGCAAAAATCCGTCTAAGGCTTTGCAAAAGGCTCTGGGCGGAAAATATGATCGACGCGATGCTATCCGATTTATTACCACTGCTTCAGATGCCGGGTACTACCCAGCCGTCATGAGGCTTGCAGACTATTACGAAGACGGTTCGAATGGGGCAATCCAAGACCCAGCTTATGCCGAGGAACTTTACGCACGCGGTTTCGCGCTGGCAGAAGAAGCCATGGCGGGTGGCGATCCAAACGCGGCGGAAGATATTGCAAGGTACTATGAACGTGGGCAGGGTACGGAAAAATCCCTTGCGCAGGCGAACCGTGCCAAAGTTGCTGTGATTTATTTACTTGAGGATCAAGCGGTTGCGGGCAACATCGAGGCGCAAAGGCGATTAATGTACAAACTTATCGACGCAGAGGTTCTGCGCATTTCACCTGACACTCAACGAGACGCCGAGGACTGGGCCATCATTTGGCTTGTAAACCGGGACGACCACAACTCTATGGCGACTGTGGCAAGACTTTACGCAGAAGGAAAACTTGGCGGTGGAAATCTCGTCATGGCGCATGCACTGTATAACACCGCGAGCACGTTAGGTGAGACCGACTTCGCGGCAACGAAACGTGACGAAGTAGCGGATCGGATGACTTCACAGCAAATCCGGGAAGCGCAGGTCCGCGCCCGAAAATGTGTCAGCCTCGGACTTGCGGGTTGCCTTGATTAAACCTTGCTCTGCATCAGACTACGCTTTGTCCGTAAGCCGGGCTTGGGCCTGCTATGCCCAGACGACGCGATTGTCTGCTTCGTTCCGCAACTGAGACATTCGGTTGGGCTATGGCGAGCGGCCAGTTTGACGGTCGAACAGTTAGTGACCGTTCCGACAGAATGTGGGCCCCACATTTCACAACTGCAAAAAACGATGCCCCCACATCGATATTAGTCGAGCGATGGACAGTAAATCGGAAAATGGCACATAACAAAACTATAGGCCTATTTCTTGGATAGTACCGTCCCGAAGCTTACCCCCTACATATGGCGTATCTTCGATTTGTATCACATATAGGTTTAAGCTCATGAATTATATGGATAAAACGTGTTATGTGGCGTCCACGAACCGTACCCGGTACGCATCCTACAATCGATTGTAACGAAAAACTCCATGTTTGTGGGAAAAACCAAGAAAATCACGCGGTTTTCTTGCCCATTTGTTGCCGAACCCAAAAAATTGCTACCCAAACCTATCAATAGGTACAGGAGGTTACCAGGTGGTGTGCACAAGCGAACCAACATCCGCAGGAGCACACCATGTCAGAAATTACCAAAATTGTTTCCTATATCCGCGTATCCACTAATCGGCAGGGGCAAAGCGGACTTGGCCTCGAGGCTCAGAGGGAAGCGGTACTTAACTATTCGAAATCAGCAGGGGGCAGGATCGCAGAAGAGTTCGTGGAGATTGAAAGTGGCAAAAGGAATAATCGCCCGCAACTAGCGTCTGCAATCGAAATTTGTAGGAAATCAAAAGCAACCCTTGTGATCGCTAAACTCGATCGGTTGGCCAGGAATGTACACTTCATTTCCGGCCTTATCGAAGCGGGCGTAAATTTTCGTGCGGCGGACATGCCCAACGCGGACAAGTTCATGCTGCACGTGTACGCCGCAATGGCAGAGGAAGAAGGCCGTCGGATCAGTGAGCGCACGAAAGTTGCGCTGCGCGCGGCAAAGGCTCGTGGCGTCGTTTTAGGCGCAACCGGCAAGATGCTAGCAGCGAAGCACAAACATGCCGCTGACACTTTTGCCTTGCGACTATCGCCGACAATCGCGAACATGAAAGCTGAAGGACTGTCGGTACGCAAGATCGCAGATAGGCTCAATTATGATGGTGTTGCAGCTTATTCGGGAGGTCGATGGCATCCGACCACCGTCCAAAGACTTGTACGACGCATAGAAGTTCTTTCCATTGGGGACCCTAGGGGTCTAACATTGGCGTCGAATTAACGCGTCACGACCGTTGGTAATGAAAGATTTATTCTGCGGTTTCTTCTCCGTAAAAGTTTCATCGTGGCTCGCATGTATTCTTGGTACTCGGCAACGTCGAGCGGGTAGCCATCTCTTTGAAAGTTGTCGAACGGCAGCATAAAATTGATCGAACCATTCTCAATTAGATCGTTTAATAAAAAGAAGTCTACGTAGCCGTTAAAATCTTCGAACAACGCAAAGAAATCTTCATATCTTCTCAGAACTTCCGAAAGCGGACTAGCTTCACCAATGTAGTAGCGGCGGATACACTCAAGTGTCAGGTCGATCCTGTCCCTGATCTTTACGTTACAGCCACGCGCTTGATTAATGTTCTGCTTTTTATCGACCATCTTTCTGGGAAAGACGATGTATCCACCAATCGTGCTGCCGAGGTTGTAGAATTCACCCATTTCGTGTTTAGAAATTTGAGAGGTTATCGGCGCCATCTTTCCTACGTGGCTATGGGTGTTAGTGATCGCATCACTGCTTAGGCGGAATTCACCAACCTCTGAAATGTGATAAATGTATCCTCCCGGTTCATCCTGAAGTTTGAATTCCGTACCGCTAGGAAGTGGTTTGCTCCACAAAAGCTGGTGATATTGACGAAGAGTTGGGCTGTACTTGTCAGGATCCTTGCCAGATGGCGTATCCTCAAACATGAAAAACTGAGTATTAATCCCCATCCATTGGCTCCATTCAACGGTTCACGAACTACTAGGACGATAGACCTGTCTGATCGACAAGTCTTTGTTCTGCCCCGAGTTCAATGCACTTGCTCCTCAGTTCGGTTGCGCCAGAAATTCATTTTCATTCGGCTCGCCTTCCGCTTCTGTGCAGTCCCTGATGCGCTCTATCTTGTTCCGCAAAGCTCACGTTCCACGCCCATCGATTTGCAAAGAAAGGCGCGCTGCCAGCGTTGGTAGGCTAAGTTGCACAATTAGTAGGCTAAGTAACACAACATGACGCTTGAGCAAATCGTGATCACTTCAATAAAGGTGGCGGCGAGACGCCAAATTGGCGAAATTGGCACTTTTCGAAGGTTCATCGAGTACATAACAGATTTCAAGGTATCGTCTTGACAGGTCCCTTGGAGGCGTCCTCCTAGTAAAGACCGTAATAGGGGACATAACAGATGACACAAAGGAGCCGGTTTCTGCCAACTCTCGACGTTGAAACCCGTGTTTCGCAAGAAACTGCCATGATTGATCGGCTCGAACTCAAAGTAGGACCGTGGACAACAGAAGGCGCTCGTGACGAACTTTCTGCGCTTTGGTCCAATCTGTCAGGCTTTGAGGTGCAGACCGCTCAGGGTGTATCGATCCCTTGGTTTCAAGACAGCAGTTACAGACAAGACTATCGAAGACTTTATTTGCAGTTCCGGAGAACTGGTCGTGGTCCTGGTGGGATTGGCCTTAGACCTCTAATTCATGGGACCGTTGTAGGCCAACTCCAAGGAGTTACTGTCAGCGAAAGTCAGGTCCGGCGTCTTTCGATAGAAATCGATGGCGTTTGGAACCTGACCAGGTTCGTCCAGTCCCTCCATCCAGTCATCCGCTTGGCGAAAGGAACACGGAGGATGGCGTCGCGAGGCTTCCCAAATGCAATAGAACCGCAACCAGATTGGTGGAGCGAAGAACAGCCACTGATCCCGTGCGACAATCTGATCATTGGCAACGCCAGCAGGTACAAGCTCGCCCGGAGCAAGCCTTTTGAAGAGTTCCTTCAAGACCACGTGGCCGGCACACTGGCTACGTTCTGCGATGCCCTGATCCAGAATGGCTTGTTACAGCCTAATGAGAACGAGGGTCCCGTCTTTGATCCGGCGGAGTACAAGCTAGGTGACATTGAGTTTTACTGGGAGTTCGATCACCCCACACCGATCACTTTTGTCGACACGTTGACGCACTTTCTACCGCGCGTGGCAAAGCAAATGCGGGTTACCAAAAAGGACATCGACCGAACAACCCGTGAAGTCTCTTTTCAATCACAAAGCGCCACAATCTACTTGACCCGAAAACGCCAGCTTCGGGTATACGCAAAAACAAACCGTAGAATTCGCTTCGAAGTTGAATTTCCTTCCGGTTATAGAAGCACAGCCCATACGCGCTCCACGTACAACAGCTTCGCTGATTTCAGGAATGCGTCATCGAACCTGGCCCGAGAAGCTGCGGATACGTTGAACAAAGTCCTTGAGAACCTTTGGGGTTGGGTCGAACCCCACGAGCTTGATGCCACCCCGGAGGAATTACGTGCGGCAATTGTCGCGGCCTCCAATGATCCGTTTATTGCGACGACCCTGATCCATAATTTGGCGAGATGGGAGCGCATCGCCCTGTCACCCGGAGACCCGCTCCGAGACACAGTAAGACGATTGGCGACAGGAAAGTCGGCTGTTCTTAGGACGCTCAAGAGTGACAGGAGTATTTACGTGGTCACGCGTCGCTACGAATATGCGCGACGCCAGTTAGGCCGGGTCTAAACTTCTGGGCTCGGGGGGGCGGTTTTTCCGCGCGCGGAGCCATATTCGCTAGCTTCAAGAGGTCAAGCTGCCCAGTGCGCGCGTCTGGCGTTCCTCGGCGCGGAATTCGTCAATATTGCAACGCCCCATTGTGTCGCGAATTAACCGTATCCAAAACCTATGGAAGAAAGGGCTCGTAGCCAAACACATTTGAGCCCCTTTTAAAGTCTTCGTAGAAAACACATCGGTTGGCCTCCCGAAAGATACCGGAACTTACCATCGCGCTGCGCCCTATTTGCGTCCTAGACCAAAATCAAAAAGAAAAGGGCCTAGCGAATAATGCGCTAAGCCCTTGAAACTTTTGGCTCCGGCGGTAGGGATCGAACCTACGACCAATTGATTAACAGACATTTGCCATTCAACTGTGATTTACGGGATGAAAATGGAAGGTATAATCCTGCGTCCTATACGCGTCCTAACAATCGATTGTAAGCTTGGAAAATCGGGTAAGCTATTGATTTTATGGTGCCCCCACACGGACTCGAACCGCGGACCTACTGATTACAAATCAGTTGCTCTACCAGCTGAGCTATAGGGGCAAACCGAGAAAACACTGTCGCTTTCGTGGTTTTTTTGCAAGCTTTGAAAGCCCTGTCATTTGATTGCGGTGCAATTGGATGACAGAATCCCGACGCTTGCGGAGCTTCTATTATGCGAGGAAATGAGAGGATGCAAGACCGATTGATGCGATTGAAACAAGCGCGTTGAAATTGCCGTTTTGAGTGGCTGGATCATGCGGTTCAGGCGGGCACTGCTGGCGCTGTCACAGCGTATCGGACTTTGATGTATTGGGGTTTTCACGGTTCAGGCAAAGCGGGTTGCCAAATTTTGATCGGCCCGCGCCGGTTTGAAGTTTTCGGGGGCCACGGGCTTGACCTTCCTGTAACTGGAACCCCTATCTAGAGGCCAGATTATGATCGGAGTCCCGTTGTGGAACAGCAGAAGTCACTGGTATTCGGCCTGAACGGCCTTAGTTGCGCCTCATGTGTCGGGCGCGCTGAAAAGGCATTGCAGGCTGTAAAGGGCGTACAGAACGTTCACGTGAACCTTGCGGCGCAAACGGCCTGCACGGATGTTGATGAAACGTTCAGTGCAGATCAGGCCGCGTCTGCGCTTGAAAGTGCCGGATACCCGGCCGATGTGGAAACATACCGGTTTGCCGTTGAAAACATGTCGTGCGCGTCTTGTGTCGGGCGGGTGGAACGGGCGTTGGCGGCAATGCCGGGTGTGGTTTCTGCATCAGTCAATCTGGCGCAGGAACAGGCAATCGTTCAGGTGTTGGGCACATCGGTGCCCGCCGGGGCCATTGCGCAGGCTGCAACCGCCGCAGGGTATCCTGCCACATTGATAGATGCGCCGGGCACTGACCGTTCGCTGACCGACCGGAAGGCTGAAGAAACCGCCAACCTTAAGCGAATGACGGTTATCGCGGCAGTTCTGACTCTGCCGGTTTTTGTTCTTGAGATGGGCAGCCATGCGGTGCCCGCCATTCACCACTGGGTGATGTCCGTACTGGGAATGAACACAAGCTGGACCATTCAGTTTGTGTTGACGTCAATCGTTCTGGCGTGGCCGGGCCGGCATTTTTACCTCAACGGCTTTCCGGCGCTGTTCAAAGGCGCGCCCGATATGAATTCCCTTGTGGCTTTGGGGTCGTCCGCAGCATGGGGGTTTTCCACAGTGGCCCTGGTTGCGCCGTGGTTGCTGCCGGATGGAACGCGGGTTGTCTATTTCGAAGCGGCTGCCGTGATCGTGACACTTATTCTGTTGGGCCGCTATCTTGAGGCGCGCGCAAAAGGCCGCACCGGTCAGGCGATCCGCAGGCTGGTGGGCCTGCGCGCCAAAACCGCGCAAGTCGAAAGGGACGGTCGCCTGATCGAACTGTCTGTTGATGATATCGTTGTCGGCGATCTTGTTCAGGTGCGGCCGGGTGAAAAAATCGCAATCGACGGGGTCGTGACCCAGGGCGGTTCTTATGTCGATGAAAGCATGATCACCGGCGAACCGGTGCCGGTTGAAAAACCGGTCGATTCCGAGGTGGTCGGCGGAACGGTGAACGGAACCGGGGCGCTGATGTTTCGCGCTACCAAGGTCGGCAGCGATACAATGCTGGCCCAGATCATTCGCATGGTCGAGGAAGCGCAGGGCGCCAGGCTTCCGATACAGGATCTTGTGAACCGGATTACGCTGTGGTTTGTGCCTGCGGTCATGGGTGTTGCCATGTTTACCTTTCTGACTTGGGTGCTGGTTGGCCCCGATCCCGCGCTCAGCTTTGCATTGGTGGCGGCGGTGGCGGTTCTGATCATCGCCTGCCCCTGTGCAATGGGTCTGGCAACGCCCACATCCATCATGGTCGGCACCGGACGGGCTGCGGAACTGGGCGTTCTGTTCCGGCAGGGTGACGCGCTGCAAGCACTGAATGACGTGAAAACCATTGCGCTGGACAAGACCGGAACGCTCACAGAGGGGCGACCGGAGCTTACAGATATTGCGTTGATGGAGGGTTTCGGCGAAGCCGAAGTGCTCGCCGTTGTCGCCTCGGTCGAGGAGAAATCGGAACACCCGATTGCGGCCGCCATCGTGCGACGTGCGCGAATAGACGGTGTCTCTCTGGTCGCGGTGGAAGACTTCACCTCGCTCACCGGCTATGGCATCAGTGCGACAGCAGATGGAAAACGGGTTCTGGTCGGCGCGGACCGGTTGATGAAGCGCGAAGGGGTATCCCTTGATGCGGCGCGCGGCATTGGCGCACGGTTTGGAGAAGACGGGAAAACGCCGCTATATGCCGCGATTGACGGGCGCCTTGCAGCTGTTATTGCCGTGTCCGATCCGATCAAATCCGGGACCGCAGACGCCATCGCTGCCCTGCATGATCTGGGCCTGAACGTGGCGATGATCACCGGTGACAATCGCGCCACGGCCCATGCTATCGCAGGCCGTCTGGGCATCGACACGGTGATTGCCGAAGTGCTGCCAGAGGGCAAGGTTGAGGCAATTGAGCAGTTGAAAGACCGGCAGGGTAAAATTGCCTTTGTCGGCGATGGCATCAACGATGCCCCCGCTCTGGCAACCGCCAATGTCGGCATCGCCATCGGAACTGGAACCGACGTCGCGATTGAAGCCGCCGATGTCGTGCTGATGTCAGGCAACCTGCAAGGTGTCGTGAACGCCCTGCATGTCAGCCAGCGTACCATGCGCAACATCCGTCAGAACCTGTTCTGGGCATTCGGGTACAACGCCTTGCTGATCCCGGTTGCTGCGGGTGTCTTTTATCCCGTGTTCGGGCTGATGCTGTCGCCGGCGCTGGCGGCGGGCGCAATGGCCCTGTCCAGCGTGTTCGTGGTGACAAACGCCCTGCGCCTGCGCTGGATCGCGCCTGCCTTGGACGAGACCCGATCCAAAGATGGTCCGACAGGCTCTGTTGTCGCAGCCGCCGCCGAATAGGAGGAAGCCGATGAATATCGGAGACGTATCAAAACGCGCCGGTCTGCCTGCCAAAACGATCCGGTATTACGAGGAAATCGGGCTGATTTCGCCGCTGCGAGACGCAAATGGCTACCGCAGCTTTCGCGAACGCGACATGCACAAACTTGCCTTTCTGGGCCGTGCCCGCGCCCTTGGGTTTACAATAGAAGACTGCCGTACATTGCTGGCACTCTGGGACGATCAAAGCAGGGCAAGCGCGGACGTGCGTGCGATTGCCAAGGAACATCTTGCCCAGATCGAAGCCAAGATCGCCGATTTGCAGACGATCCGGGATACGCTGTCACATCTGGTGCGTGAATGTGCGGGCGACCAACGGCCCGATTGCCCGATTCTGGAGACGCTGGAAAAGCTCCCGACGCGGTAGAGGGGGCGTTTGCCGTTCGCCAGATGCCTCTGGCGTGACCGCCCCATTGCCACAGTCCCGAATGTGCTGGTGAAAAAGCGCAGAAAAACCTAACTTACGCAGGGCAAAACAGGCTGGCGCAATGGCAAAACGGAAATTTGGCGGGGGGATGCCGGATCTACGCGATCTGGAACTGCTTGTGGCCCTGTCACGACACAAGAATTTTTCGCGTGCGGCGGCGGATTGCGGCATCTCTCAACCTGCGTTTTCCACGCGCATCCGCAAAATGGAAGACCGGTTCGCGCTGCCTCTTGTTCGCCGCGGGAACACGTTTGTCGGGTTTACGCGCGAAGGTCAGGTTGTTCTGAAATGGGCCCGCAAACTGCTGGATGACGTGGAAGGGTTGCGCCAGGACATTGATGCGCTGAACAACAATCTGTTTGGCAAACTGACGCTGGGTGTGATCCCGACTGCGATGCCTTTTGCCGCGCATGTCTCCTCGCAGTTGCGCCGCCTTCATCCCGATCTGTCAATCGAAATTCATTCGCTGTCCACCCGCCAGATCGAAATCCGGCTGAACGATTTTTCGCTGGATGCCGGTATCATGTATTTTGAGGATGCCGACCCCGAAACAACCGTGAAACTTTATGAAGAACGCTATGTGCTGATCGCGCCTGCATCGCTGGTTCCCGCGGGAAAGACCCAAGTCTCATGGTCTGAAGTGGCAGAGCTTCCTTTGTGTCTGCTCACTCCGGATATGCGCAACCGGCAACTGATCGATGCTATTTTTGCGCAGGTCTCTGCCGTTCCGACAGTGGTGATGCAGGCAACAGGCTTTACCGCCGTCATGGCACAGGTGGCCAGCGGGAACGCCGCAACGATCGCGCCGACGGCCGTTGCGGAAACGTTCCTTGCCCTTGAATCAACTGCACAGTTCGATCTGGTTGATCCGGTCGTGACCCATACAGTGGGCCTGTCGATCAAGGAACAAACGCCGGAATTGCCGATGGTGCGGGCTTTGCGTGTTGCCGTGCGCAATGCATTATAATGAAATCAAATCACGTATTCTTGAAAATGTATTGGAAACTATCGCGCTGACCTGAGATATGGTCCCGTCAAGGGAGATCAGCGCATGACACTACACGAATCCAAACCGGGCATCTGGAAATCGGGTAAGGGCAAGGGGCGTCACACGCCCAAGGGCCGCCAACTGGACGATCAGGCATGGGAAGACGTGCGCGCGCTGTTGGGCGATGCGCCGCGTCGCCGCGACCTGCTGATCGAATATCTGCACCTTGTTCAGGACAAATACGGTTGTTTGAACGTTGCGCATCTGCGGGCGCTGGCCGAGGAAATGCGCATTTCGATGGCCGAGATTTATGAGGTCGCGACGTTCTACGCGCATTTCGATGTCGTGAAGGAAGGCGAAACCCCGCCACCGGCGTTGACCATCCGGGTCTGCGACAGCCTGAGTTGCGAACTGGCGGGTGCGCAGGCACTGAAATCCGCGCTGGAGGACGGGCTGGACCCGACCGAAGTGCGCGTGCTGCGCGCGCCGTGCATGGGGCGGTGTGATACCGCGCCTGTATTGGAACTGGGGCATGCCCATATCGATCACGCCACGCCGGAAAAGGTGCAGGCCGCCATCGCCGCGCATGATACACACGCACATATCCCGGACTACGAAACATTTGCCGACTATGCAGCGGCGGGTGGTTATGAAACGATGAAATCCCTGCGCGCGGGCGGCAACTGGGAAGCGGTGCAGGAACAGATACTGGCCTCGGGCCTGCGCGGACTGGGCGGCGCGGGTTTTCCTTCGGGCAAGAAATGGGGTTTTGTGCGCGCCAATGCCGGGCCGCGCTATCTGGCCGTTAACGGAGACGAGGGCGAACCGGGTACGTTCAAGGACCGCTACTATCTGGAACGCACACCGCATCTGTTTCTGGAAGGCATGCTGATTGCCGCCTGGGCCGTCGAGGCGGATACTGCGTTTATCTACATGCGCGATGAATATCCGGCGGTACTGCATATTCTGGCGCAGGAAATTCAGGCGCTGGAACAGGCTGGCATCGTTGAACCGGGCTATATTGATCTGCGCCGTGGGGCCGGGGCCTATATATGCGGCGAAGAAAGCGCGATGATCGAAAGCATCGAAGGCAAGCGCGGATTGCCGCGACATCGCCCGCCTTTCGTCGCTCAGGTGGGTGTGTTCAACCGCCCGACGCTGGTGCATAACGTGGAAACCCTGCACTGGGTCGCGCGCATCTGCCGCGAAGGACCCGAGGTACTGTCGGCAACCGAACTGAACGGACGCAAAGGTTTGCGCAGCTATTCGGTATCGGGCCGCGTGAAAAATCCGGGCGTGTACCTTTTGCCTGCCGGATCGACGATTATGGACGTGATCGCGGCCAGCGGCGGCATGCTCGACGGGCACAGTTTCAAGGCCTACCAGCCCGGTGGCCCGTCTTCGGGTTTGCTGCCGGCATCGATCAATGATGTGCCGCTGGATTTCGACACCTTGCAGCCTTTGGGCAGTTTCATCGGATCGGCGGCAGTTGTGGTTCTGTCCGATCACGACAGCGCCAAAGCTGCCGCACTGAACATGCTGCGGTTTTTCGAAGATGAAAGCTGTGGGCAATGCACGCCCTGCCGCGTGGGATGCGAAAAAGCGGTGAAGCTGATGCAGGCCGACACCTGGGATCAGCCGCTTCTGGAAGAATTATGTGTTGCCATGGGCGATGCCTCGATCTGCGGGCTGGGGCAGGCGGCGCCCAACCCGATCCGTATGACCATCAAACACTTCCCCGAGGAGGTCTGAGCCATGTCCGACACAATCCGTTTCACACTGGACGGCCAACAGGTCGAAGCCAAGCCCGGCCTGACAATCTGGGAGGTGGCCAATGGCCGGGGTCTGGTCATCCCGCACCTGTGCCACAAACCCGCGCCCGGTTATCGCCCTGACGGCAACTGCCGCGCCTGCATGGTCGAGATCGAAGGCGAACGCGTGCTGGCGGCATCCTGCATTCGCGAACCCGCAGAAGGCATGGTTGTGACCACCAATTCCGCCCGCGCGGAAAATGCGCGCAAGATGGTGGTGGAAATGCTGCTGGCCGACCAGCCGCCGCGCGAACAGGCACATGACCGGTCCTCGCATCTGTGGGATATGGCCGAACTGAACGGCGTGTCCGAAAGCCGCTTGCCCGCGCTGGAGCAAGAGCGCATTCCGCTGCTGGACAATTCGCATGTGGCGATGTCGGTCAATCTGGATGCCTGCATCCAGTGCGGATTGTGCGTGCGCGCCTGCCGCGAAGTGCAGGTAAACGATGTGATCGGCATGGCGGGGCGCGGCCACGATTCCTATCCGACATTCGATTTTGCCGATCCCATGGGGGATAGCACCTGTGTGGCCTGCGGCGAATGTGTGCAAGCCTGTCCGACAGGCGCATTGCTGCCCGCGACCGTTGTGGATGAACACCAGCACGGCGACAGTGCGGATTACGACAGCGAAGTCGAAAGCGTCTGCCCGTTCTGCGGCGTCGGCTGTCAGGTGTCACTCAAGGTGAAGGACGGCAAGATCAAATTCGTCGAAGGCATCAACGGCCCCGCGAACGAAGGCCGCCTGTGCGTCAAGGGGCGGTTCGGATTTGATTACATCCACCACGATCACCGCCTGACCAAACCGCTGATCCGCCGTGAGGACGCACCGGCCAAAGGGTTGAATGTTGATCCGGCCAACTGGCAGACGCATTTCCGCGAGGCAACATGGGACGAAGCGCTGGGTTTTGCTGCGGATGGTCTGAAAAAGCTGAAGGCCGAACATGGCGGCAAATCGGTTGCCGGGTTCGGCAGCGCCAAATGCACCAACGAAGAGGCATACCTGTTCCAGAAACTGATCCGGCAGGGTTTTGGCCACAACAATGTCGATCACTGCACGCGCTTGTGTCATGCGTCTTCGGTGGCGGCGTTGATGGAAAATGTCGGATCAGGTGCAGTGACCGCCACGTTCAACGAGATTGAAAACGCCGATGTGGCGATCGTCATCGGGGCGAATCCGGTTGAAAACCACCCCGTTGCCGCAACCTATTTCAAACAGTTTACCAAACGCGGCGGCAAGCTGATCGTGATGGACCCGCGCGGCGTCGGCCTGCGCCGGTTTGCCAGCCATATGCTGCAATTCCGCCCCGGCGCGGATGTGTCGATGCTGAACGCGATCATGCACGTGATCGTCGAAGAAAAGCTTTACGACGAACAGTATATTCAGGCCTATACCGAAAACTGGGAGGCCGAAAAGGAACACCTGAAAGGCTTTACCCCTGAAAAGATGTCGGAAATCTGCGGTATCGCGCCCGAAGTCTTGCGCGATGTGGCCCGCACCTTTGCCGGTGCCAAAGCGGGCATGATCTTTTGGGGAATGGGCATTTCCCAGCACATTCACGGCACTGACAATTCGCGCTGTCTGATATCGCTGGCGCTGATGACGGGGCAGGTGGGCCGCCCCGGAACCGGATTGCACCCTTTGCGCGGGCAGAACAACGTGCAAGGCGCTTCGGATGCAGGTTTGATCCCGATGTTCCTGCCCGATTACCAGCCGGTCACGGATGACGGCGTGCGGTCGGCCTTTTTGCAAGTCTGGGGAACCGAGGATTTTTCCAGCGAAAAAGGCCTGACCGTGACCGAGATCATGGATGACGTGCATGCCGGAAACACGCATGGCATGTATATTCTGGGCGAAAACCCGGCCATGTCGGACCCCGATGTGGAACATGCGCGTGATGCGCTCGCCAAGCTCAGCCATCTTGTCGTGCAGGATGTTTTTATTACCGAAACCGCGAATTATGCGGACGTGATCCTGCCCGCCAGCGCCTTTGCCGAAAAATCAGGCACCGTGACCAACACCAACCGGCAGGTCCAGATGGGCCGCCCCGCAGTGCCGCCCCCCGGCGATGCGCGCGAAGACTGGTGGATCGAGGTGGAACTGGCCAAACGGCTGGGCCTGCCGTGGGATTACGCTGGCCCCGATCAGGTGTTCGCCGAAATGAAGCTGAACATGAAGTCGCTGAACAACATCACATGGGATCGTCTGAGCGGTGAAAATGCCGTAACCTATCCATCGCTTTCGCCGACCGATCCGGGGCAGGCGATTGTGTTTGGTGACGGGTTCCCGCGTGCTGGTGGCCGAGCGAAATTTACCCCGGCTTCCGTCATTCCGCCCGACGAGGCACCGGATGCAGAATATCCGATGATCCTGACAACGGGTCGCCAGTTGGAACACTGGCACACCGGATCGATGACACGCCGCTCCAAGGTGCTGGACGCGGTTGAACCCGAGGCGAACTGCTCGCTGAACCCCAAGACCCTGCGCCGTCTGGGCGTGGAACCGGGCGGGATGTTGCGGTTGTCGACGCGGCGCGGGTCGATCCAGATCATGGCGCGCGCAGACCGCGCCATTGCCGAGGATATGGTGTTTTTACCCTTTGCCTATGTCGAGGCGGCGGCCAATATCCTGACGAACCCGGCGGTGGACCCCTACGGCAAAATTCCGGAGTTCAAGTTTTCCGCGGTCAGGGTCGAAGCGGCGGACACTCAGGTCGCTGCCGAGTGACAAGTGGCGGGCAGGGCAACCCTGAACAGGTTGCGCTGCCCCGTTTCAACGGCAGCGATCACGCTACGGCGTCTTCAAAGCGCTGGTATTGGCCGCGCCTGATCCGCGTGCTTAAGGCGCTTTGGCATCCAGTTGCGCCAGATCGGGTCGGGGCAGGGTAGCCAGCAGTGCGGCCGTGATGCGACGACATTCAGCGCCGCGCCATCCTGCCGGGAAAACATCATCGGGCAGATCAGGCGCCCGCAGGATAATGCGCCGCCAGGAATGAACGACCAGAACGCGCAAAACCGAAATCTTAAGAGCGTTCAGCTCTACCGCGGTGTCCAGCGCCTGTCGCAGATCGCCAAGCGCGGCTTCGGTTCGCACAGAGGCCGCAACCAGATGTTCGCTGCACACCCGGTTTCGCAGCCAGTCCGGTAACGGCCTGTCCTGCGGCACTGGCAGGATCAGGTTGTCGCGCGCGACTGTACGATCCACCGTCAGTCCAAGGGCCGGCGTGATCCACAACACCTGCTGTGCGCCCGTTTTGTCTGTGGTGGCGTCAGGGGGCGGATCGCCGGTTTCCGATACCACCAGATAGCAAGACGATTGCGCGGTTGTTGAACCATAAATGCGCGGGCTGGCCTCGACGCTTCGCGCGCGCCCCTGATCGGTCAGGCCATAATCACTGTGCCGTCCGACGCGACGGCTGGTGATCCAGCCGTCCTTGCGAAGCCGGTGCAGAGCCACGCGTGTCGCTTCGGGTTTGATCCCGATTTCGGTCATGATGCTGTTCAGGGTCGGGCCACTGATCCACTGGCCGGGGTCCTGTGCCAGATCGCCGAACACGGTGATCAAAACCGACCAGACCCTGTGGGTCTGGCCGGCGGTCAGGATCTGGACAAGCGGGGCGAAATACGCGGACATAGGCAGGCTATACCGCGCCGGGCGCCGCAGGCCAAGCGTGCCCTAGTGACGGGCGTTCATTGTCAAAAGGTCGTATTCCGCAACCGGATCGTCATCCTGATTTGTCAGGGTCACGTGCCAGCGCACCTCGCCATAGTCTTCGTTGCGCGGGGTTTTCTGTTTCACGCTCAGACGCACCTTGATGGCATCCCCGGCTTCTACCGGTTTCATGAACCGCAAGTTGTCCAATCCGGTATTGGCCAGCACCGGCCCTTCATCGGGCATG
The DNA here is from genome assembly GCF_003352045.1 of Sulfitobacter sp. JL08. Classification (NCBI taxonomy): domain Bacteria; kingdom Pseudomonadati; phylum Pseudomonadota; class Alphaproteobacteria; order Rhodobacterales; family Roseobacteraceae; genus Sulfitobacter; species Sulfitobacter sp. JL08. The sequence goes on from NZ_CP025815.1 coordinate 654,735, forward strand.
ACAAACAGACCGGCGGCAAAGGACAACAGCAGATATCCGTGGGCAACGCGCCCGGGAAAGAACGGATTTCGTTTGGCGGCATCCTCGTCCATGTGCGCATAAAACGTATCACCCGTAAAACGGGCGAAATGCTCGATATCCTCCAGCGTCACGGTGCGGGCGCTGGTGTGGATCGTTTCGCCGATCTCCAGTTCATGAAATGTGCGCGTGAAGGGATGGGCGGGCGCTTTTGCTTCGGCTGCGCCGGGCACCCATGTTCCGGTGATCCCGGTCAGAATGTCGGGACTGCCCTGAATGGCGGTGCGTTGCATATAGTGCATGACACCGCGTACGCCGCCCAGTTCCTCACCACCGCCGGCGCGGCCCGGCCCGCCATGCACCATGTGGGGCAGCGGCGATCCGTGTCCGGTGCTTTCGCCCATGCTGTCGCGGTTGTTGAAGTAGATCCGTCCGTGAAGCGCTCCGGCCCCTGTGGCCACTGCACGGGCCATATCCGGATCGCGGGTGATGACTGACAGAACAAGGCTGCCACCGCCGCGATTGGCCAGCGTGATCGCATGGTCCGTATCGCGATAGCCCATGATCGTTGAAACGGGGCCGAATGCTTCCGTGTCATGGACATGCCGCGCGATGTCGGGATCATCACAGTGAAACAGCATTGGTGGTACAAATGCGCCTTTGGTTGCATCCGCGCCTTGAACGGCAACGGCGTCGGGGTCGCCGAACACGCGTGTGGCCTCCTGGCCGATCAGGGCGGCCTGTTGCAGCACATCGCGTTTCTGAGCATTCGACACCAGTGCGCCCATCTGCGTGCTGTCCAGTGCCGGATCGCCGATCACGGTTCCCGCCAGCCTGTCCGAAAGCGCCGCAATCACCGCGTCAACGTGATCCTGCGGGGCCATGATCCGGCGGATCGCGGTACATTTCTGCCCCGCCTTGGTGGTGATTTCGCGATGCGTTTCTTTAATGAACAGATCGAATTCAGGCGTGCCGGGCGCGGCATCCGGCCCCAGGATCGACGCGTTCAGACTGTCCTGCTCAGCGACAAAACGGATGCTGTTTTGTAACAGATGCGGTTTGCTGCGCAATTTCAGCGCCGTGGCGGCCGAACCGGTGAACCCGACTACATCCTGACAGGTCAGATGATCCAGCATGTCACCCAGCCCGCCTGCGACCAGTTGCAAAGCGCCTTCGGGCAGAATGCCGATGTCGAGCATGATCCGCACCGCGCGTTCGGTCACATAACATGTGGCCGTGGCCGGTTTCACAATGGAGGGAACGCCCGCCAGCAGGGCAGGCGCCAGTTTTTCCAGCATGCCCCAGACCGGAAAGTTGAACGCGTTGATCTGGATCGCGACACCTTGCAGCGGCGTGCAGATATGTTGCCCCAGAAAGCTGCCCTGCCGCGAAAGCTGTTCGACCGGTCCGTCAAGATACACCTGCGCATCGGGCATTTCGCGCCGCCCTTTTGACGCAAAGACAAGCATCGTGCCGATGCCGCCATCCACATCGATCTTGTGATCGGCCAGTGTGGCGCCAGTGGCATAGGACAGGTCATATAGCGCCTGCTTGTGCTGGCCCAGATGCAGGGCCAGTGCCTTGATCATGCGAGCGCGGTCGTGAAATGTTAGCGCGCGCAAGGCGGGTCCACCTTTGGTGCGCGCATAATCCAGCATACCTGCCACATCCAGCGCGTCATTGCCCGCAAGGGCCATCGGTGCGCCCGTCACCGCGTTTTCGATCGTGCGGGCATGGGCATCTGGTGCGCGCCAGTGTCCGGCGGCAAAGCTCTGAACCTCAAGCAGTGACATGGTCTGTTCCTTCGTGGCCCGGTTTAAGGTTCTTTTATTGACCAACCGGTCGGTTTATGCAAGTTTCAAATCAACCACAGAGACAAGGGTGCAGGGATGATCAAGCGTATGAAGGGGCCTGTTTTTTCAGCAGGATGTCACCAATGACCCCGCAGGCCCGCGCCCGTAAATCGGCCGATGCCATGTGGGCAGACGATGCCGCCTCGAAATGGATGGGGATGCGGATCGTTGCAGTTGGTGAAGGTGCCGCGACGCTGGAAATGGATGTTCAGCCACACCATTGTAACGGGCACGGCAATTGCCACGGTGGTGTGACGTTTTCACTGGCCGACAGTGCTTTTGCCTTTGCCTGCAACAGTCGCAATCAGGCCACCGTTGCCCTGCACAATGCCATCACCTATCTGGCCCCCGCCCATATGGGCGACGTACTGACCGCCACAGCGCACGAGGTTTCCCTGATCGGGCGCAACGGTATTTACGATGTGCGTGTCACCAATCAGGACGGCAAGGCGATTGCCGAATTCCGCGGCCAGTCGCGCGCCATTCGCGGCCAGTTGTTTGACGAAGAACCGACATCCGAGGACATGACATGAAAGACCTGACGCCAAATCGCGATGATCTGGAGCCGATTGAAATTGCCAGCCGTGACAAGATCACGGCCCTGCAGCTGGAACGTCTGAAATGGTCGCTGCGCCACGCCTATGACAACGTCGCGATGTATCGCGAACGGTTTGACGATGCCGGTGTACATCCTGATGACCTGAAAGACCTGTCCGACCTTGCAAAGTTCCCGTTCACCACAAAATCCGATCTTCGTGATCATTATCCGTTCGGGATGTTCGCGGTGCCGCGCGACCAGATCGTGCGGGTTCATGCCTCGTCCGGGACAACGGGCAAACCAACGGTCGTGGGCTATACCGCCAACGATATTTCCAACTGGGCCGATCTGGTCGCGCGCTGTCTGCGTGCCTCTGGCGTGCGGCGGGGCGACATGGTGCACAACGCTTATGGCTATGGCCTGTTCACTGGCGGGTTGGGTGCGCATTACGGGATCGAACGGCTGGGCGCGATGGTGATCCCGGTGTCGGGCGGGCAAACCGCACGTCAGGTAACGCTGATCGATGATTTCAAACCGCAGGCGATCATGGTCACGCCATCCTATATGCTCAATATCCTTGAGGAGTTTCATCGCCAGGGTCTCAACCCGCGCGAAAGCTCGCTGCAAACCGCGATCTTCGGTGCCGAACCATGGACCAATGCCATGCGGCTTGAGATCGAACAGGCGTTCGATATGCACGCTGTCGATATTTATGGTCTGTCCGAAATCATGGGGCCGGGCGTGGCCAACGAATGCGTGGAAACCAAGGACGGTCTGCACATCTGGGAAGATCATTTCTATCCCGAAGTGATCAACCCCGACACCGGACAGCCGGTTCAGGACGGGGAAAAAGGCGAACTGGTGTTTACCACGCTGACCAAGGAAGGCTTGCCGATGATCCGCTATCGGACCCGCGATCTGACGCGGCTGATGCCCGGCACCGCGCGCAGCATGCGGCGGATGGAAAAGATCACAGGGCGCAGCGATGACATGATCATCCTGCGCGGCGTCAATCTGTTTCCCACGCAGATCGAAGAACAGGTGCTGGCCACAGGCGGGGTGGCCGCGCATTTCCAGATCGAGCTTTACCGCGCGGGCCATATGGATGCGCTGCGCGTCAATGTCGAAGCCGCGACAGGTGCCACGGACGAGGCCAGCCGCGCCGCCGCCGAACGGATGCTGACCAAACGGATCAAGGATATCGTTGGTATCAGTTGCGAGGTTCTGGTGCGCGACCCCGGAGCGGTGGCCCGATCCGAAGGCAAGGCCAAACGCGTCGTCGACAACCGGCCAAAGGACTGACGGTTTGGCCCGTACCATTGCCAAGGATTATGACGCCAAGCGCGGCCACATCCTGAAAACCGCCGCCCGCGTGTTCGCCAAGGAAGGTGTGGCGCGAGCATCAATGAACCATGTCGCGCGCGAATGTGGAATATCCAAGGCCAATATCTACCACTATTACAGCAGCAAGGATGCGTTGCTGTTCGATATTCTGGACAGCTATCTTTCTGCCTTGCGCGACCGGATTTGCAACCTGCCGCTGAGCGGGCTGCCTGCACGTGAAAAACTGCACCGGATCGTGGAACAAACCCTGCTGGCCTATGACGGCATGGACCACGAACACAAGATCCAGACCGAAGGCCTGCCGCTGTTGCCCCAGGAACAGCAATCCGTTTTGCGCGGATACCAGCGCGATATGGTGCGCCAGCTTGGCGATGTGCTGGCCGAAATCGAACCGGATGTGTTCAGGAACGACCCGGTAAAACTGCGGGCTACGACAATGTCGGTGTTCGGGATGCTGAACTGGTTTTACATGTGGAACCCGCGCGCCGATTCACAGGCCCGACAGGACTATGCGCGCCTTGTCACCACCCTTGCCTGTGATGGTCTGCGCGGGCTTTGAACCATTAGTGATCGTAATCCACGACGATCTTGTCGGTCAGCGGGTAGGACTGGCAGGACAGGATAAAGCCTTGCGCCACCTCATAATCTTCCAGCGCGTGATTGGCGATCATCTCGACCTCGCCCTCGATCAGTTTGCAGCGGCAGGTGGAACATACGCCTGCCTTGCAGGCAAACGGTGCATCCATTGCATGTTCCAGCGCTGCCTCTAACACGGACTGATCCCGATCCATCGTGAATGTGCGGGCGGTGCCATCCATGATCACGCTGGCCTGTGTCGCCTTGGCGGCAGCGGCCCCTTGAGCGGCGGCTTTGCGTTTCAGGCGGCCGGGTTGTCCGCTTTTGAACAATTCGAATTTGATCTGATCATCGCGCAGACCATGGCTGCGCAGGCTGTCGGAAATGGCGTGCATCATGGGTTCGGGCCCGCAGATAAAGGCGGTGTCGACACTGGCGATATCGATCCAGTGTTCGAACAACGCGGCGCATTTTTCCCGGTCCACGCGCCCGGTGAACAGATCAATTTCCTGTGCATCGGATTCCAGAATATGGATCAGGGTCAACCGCCCCATATAACGGTTTTTCAGATCCTCAAGCTCTTCACGGAACATGATCGTGTTGACGCCGCGATTTGCGTAGACCAGCGTGAATGTGCTGTTGGGCTCGCGCGCAAGTACGGTTTTAAGGATCGACAGAACCGGTGTGATGCCGGACCCGCCCGCGAATCCCAGATAGTTTTTTCCCTGTGACGGATCAAGCGGGGTAAAGAAATTGCCCATAGGTGACATCGCCTGCACGACATCACCGGGTTTCAGGTTTTCGTTCGCCCAGGTGGAAAACGCACCGCCATCAACCTTTTTGATCCCGACCTGCAAAAGGCCATCATCCAGCCCCGCGCAAATCGAATAGGATCGGCGTACCTCGGTACCATCGAAATCGTGGCGAAACGTCAGGTACTGGCCTTGGGTGAATTCGAAATCGCCACCGTTGACAGGCTTCAGCGTCACGACAACCGCATCGCGGATCGTTTTGTGAACATCAGTGACAGTCAGATCATGAAAGCGGGCCATGGGGCGCACTCCTTACAGGCATTTGAAATAGTCGAACGGTTCAAGGCAGGTCAGGCAACGCCAGTGCGCTTTGCACGGGGTGGAACCGAATTGGCTGACCCGCTCAATGTCGCGACTGCTGCAATGCGGGCATTTTTCTGGTCCGCCGGCCTTTTGCGGCGGCGCAATGCCAAAACGCTCCAGCTTGACGCGGCCCTTTTCGGTCAGCCAGTCGGTTGTCCAGGCGGGTGAAATCTGGGTTTTGATGCGGATATCCGCAACGCCGTGATCGCGCAGCGCGGTTTCGATATCCAGCGCGATGATCCGCGTTGCGGGACAGCCTGAATAGGTGGGCGTGACCGCCACCTCAAGCGTGTCTCCCTGCCAAGCCACACCGCGCACGATACCCAGATCAACCACCGAAATCACTGGAATTTCCGGGTCGGGCACCTGATCAAGCCAGTCCCATATGTCGGCCACCGCCGGTTTCATCCTACCACGTAGCCCCGGGATAGGCGCGTTGCAGCCATTGCATCTGCGTCAGGATATGGCCCAGATGTTCGGAATGCTGCACACCGGATTTGCCACCCTTGTGGGCAAAGCCCGTGTCGGGAATTTTCAATGTCGCCTGTTCCATCACATGCGCCACATCGGCATCGAAACGCGCGCGCAGGCTGGCAGGGTCGGGCGCGATGCCCGCCTTGGCCATTTCACGGTCCACCGCATCAGGGGTAAACATTTCACCCACATAGGGCCACAACAGGTCCAGCGCGGCTTGCATGCGGGCATGGCTTTCGTCCGTTCCGTCGCCAAGGCCGATCACCGTGTCCGTGGACCGTTCCAGATGATAGGCCACTTCTTTCACCGATTTCTGCGCGATCTGGGACACGCGCGCGTCGCTGGACGTTTCCAGCCCTTTCAGCATCGCCAGATGCCAGGCATCAAACAGGTATTGGCGCATCATGGTCTGCCCGAAATCTCCGTTGGGTTGTTCCACGATCAGCAGATTGCGAAAATCCCAGGCATCGCGCAGCATTGCCAGATCGTCGGCACTCTGCCCGTGGCCTTCGACTTCGGCGGCAAGACCCAGCCACATCTGGGTCTGTCCGATCAGATCCAGCGCGATATTGGCCAGCGCGATATCTTCTTCCAGAATCGGCGCATGGCCGCACCATTCGCTGACACGGTGGCCAAGAACCAGCGTGTTGTCGCCCATACGGCACAGGAATTGAAACAGCGCGTCGTCCATCACATTGCACCCACGTCATCGGGAATGTCGAAAAACGTCGGGTGGCGGTACACCTTGCTTTGCGACGGTTCATAAAGCGGCCCCTTGTCAGACGGGGACGAGGCCGCAATATGGCGTGCTTCGACCGCCCAGATGCTGACGCCTTCGTTTCGGCGGGTATAGACATCGCGGGCATTCTTGATCGCCATTTCGGCATCCGGCGCGTGCAGGCTGCCCACGTGGCGGTGGCTCATTCCGTGCTGACCACGGATAAAGATTTCCCAAAGCGGCCATTCGTGGCGGGTAGGGGTATTGGTGTCTGCGGTCATTCTGCTGCTACCTTTCCTGCGGCCCGTTTGCGGGCATGGGCCAACAGCCCGTCGCGCACCCAGGCACCATTATCCCAGGCGGCGTTGCGCGCGTTCAGACGTTCGGCATTGCACGGGCCGTTTCCCTGGATCACATCAAAGAATTCGGCCCAATCGGGTTCGGAATAATCGTACCCGCCCTTTTCGTCGTTCCATTTCAGATCCGGGTCGGGAATGGTCAGGCCCAGATATTCGGCCTGCGGCACGGTCTGATCGACAAATTTCTGGCGCAGTTCGTCATTGGTGTTGATCTTGATTTTCCAAGCCATGCTTTGCGCCGAATGCACGCTGTCCTTGTCGGACGGGCCGAACATCATCAATGACGGGTACCACATCCGGTTCACCGCATCCTGCGCCATGCGTTTCTGCGCAGATGTACCGGCGGCCATCTTCATCATGATGTCATAGCCCTGACGCTGGTGAAACGACTCCTCCTTGCAGATGCGGATCATCGCGCGTGAATAGGGGCCATAGGATGTACGTTGCAGCGGCACCTGGTTCATGATCGCCGCACCATCCACCAGCCAGCCAACCGCGCCCATATCGGCCCATGTGAGCGTCGGATAGTTGAAGATTGAACTGTATTTCATCTTGCCCGACAAAAGATCGCGGGTCAGTTCATCGCGGCTGACCCCCAGCGTTTCAGCGGCGCAATAAAGATACAGGCCATGCCCTGCCTCGTCCTGTACCTTGGCCAGCAGGATGGCCTTGCGTTCAAGCGTCGGGGCGCGGGTGATCCAGTTGCCTTCGGGCAGTTGCCCGACGATTTCGGAATGGGCGTGTTGGCCGATCTGGCGGATCAGCGTCTTGCGATACCCGTCAGGCATCCAGTCTTTCGGTTCGATTTTCTCGCCCGCGTTGATCCGGTCCTGAAAGGCACGTTCCTGCGGTGTCATGTCCGCGCGGTCCTTGACGCCTGCGCCGGTTGACTGAACCATCTGTGCATACATCTGCTGTTCCTTCCCCTTACGTCCGTTCCAGTATCAGCGCAGCGCCCTGGCCCACGCCCACGCACATTGTACATAGCGCATAGCGCCCGCCGGTGCGCTGCAGTTGCCGCGCTGCCGTCAACACCAGCCGCGCCCCCGACATGCCAAGCGGATGCCCGATCGCAATGGCACCGCCGTTCGGATTGACGTGCGGCGCATCATCGTCCACCCCCAGCGCGCGCAATGTCGCGAGCCCTTGCGCGGCAAATGCCTCGTTCAATTCTATCACATCCATCTGGTCGATGCGCAGCCCTGTGCGCGCCAGCAGCTTTTGTGTCGCAGGCACCGGCCCGATACCCATGACGCGCGGCGCGACCCCGGCGGATGACATGCCGACAATGCGCGCAATCGGTGTCAGCCCCTGTGCCTTTGCCGCCTGTTCTGAAGCAATCAGCAGTGCAGCAGCCCCATCGTTGACGCCACTGGCATTGCCCGCGGTCACACTCAGTTCCGGCCCGTTGATGCCTTTCAGCCGCGCCAGTGCCGCGCCATCGGTGTCAGGACGCGGATGTTCATCGGTGTCAAACACCAACGGGTCACCTTTGCGCTGCGGAATGTGGACCGGTACGATTTCATCTGCAAATAGTCCGGCGGCATGTGCGGCGGCCCACCGCGCTTGCGAGCGCGCGGCAAACGCATCCTGATCCGCACGGCTGATGCCATAGTCTGCAGCAACGTTGTCCGCCGTTTCCGGCATGGAATCGATACCGTATCGGGCCTTCATCTTCGGGTTCACGAACCGCCATCCGATGGTGGTGTCATAAACCGCGTTGGATCGTGTAAAGGCGCTGGTGGCCTTGGGCATGACAAAGGGCGCGCGGCTCATGCTTTCGACGCCACCGGCAATGGCCAGATCGTAATCACCCGCCTTGATCGCGCGCGCGGCAAAGCCCACCGCATCCATGCCGCTGGCGCACAGCCGGTTGATTGTCGTGCCCGGAACATCTTCCGGCAATCCGGCCAGCAATGCAGCCATACGCGCCACATTGCGATTGTCTTCGCCCGCCTGATTGGCCGAGCCAAAGATCACATCATCCACCTGTGCCCACGCAACTTGCGGATTGCGTTCCATCAGGGCGGTGATGGGCAGCGCGGCTAGATCATCGGTGCGCACACTGGACAGCGCCCCGCCATAGCGGCCGATCAGCGTGCGCACCCCGTCACAGATAAATGCGTCCATTCGGCAAAAGCCTCCATTCTTCGACCGCATGGTCGGTGTATTGATAAAACCGATTCCCATCAAGAATAAAGTTACAGAAAATTGGAAATCGAAAGTATTCTGTAACGTCTTGACGGAAGGTCCGGATCAATCGGCGACCCGCTGCGTCACACGCACCCCGTCGGTCAGGCCCGACGTCGGAAACAGGATCACGGTATCGCCGTCTTCCAGCCCGTCCAAAACCTGCGCCTCGATCCCGTTATTGCGCCCGAGAGAGATGATCCGGCGCTGCGCCTTGCCGTCAATCACGCGGAATACGGCCCAATCCTGGCCAACACGAAACAGCGCGCTGGAGGGCACGATCAGGGTGTCGGGATCCTGCCACACAACAATGCGGGTTTCGACACGAAAGCCGTGACCCAATCCAGCACGGGTATCGGATGGTTCGGTAAACTCGATCAAGGCGCTGACGCGCTGTTCTTCAACCCCGAGGGCAGAAAACTTGGTGACACCAAACGGATCGACGCGGGTAACCCTGCCTTGCAATGCGCGCGGGCCTCCCCAGTCTTCAATCAGCACCGGATCCCCGACGGACACCTGAACCGCATCTGTCGACAGAAGGTCGACGATCACTTCCAGATCGCCGGTAATGTCGCCGATTTCCATGATCGGCGTTCCCGCAGACAGCGTGATTTCGCTTTGCTGCATGATTTGCAGGATACGGCCCGTGATCGGAGCATAAACCGGTATATCGTCGCCCCCGTTTTCACCGGCAATGGCGTCGGCCAGCCCGCGATCATCAAAGCGGATCAGTTGCGCGCGGGCATTGTCCACCTGTGCGCGCCGCATCGCGATCGCGGCTTCGGCGGTATCCACGTTCGCCTGTGCCACGCGTGCCACCTGGCGTGCCCGGTCCAGCGCGGCATCGGATGCGATATCACGCTCGGCCAGACGTTCGGTGCGCGCCAGTTCACTGTTGGCCAGTTCAAGATTGGCTATGGCGGCATTCAGATCGGCCTGTGCCACACGCTGGGCGGCTTCGGCGGCCTCGACTGCGGCGCGTGCCTGTTCGCGGGTGCGGATATCCAGCGCTGCGGGGTTGGTTGGCCGCATGTGGGCCACCACCGTTTCCCCCTTGATCACCGGGTCGCCGGGATCAACGCTGACCCGCAGCAACCGGCCTGCCACGGGGGTGGACACGACATAGCCGTCGCTGACGCGGGTGCGCCCCTCTTCGTCGATGGTCAGTTGCATGGCACCGCGTTTGACCTGCCCCAGATCAACCATCGTTGCGCGCGGCCAGAAGGCGGCGGCCAAACCGGCCCCGATCAGCACAGCGGCAAGGGTTGTAAAGATCAGACGCGATCGTTTGCGGGCTTTGGCCATGTCACATCATTCCCTTGTTTTCAAAGCCGACACAAGATCGGCCCTGTCGATATCGCGCTTCACCAACCAGCCCGACAGCAGGGCGGCTGACACCACTACAAGGGCTGCAGCCCCGTGGCTGGACGGGCTGAACACAGCCGGTATCTGGTAGTTTTCGTTGGAAAACCCCCATGACATCAGCATGGCGACGACATGGCCCAGCACCACCCCCAACGGCAATGCTGCCAACACGACAGCGCCAAGTTCGCCCAACAGGACAAACGCCGCCTCGCCACGGCTGAAACCAATCACGCGCAGACTGGAGAGATCGCGTTCCCGTTCGGCATGCGCGATGCGGGCGGCATTATAGACAACGCCAAAGGCAATCACGAACGCGATGGCGGCCATTACAAACCGGGTGGCACCCGCACCTTCGTTCATCATGTCCTGCAAGGCCTGTTCGGAATCATCAGACCGGCTGACGCCGGCAACCGTGGGCATACCGCGCAAGGCCGCGTACACTGCGTCGGCTTGCGCGGGGTCCACAGCCAGAAACGCACCCGACACGCGCAGGGGTTCACCCAATGCACGGTTCAGGGCATGCCTGTCCATGTGGGCGGTGGCCCCAAGTAAGGTTTCCGAGAGTGCCACAACCGGCAGGGACAACAGCGGCTGGCGGCCTTCGCGCACATCGATTTCCAGCAAGTCTCCGGGGCGGACCTGCAACAGATCGGCCAGTGTCGTTGATAACACGATGCCGCTGTCGGGCAGGCTGACCTGTGTCAGGTCCGCGTTCATCGCCCGCACCAGATGTGCATCGGGATCCAGCCCGCTGAGAGCGCCGCGATAATCATAGACTCCGTTGCGCAGCACAACCGGCACTATCCGCGCCGGTTCCACACGTGTCACGCCGCGCAGGCGGCGCAAGTCCGAAATGCTGTCCTGCGAAACGGCGTGGGTAAACACCAGCGTCAGATCAGACCGGTCCATCACGCTGAACGACAGATCGATCGTGCGGTCAAATCCCTGAAACAACGTAAGCATCGCACCATTCAGCGCCATGCCGCAGGCAATCCCCACCGTTGCGCCCGCCATGCGCATTGGATGGCGGGTCAACCGGCGCAGCACCATGCGGCTGGGCTGGTCCAGAATGCGCGCCAGCCATGGCGCATAGCGTCCCGCGCGGCTGTAATCGGCAGGGGCTGGGGGCCGCATGGCGGTGGCGGGTGTCAGCGCAAAGACGCGGCGCAAGACGATCAAACCGCCGGCCGAAGCCGTCAGAACGCTGACGCTGACACCGATCACGAAAGAAACCGGATCCTGCCGGAACAGCAGAAACGGAAACTTGAAGAAATCAAGGTACATGTTGGCCTGCAGCCGCGCCAGAAGGATACCCAGAAGGCAGCCGACCAGCGCCCCGCCTGCCGCAATCACGATGACGAATTTCAGGTAATGCCACACCACTTCGCCATCGGAATAGCCAAAGGCCTTCATCAGGCCAATCTCTTCGCGTTCGGCCTGAATCATCCGCGAAATCACGATATACAGGAGAAAGGCCGACACCCCGAGGAAAATGGGCGGAATGGCGCGGCTGAGTGTTTTCAATTGCGTTATTTCATCATTCAGGAACCGGTTGGACATATGATCATCCAGCCCGTAGGCCCCGCGCCCGCCATAGGGCGCAAGAATACGATCTGCAGCAGCGATCACGGCGGCCTCGCGGGCGTTCCGGGTCAGACTGATCAGCGCTTCGTTAAAGGCGCCCTTCATGTCATAGGCCGCCGACAGGGCAGAACTGCTCATCCAGATGACGCCATAACGGGCGTCATCCGCCATCAGTTCGCCCGGCGGTGTGACGTAAACAAATTCCGGCCCCAGTGCGAGTCCGGTGATGCGAAAGCTGTGGCGTGCGCCGTTCATCGTGGCGGTAATCTGATCGCCGGGGCCCAGACCGTTGGCACGCGCGAACGTATCCAGCAGCAGTATCTCATCGCCACGGGCGGCGTTGATCATTCGTCCATCGGTCAGATGTACGGCGTTCAGACGCGGCGTGCCGATATCGGGCAGCGACACGGCCCGCGCCTGCATCGGCAAGGCCTGTCCGGGAATATCGATCAGGGCATCGCCGCTGACACGTCCTTCGGCGGCCGCAACGCCCGGTATCTGCGCCAGACGGTCTGTAAGATGGGATGGCGCGCGCGTGACCGGGGCGTAAACCTCGGCCATACGGAACCGGTCGTAATAGGCCTGGCGCGTATCACCCAAAGTGGCGACAAGCCCGCTCATCATCACTTGCAGGGCGACGCCCATGCCGATCACCAGTCCGATAGCTATCGCCTGTCCCTTCATCCGCCACAGATCGCGCAGCAGCTTGTGATCAAGCGCGCCTACCATGCGATTTCGTCCGGGCTCTGCTTGGTCTTGTTCTTGACGATCTCGCGGATATTGCCATCGGCGAAATGGATGACGCGATCCGCCATCGCGGCCTGACTGGCGGCATGGGTTACGATCATGACAGTCGCACCCAGCGTTTCGTTGACGGATTTCAGAACCTTAAGAACCGTGCGTCCTGTGGTGCTGTCCAGCGCGCCGGTGGGTTCATCGCAGAACAGAACATCGGGCTGTTTGGCCACGGCACGGGCGATGGCCACGCGCTGTTGTTCGCCCCCCGACATCTGCGAGGGAAAATGATCCATCCTGCCACCCAGACCCACCATGTGCAGCGCCTCGGCCGGGTCCATCGGGTTGCGGGCAATCTCGGTCACCAGTTCAACGTTTTCATAGGCGGTAAGGGACGGCATCAGATTATAAAACTGGAACACAAACCCCACGTGATCGCGCCGGTAGCGGGTCAACTCCCGGTCTTGCATATCGGTCAGCATCTGATCGCGGAATTGCGCGGTGCCGTCCGTGGCGCTATCCAGACCGCCCAGAATGTTCAGCAAGGTTGATTTCCCGCTGCCCGAGGGGCCCAGCAGGACGACAATCTCGCCCTGAGGAATTTCAACATCAACGCCGCGTAGCGCATGTACCGCCGAACGGCCCTCGCCATAGACCTTGGTCAGGTTTTTCGTTGTAAAGGCGGGCAAGGTCATAATCGGCAGGTCCGGTCGGGAACGGGCAGGATAAAAACCGCTCTAGCAAGAGTAAAGGGCGCGCGTGTTGATCAGCGTCAAAGTCGCCTTTGCCACTGCGAGGGGGCGATGGGGGCCGGCAGTGCAGATAGCGATTGCAAATGGCATCCGGGATGTGGATTCTGCGCAAGGAACCAGCAGAACGGAACGCCAGCATGCCAACCGCCACAGACCGCCCTTTCAACCAGCCGCTTGGCGGCAATGATATGCCCCGCTTTGCCGGTGATGCCACGATGATGCGCCTGCCCCGTCAGGACAGTGCTGCGGGGCTTGATGCCTGTTTTGTAGGGGTGCCGATGGATATCGGCACATCGAACCGTGCAGGCACCCGCCATGGTCCGCGCTCCATCCGCGCCGAAAGCTGCATGTTGCGCCCGTTCAACATGGCCACCGGTGCGGCCCCGTTTGCTGAAATGCAGGTGGCCGATATAGGTGATGTGGCGATCAACACATTCGATCTGAAAAAGACGGCTGACATCATCACGGCGGCCTATGACGATATCCTGTCGCATGGCGCTGTGCCGTTGACATTGGGGGGCGATCATACGCTGACCTATCCGGTGCTGCGCGCCATTGCCGGGAAACACGGGCCTGTTGCTCTGATCCATGTGGATGCCCATGCCGACACCAATGACGAGATGTTCGGCGAAAAGATCGCCCACGGCACGCCGTTCCGCCGCGCGGTCGAAGACGGGTTGCTGGTGAATGACAAGGTATTCCAGATCGGGCTGCGCGGCACCGGCTATGCGCCCGATGACTTCGACTGGGGCCGCAAGCAGGGCTTTACCGTGGTTCCGGCAGAAGACTGCTGGCACAAGTCGTTGACACCTCTGATGGCTGATATCTGCGCCAGAATTGGCGATACGCCGACCTATCTGACCTATGATATCGACAGCCTTGATCCCGCTTTTGCACCCGGAACCGGAACTGTTGAAATTGGCGGGCTGACCACCATTCAGGCGCTGGAAATCGTGCGCGGCTGCGCGGGGCTGAGCCTTGTCGGAGGTGATCTGGTCGAGGTGTCGCCACCCTATGATACCAGCGGCAACACGGCGCTGATCGGCGCCGGCCTTCTTTACGAAATGCTGTGTGTTCTGCCGCGCTGATGCCGCGCGGTCACAACCCCAGATACCCGATAGCGGCAAAGGCCAGCACGACACCGCCCCATTGGCCCGGTGCCATCCGTTCGCCCAATACCATCCGCGCCAGCAATATGGTGAGGATCCCGAACGCAGACGCGCCGACAGCGGCAAACTCAGGATGATCCAGCGGTGCCGCGATCATCACGGCCCCAAGGGCCAGCGCGTCCAGCGCCCCCATCAGCAGCAATAGCGGCATATGCCGGATGATGCCGCGCATCGGGTCGATCGTGCGCAGCGCCAGGGGCACGATCACGGCGATCGCGGCCAGCCGCGCAATGGCCAGAACCGGTAATTCGCCGGTGATGCGCGTGGCATATTGCCCGACCGCAAAGGTCAGGGCGAACCCCGTCGCGCCCAGAACGGCCCATGCCAGCGCCACGGCGCGTGATCCGCCCGATCTGCTGTCACGCCCCAGAACCCCGACAACGGTAATCCCTGCGATAACAACAACGGCCGCCGCCCAGTCCGTGGCCTTGACCGGATCACCTTCGATACCGGCCAGCGCCAGTGACAGCACCGGATAGGCCCCGATCACCGGCGCGACCAGACCGACGGGGCCGATCTGGAACGCCTTGTAAAGACCAACACTGGCGAACGCGAAGGCCAGCCCGGTAAACAAAGAGGCCACCAAGGCAGTGCCTGACATGTCCTGCCACGCGCCAACCCACGCTGCCACCGGCAGCACCAGCAGCGCGCCGGTCAAAAGCACAACTGCCAGCGCTGGCAGGATACCCGCCCGCTGGCTGACATAGCGCAGGCACAGATCATGAATGGCCCACGCCAGCGCGGCACACAGACCAAGCGATAGCGCGCTCACGCGGAAACCTTGTAGGCTTTGTGACCCATAAGCGCCCTATACGGATGGTTTTGGTGCGAACCGGATCACCAGACAGACCGCATTGCGGTTAGTAACGCATGGTGCATGGACCCTGCCGAAGATCGCGGCCCGATGACGGACAGATGCGTGCCTGCGTCTCGGCAGATCACAAAGCACCCCAGATGCTCAATAACGGTGCGTGTTGCCGTGCCTGTGGCCATGGCAGCCACGTTGACGTTGCACAGCCGTTCGAACACAGCGACGACACCGTCGCCCAGCATGTCAAAGCGACACCAGCCATCTGTTTGTTCGCTCACACTTGCTGTTGTGCCAACAGCCGATTTCACCTGTGCGGCGATGTCTTCATTCTGAGCAAACGGGGCTTCGATCATCCATTGGTCCGGCCCCGTCCAGAACGCTGTCAGGTCTTTTCCAACGCACACGCCCCCTACATCAGGCGCTTTTGCCCCCAGCAGCTTTTTCAGGGCTGTCTTGCATTTGCTTTCCTGCCCCAAACGCGCGGCAACGGATGCGAACACCCAATCGGGCTGTTCGCTTAGCGTGATGGGACCAACGTGATCGACACGCGCGACGCTGCCCCCCAGGGCGGTGATTGCTGTCAGATCATGCACGAAGCCTCTCCCCCTCTGGATCGATGAAATGCGCGCTGACCACTTCCAGATCGACGTTCAGGCCGGTCAGCGGGCTGACCGCCTTGATCACCTCACCCTTGCGCGCGCCGCCGTTTTTCAGAAAGCCAAGGCCAATCGAGCATCCCAGATGCGGCGAATAGGCGGCAGAGGTGATGTAGCCCTGATCATTGGCTGCGTTCACATCGTGTCCTTTGGTCATCAGGTGGGACCCCGCCAGAACACGGTGCGACTTGTCGACCGGTTGCAGGCCGACCAGAACCAGCGCATCCGGGGCGTTCAGCCCTTCTCGCTCGGAAAGGACCGACCCGATACTGTCCTTCGCCTTGGACACCATACGACCCATGCCCAGATTCAGCGCGGTGGTCGTGCCATTCAGCTCGTTGCCGGTCACATGGCCCTTTTCGATGCGCATGACGCCCAAGGCTTCGGTTCCGTAGGGGACCACATCGAATTCTTCGCCCGCCGCCATCAATCTGCGGATCATGGCATCGCCATAGCGTGTCGGCACCGCAATTTCGTAGGCCAGTTCACCCGAGAACGATATCCGGAAAAGCCGTGCGCGCAAACCACCGCAAACGGTGATTTCACCACAGGCCATGAACGGGAACGCATCGTTTGACAGATCAAACTTCGGGTCGACGATCTTTTGCAGCAGTTTGCGCGCATTCGGGCCTGCCACGGCATATTGTGCCCATGCTTCGGTCGTGGAAATCAACTGTACGTCCATGTCGGGAAACAGGCACTGGCGCACGAATTCCATGTGACGGTACACACCCACCGCGTTGGCCGTGGTGGTGGTGACAACGAAATGATCCTCGGCCAGTCGCGCCGCGGTGCCGTCATCCATCGCAATCCCGTCTTCGCGCAGCATCAGCCCATAGCGCGTCTTGCCGACGGCCAGTTTGGCAAAACCGTTGCAATAGACGGTGTTCAGAAATGCGGCCGCATCGCTGCCCTGCACATCGATCTTGCCCAGCGTAGTCACATCGCAGATGCCAACGCTTTTGCGGGTCGCCAGCACTTCGCGATCGACGCTTTGGCGCCATTCGGTTTCGCCGGCTTTGGGGTACCATTGCGCGCGCAACCACATCCCGACTTCGACAAAGACAGCACCCTGTTCCTGCGCCCAAACGTGGCTGGGCGTTTTACGAAGGGGGCGAAAATCGGTGCCGACCGACCGGCCCCCCAGCACGCCCATCGACACAGGCGTGTAGGGCGGGCGGAAAATCGTTGTACCGGTCTGTGGTATCGTCTGGCCAGTCAGTTCGGCCATGATCGCAAGACCGCCCATATTCGATGTCTTGCCCTGATCCGTGGCCATGCCAAGCGTCGTGTAACGCTTAAGATGTTCGACCGAACGATAGTTTTCCTGATGCGCCAGTTTCACGTCCTTGACGGTTACGTCGTTCTGCTGATCCAGCCATGCGCGCCCCTTGCCTTCGGTCACATGCCAGAACGGTGACAGCGAAAAAGGCGCATCCTCGGCCTTGGGCGCGGGCAGGGCGCGGGCCTTGATCCCGATATCGCGCAGGGCCGCAGCGGCTGCCTTTGATCCGGTGCCAAGTGCGGCATGGGTGCTGAATTCGCCCAGTGCGGCCCCGGCGCAACTTAGCCCGGCGGGGCCATCTGCACCCGGTATAAAGGCGGCGATATCTTCGCGCCACTGGGGGCGACCGCGCTGGTGACAGGTCAGTCCGACATTCGGGTTCCACCCGCCCGACACACCCAGTGCGCCACACTCGATAAGGCGTGTCTGGCCCGACGCCAGACGTATTTCGACGAAACGCAGGCCCAGACGGCCCTTGGTGTCGATGACCTGCGCACCGGCCAGCAATTCGCAATCGGCGATCCGGGGCGCGTCTGTGCGGGTGTCGATCACTGCGGCAACGGTGACGCCCTTGGCGATCAGATCAACGGCGGTGCGGTGCCCGTCATCGTTGTTGGTAAACACGGCAACCTTGTGTGCGGGTGTTGCGGCCCAGCGGTTGGCATAGGCACGCATCGCCCCCGCCAGCATGATGCCGGGGCGGTCGTTGTTTTCAAACGCAATGGGTCGTTCGATCGCACCGGCGCACAGCAGTGCCCGTTTCGACGTGATGCGCCAGAAGATCTGGCGCGGCTTGCCGGGGGCGGGGGTGGGCAGATGATCGCTAACCCGTTCGACCGCGCCATAAACGCCGTGATCAAAGGCCCCGATCACCGTGGTGCGCGCCATCAGGCGCACATTTGGCATATCGGCAAGTTCCGCTGCGCTGGCTGCGGCCCATTGCGCGCCTGATTGCCCGCCAATATCCAGCGTTTCAGCGTTCAACCGCCCGCCAAAGGCAAAATCTTCGTCCGCCAGAATAACCCGCGCCCCGGCACGCCCCGCCGTCAGCGCAGCAGACAATCCGGCCGGCCCGGCCCCGATGATCAGAAGATCACAATGCAAAAACCCCTTGTCGTAACTGTCGGGGTCTGGCTCCAGCGCCGCGGTCCCCAGACCTGCGGCGCGGCGAATGATCGGTTCGTACAGTTTTTCCCAGAACGCGGCTGGCCACATGAAGGTTTTGTAATAAAAGCCCGCAGTCAGAAAATTGCTGAACCGGTCGTTGATCGCCATTGCATCGAATGTCAGCGACGGCCAGCGGTTCTGGCTGTTGGCCACCAGCCCGTCGAACAGTTCTGCGGTGGTGGCGCGCGTGTTGGGTTCCTGGCGCGCGCCGCTGCGCAGTTCGACCAGCGCGTTGGGTTCTTCTGATCCCGCACTCAGCACGCCGCGCGGGCGGTGATATTTGAATGATCGGCCCATCAGGCGCACATCGTTGGCCAAAAGCGCCGAAGCCAGCGTATCGCCGGCGTATCCCTGATAGGATTTACCATCAAAGGTAAATGTCATCGGTTCGGACCGGTCGATCTGACCGCCGGCAAGCCTGTTCAACTGGGTCATGCGCTGCGCCCCCGTGTGCGGGCAACTTCGCGGGCCAACTCTACTTTGGTAATCTCGTGGGTCAGGGTGTTGCGCGTTACGACCAGCCAGCTTCTGTCGCCCTGTTCGTGGAACCACAATTCGCGGTGTTCACCGGCGGGGTTGTCGCGCAGGTAATGGTATTCGTAAAACGTGCGGGCCGCATCAGGCGCCTGCCAGTCGGGCCGGTCGATCAGTGACGCATCCCCCAGATAGGTGAATTCCTGCGCGTCACGCGGGCCAAGAAGCGGGTGATTGATAATCATGTGCTTTGTCCCTCAGTGCAGATTGGGCTGCGCGCCCATGCCTTTTTCATCAATCATGCGGCCCTTTTCGAACCGGTCAAACCGATAGGCCGTGGCCACGGGGTGGGGTTCATCGCGGGCCAGAAGATGCGCAAAGCACCAGCCTGACGCGGGCGTGGCCTTGAACCCGCCGTAACACCAGCCGCCATTGAAATAGAGACCGCCGATATGAGTGCGGTCAATGATGGGCGATCCGTCCATCGACATATCCATGATCCCGCCCCACATCCGCAGCAATCGCACGCGGCCCAGCATCGGAAACAGCGCCATGCCGCTTTCGACCACGTCTTCGACCACCGGCAGGTTGCCGCGCTGGGCGTAGGAATTGTAGCCGTCGATATCGCCGCCAAACACCAGCCCGCCCTTGTCGGACTGGCTGCAATAGAAATGGCCCGCGCCAAAGGTCACGACCCCCGGCATCACCGGTTTCAATCCTTCGGATACAAAGGCCTGCAACACGTGGCTTTCGATGGGCAGACGCATCCCTGCCTTGGCCATCAGCCGCCCCGATGATCCGGCAACGGCGCAGCCCACTTTGGATGCGCCGATAAAGCCGCGGCTGGTCTCGACACCTTTGCAGATACCGTTTTCGATCCGGAATCCGGTGACTTCGCAATTCTGTATGATGTCCACGCCGCGCGCGTCGGCGCCGCGCGCATAGCCCCACGCGACCGCATCATGGCGAACCGTGCCGCCGCGATGCTGCGCCAACCCGCCCTTGATGGGAAAGCGCGCATTGTCGAAATTCATGAAAGGATAGCGCGCGCGGATCTGGGCCACGCTCAGCAATTCCGCATCCGCCCCGTTCAGCATCATCGCGTTGCCGCGCCGGATGAACGCATCGCGCTGCGCATCGGTGTGGATCAGGTTCAGAATGCCGCGCTGGCTGATCATGGCGTTGAAATTGAAATCCTGTTCCAGCCCTTCCCACAGCTTGAGCGAGAATTCGTAGAACGGCTCGTTTCCATCCAGCAGATAGTTGGACCGGATGATGGTGGTGTTGCGCCCGACATTGCCGCCACCGATCCAGCCTTTTTCAAGCACCGCGATGCGCTTGCCGCCGAACTGTTTGGCCAGATAATAGGCCGTCGCCAGACCGTGCCCGCCGCCGCCGATGATCACGATATCATAATCGGCCTGTGGCGCAGGATCGCGCCACGCGGGCGTCCAGCCTTTGTGGCCGGTCAGCGCCTCTTTGATCACCTTGAAGCCGGAATATCGCATGCGGGGCCTCCTTTGGGCAGCACTGTTGCAACAGACCAGCATCAAAGCCCTGCCGGAAACGGACACGGATCATAAGAATAGCGACAAAAAACGGACTTTCCGCAAAAATCCTCGTGCGTTTCAATATCTGGCGGCGTCAGCCCTTGTCCAGAATGCCGGCCGCGCCCCGCGCAAGGATCAGTTCTTCGTCTGTTGGCAGCATCAGAACCGGAAAGCGACTGTCTTGTGTCGTCAGAACCGGGCCGCCTGCGGCATTGGCATCCCTGTCCAGCGCGATGCCCATCCAAGCCAGCGCATCAACCAGACGGGCGCGCAGGGCGGGAATGTATTTGCCCATGCCACCGGTCAGCACGATCGCATCCACCCCGCCCAATGTGGCCTGCAAGGCCCCGACGTTTCGGGTGAAGTGATAGGTAAAATAGTCAATGGCTTCAGCGGCATGGAGATCGTCGCTGGCCAGCAGATCGTTCATTTCGCCGCTGATGTCGGACACGCCCATCAGGCCGGATTCTTCATACAGCATATCGCGCACTTCGGACGCGCTGTACCCGCGATCCATGATCAGATGCAGCACCACGCCGGGGTCAATCGTGCCGCAGCGCTGACCCATCGGCATGCCGTCCAGCGCCGTCAGGCCCATGGTGGTGGCAATGCTTTGCCCGTCTTTCAGCGCACACAGGCTGACCCCGTGGCCCAGATGCGCGACAATCACGCGCCCGCGAGCCAGATCGGGATAATCGCGTTCCAGCCGGTGGGCGATGTAATCATAGGACAGGCCGTGAAACCCGTAACGCAGAATGCCCGCATCCCCCAGCGCGCGGGGCAGCGCGAACAGTTGCGCCAGACGCGGTTGGGTGCGGTGAAATGCGGTATCGAAACACGCGATCTGCGGCACATCGGGGTAATGGTCGCGCATCCGGCGGATCGGGCGCAGATTGTGGGGCTGGTGGCTGGGCGCCAGCGGTTCCAGCGCCTTGAGATGTGTCATCACATCATCGTCGATGCGCACCGGATGGGCGTAATCTGCGCCGCCATGCACGATCCGGTGCGCAAAAGCGCGGATCGTGTAGGTGCCCGCGATCCCGTCCAGCCGCTCAATCATGTGGCCCAACGCCTCGGGGTGGGCGCGCTCGGGGCTTTGCGGCGCGGGCAGGGTGGTTTCGTCCTGCGTGCCGGCCTGCATATCACGCCGCGTCAGCACCATACGGTCGGGGATACCGCGAATGCCGAAGGTGCCGACCGGTTCGGGATCAGCGCCGGTCAGGCGAAAAACGCCACAGCGCAGGCTGGAGGAACCTGCGTTGAAGGTGATGACGACATCCTGAGTCATGAAATGCCTTATCAGTGAAAGCCTGCGAAATGCGCCGCAAGGTCCGGCGCGCATTGCGACACCCTAGCGCGCGGCGCGCGGCGTGCTTTAATCTGTGTCAAGGCGGGGGGCGCTCCCAAAAAAGAAAGGGCGGTCCGAAGACCGCCCAACGTTACAAGACTAAATCAAGTATCGCCAGGAAGAGAGACATAGTTCCGACTATGTCGGAATACGTCACTCGCCCTTTCAGCCTTTTTAAGTATCTCATTGGATTTTGTCCTTAGAGATGCTCAAGGCCTTGAGCGTTAAAACTCGCTCAGTATTTATATACCGCCCCAATTCCGGCGGTTTGGCATGCTCCTATAGCTACTTGGAGCTTCCGTTCGACGGTCACCCGCTCAGATTATTCACAGCTCCACCGTGAGTTCTGTCGGACCGCCTTAGCCGCTTCCTGCTAAGGAATTGACATAGCACCGCTAAGCGCTTGCACCTTCTGCGTAGGAGTTGCAGTTATCCTTAACAAAGGGCCACGACCCGCCGCACGCCCAATGATGGACTCCGCTACCATCACAACATATAGTGGATAAAACGACTGAACACAATACATGTTCTTTACTTGGGCCTTTCTTCGATCACTTGGGCTACCGCGAGAACCCAGCGTTCAAATTTGGATTGGCTGTAGCTGTTCTTCCCTATATTTATGACCTTGTAAACCAACTGACAGTTGTTGAGTTCATATCCTAAGCCGGGGCGAATTTGATTGAGGGACGGTTGCCACGGAAATGAATTCTGTCTGTAATACTCCGCCCTTTTTCATTCAATTCCAGGATGTCTGTAAATTTCAATGTTGAAAGTTCACACCTCCCGGATGCACGGTTCCAGATTTGAAGAAAATCGTTCTTTGAAAGATACCCTCGGTTCAAGCGCTTCGCTCGTTTCACAGCAGAACTGTAAGCACTTCGCCCCGAGGCTGGTATATCTTTGAACTGATTGGCAGTTTCAAACAATGAAATCGTCCCCAACCCAACCGAGTGCGCACGCAGGTGCTATGCACCCGCTGCCGCGCACCCGTCCGAAAATCGCTTTGCGATTTATCGAACGAATTTCTTGTGCTTCAACCGCTTCGGCTCCAGTGCATCGGCCCCCAGCCGGCGTTTCTTGTCTTCCTCGTAATCCTCGAAATTGCCTTCGAACCATTCCACGTGGGCATCGCCCTCGAACGCGAGGATATGCGTGCAGATCCGGTCCAGAAAGAACCGGTCGTGGGAAATCACCACGGCGCAGCCGGCGAAATCGACCAGCGCGTCTTCCAGTGCGCGCAGGGTTTCGACGTCAAGATCGTTGGTCGGTTCATCCAGCAGCAGCACGTTGCCGCCTTCTTTCAGCAGGCGCGCCATGTGGACACGGTTGCGTTCCCCGCCTGACAGCAGGCCAACCTTTTTCTGCTGGTCGCCGCCCTTGAAGTTGAAGGACGAACAATAGGCGCGCGAATTGACCTGCGCATCTCCCAGTTCGATAATCTCGGCACCGCCGGTGATCGCCTGCCACACGGTATCATCGGCCTGCAGATCATCGCGCGACTGATCGACATAAGACAGATCAACCGTATCGCCGTATTCGATGGTGCCTGCATCGGGCTTTTCCTGCCCGGTCAGCATCTTGAACAGGGTCGATTTACCCGCACCGTTGGGGCCGATCACCCCGACGATGCCACCGGGGGGCAGCGAAAAATCAAGCCCTTCGATCAACTGCTTGTCGCCCATGTGCTTGGACAGGCCGTTCACCTCGATCACCTTGCTGCCCAGACGCGGGCCGTTGGGGATGACGATCTGTGCGCGGCTCAGTTTTTCGCGTTCGGACTGTTCGGCCAGATCGTTATAGGCGTTGATCCGGGCCTTGGATTTGGCCTGCCGCGCCTTGGCGCCCTGGCGCATCCATTCCAGTTCGCGTTCCAGCGTTTTCTGTTTTGATTTGTCCTCGCGCGCTTCCTGCGCCAGACGCTTGGCCTTTTGTTCCAGCCATGCCGAATAATTGCCCTCGTAGGGGATGCCGCGGCCGCGATCAAGTTCAAGGATCCAGCCGGTGATGTCATCCAGAAAATAACGGTCGTGGGTGACGATCAGGATGGTGCCCTTGTAATCGATCAGGTGCTGTTGCAACCAGGCGATGGTTTCCGCATCCAGATGGTTGGTCGGCTCATCCAGCAGCAGCATGTCGGGCGCTTCAAGCAGCAGCTTGCACAGTGCGACACGGCGTTTTTCACCGCCTGACAGGGTGGCAATCTCGGCCTCGTCCGGCGGGCAGCGCAGCGCCTCCATGCTGACATCGATCTGGCTGTCCAGATCCCACAGGTTCTCGGCGTCGATCTTGTCCTGCAACTCGGCCATCTCGTCGGCGGTTTCATCGGAATAGTTCATCGCCAGTTCGTTGTAGCGATCCAGAATGGCCTTTTTGTCGGCCACGCCCAGCATCACATTGCCGCGCACATCAAGGGTTTCGTCCAGTTTCGGTTCCTGTGGCAGATAGCCGACATGCGCGCCCTTGGCGGCCCACGCCTCACCCTGAAAATCCTTGTCCAGACCGGCCATGATCCGCATCAGGGTCGATTTGCCCGATCCGTTGACGCCGACAACGCCGATTTTCACGCCCGGCAAAAAGCTGAGATGGATGTTTTCAAAGCATTTCTTGCCACCGGGATAGGTTTTGGACACCCCTTCCATGTGATAGACGTATTGATAGGCGGCCATGTGCATGCTCCTTGGACAGATCGTGTTCAGATGGCTAGATAGCGATGCAAGGCACAAGGGGCAATGCGGGCAATGAACAGCCTGACAGATTTGATCCTGTGGCACAGGCCAAAGCGGCGGTTTGACCGACAGCGGCCATTGCGCGACAGGCGGGCGCGCGCTGAAAACGATTGACCGATTGTTTTTTTTGCATAATTTGTGGGCAGATATGACCGTAAATGCCGCCTTTTTGGGTGGAGTCTGGCAGCAGCATCTGCGCCACATGTGCCTGTATTTTCGGAAAATATACTGAGTTTCGGAAGATATGAGGTATTTTAGACTGAATTTTCGTCAAAAAACAGTCGAATGATCTTCGCCGTGCCCACATATCGGGCGATAAGACTTTTACCAAACTGTTACACTGCAACACGGGTTGTCTGAACGCTGACAGCCTGTCGTTCCGGTTGTGGGCGTGTTGCCGATCCGGACGCAATCAAGCGGGGGCCAATAAATCCCGCAAAAAAACAGGAGAGGGACTTCTCATGTCAAAAACAACACTCGTGGTCGGGCTTGATGGCTCGCCCGCAGGGGAAAAGGCGCTGGCGTTTGCCAAACGACAGGCCAAGCGGATGGGCGATTGCACGATAGCGCTGTGCTACGTGATCGAATGGTCGCCGTTTACCTTCCAGACACCAGAGGAAAACGAACAACGTCACAAGCGCCGCGAAGAGGAATTGAAGCTGGCGCATGATCGCGTGCTGGATCCTGCCCTGGCGTCCGCAAAACAGGACGGCCATACCGCGACCGGAGTCGTGCGCCACGGCGATGCCGCCGAAATACTGGACGATCTCGCCAAGGAACTGGGTGCGGAACAGATCATCGTGGGCCGTGTCGGCGCGCGGGGTCTGAAAGACCGCATGTTCGGCAGTGTCAGCGGGCGTCTTGTCGCAAGTGCGGCAGTTCCCGTCACGATTATCCCCTGAGAGGATTTCACATGAAATATTCAATTCCAACGCTTGCCACTGCGGTAGCCCTGTTTCCCGGGGTGACGCTGGCACAGGACGCCATAAGTTTCGATGCGCGCGTGAACGAAATTTTCGCAAATTCGACAGGCTGGTTCGTCAATCTGATCTTCGCGCCACTTCCGGGCACGGCCTTTCCCTGGATCGTGCTGTGGCTGGTCGTGGGTGCAACAGTGTTCACCATCTATTTCGGGTTTATCCAGCTGCGCGCGTTTTCCCATGCGATAAGCCTGGTAAAGGGCGATTATTCAGATCCCAACGACGCGGGTGAGGTCAGCCACTTTCAGGCTCTGGCAACGGCGTTGTCCGGCACGGTCGGTCTGGGTAACATCGCCGGTGTTGCTGTGGCTGTCGGTATCGGCGGGCCGGGGGCCACGTTCTGGATGATCCTTGCGGGCCTTATGGGTATGGCCTCGAAATTCACCGAATGTACGCTGGGTGTGAAATACCGGAATGAATATCCCGACGGCACAGTGTCCGGCGGACCAATGTACTATATGACCAAAGGGTTCGACGAACGGGGGTATCGCGGTGGCAAGATCATGGCCGTGCTTTTCGCGATCTTTTGTATCGGCGGGGCATTTGGCGGTGGCAACATGTTCCAGGCCAATCAGGCGCATGCGCAGATCTCGGGCATCGTCGGCGACTATCCGGGATGGATCACCGGTATCATTTTTGCCCTTGTCGTGTTCGCCGTCATCGTTGGCGGGATCAAATCCATCGCGCGTGTCACCGAAAAAGTCGTTCCCTTCATGGGGCTGCTTTATGTGGGCACGGCACTTGTGATCCTGTTGATGAACTATGACATGATCGGCTGGGCATTTGGCCAGATCTTTGCCGGTGCATTTACCGGACTTGGTGTCGCGGGCGGTTTTGTCGGTGCTTTGATCCAAGGCTTTAAACGGGCGGCGTTCTCGAACGAAGCGGGTGTCGGCTCTGCAGCCATCGCCCACTCGGCCGTTCGGACAAAAGAGCCGATTACCGAAGGTGTCGTTTCCTTGTTGGAACCGTTCATCGATACGGTGGTGATCTGTACAATGACAGCGCTGGTGATCACGATTTCCGGGGTTCAGATGATTGATCCGGAAACCGGCCTGTTCATTCTGGGCGAAGACGGCAAGATCATGACAGAAGGTGGTGTTCAGGGCGTGCAGCTGACCTCGGCAGCGTTTGCAAGCGGGCTAAGCTGGTTCCCCTATGTTCTGGCCATCGCGGTTGTGCTCTTTGCCTTCTCGACCATGATTTCCTGGTCTTATTACGGGTTGAAGGCGTGGACCTATCTGTTCGGAGAGGGCAAGACAAATGAACTGATCTTCAAGTTGCTGTTCTGCTTCTTTGTGGTGGTAGGCGCGGCAGCCCAGCTGGGCGCTGTCATCGACTTCTCGGATGCGATGATCTTTGCCATGGCGGTTGTGAACATCACGGCGCTTTACCTGCTGATGCCGATCGTCAAGCGCGAGATGAACAGCTATTTCGATCGCCTGAAAACCGGAGAGATCAAACGCCACAAGGCCTAGGCCAAAGCGTTTTGATTGACAATTGATGCAAGGCATCCTTCAACGGCCCCTGACACAGTGTCGGGGGCCGTTTTGAATTCGGAGTTTCCAAAAGCAGCGCGCGGCCAGAGTGTTGGCCTGTTGGGCGGGTCGTTTGATCCGCCGCATCACGGTCATGTCCACATCACAACCGAAGCGTTGAAACGCTTTGGACTGGATCGGGTATGGTGGCTGGTGACGCCGGGAAATCCACTTAAACCGCAGGGGCCGGCACCACTCTCGCAACGGATGCAGCAGGCGCGCGCGATGATGCAGCATCCCCGTGTGACAGTTACCGATATAGAGGCACGGCTGGGAACGCGGTACACGGCACAAACACTGGCAACGTTGCGCAGACACTATCCCGGGGTGAATTTTGTCTGGCTCATGGGCGCTGACAATCTGGCGCAGTTTCACAAATGGCAGGACTGGCGAAAAATCATGATGTCGGTCCCGGTCGGCGTACTGGCCCGCCCCGGTGACCGGATTTCGGCGCGGATGTCGCCCGCCGCCCGCCTTTTTGCGCCCTATCGCATTTCGGGGCGTGCATCGCATCTTCTGGCACGGTCCGCACCGCCGGCGTTGTGTTTTGTCAACGTTCCTATGGTCGATATGTCCTCAAGCGCACTGCGGGCGGCGCAACGCTGATCAGCGGCGCAACAGCGCCGATGTGATCCCGGACCCGATGACCAGAACCAGACCGGCCCATGTCAGCGTATCGGGCAGGTCCGAAAACACGGCCCAGCCCAGTGCGGTCGCCGCCAGCAACTGAAAATAGACCAGCGGCGCCAGTTGCGTTGCCGGTGCCAAGCGATAGGCAAACAGCAACAATAGATTGCCGAGCATGGAAAAAAGACCACTCGCGAGGGTCAGTGACGCGACCGGCATTCCAAGCTGCGGGAATTGCAGCAGGCCCAGCGGGGCTAGAAGCGTTGCACTGATCGCCAGTTGCGTAAACACCAGTGATACAGGTGCTGCCAGCCCCGACAACCAACGCGATGTGGTCAGAAACGCGCCGTAGCACAGGCCCGCAAGAACCGCGAACGCCAGACCGCCGGAACCGCCAAACCCGGGGCGCACCACCAGTAGAACACCGGCAAAGCCCAAAAGGATCAAAGCGGTCCGCTGCCACGTGACCGGTTCCCGCAGGAAAATCACCGACAGAACATAGCTGAAGATCGGGCCGATGAAGAAGGCGGCAAACACATCCGCAATCGGTTCGGATCGCAAGGCAAACTGGATCGACGTGATGCCAACCGTCAGAAACATGGCCCGCATCCAGATGCGCCAGTTCGCAAACAGGGCCCATGTGGCCGTTGGCGCAAAGGGCAGGATGGCCAGTGCCCCGATCAGGAACCGTGACCATGCCACAAAAAACGGTGAAGCCCCGTACTGGCCGATCAACAGCTTGGCCGCTGTATCCCCTGCCGGAATAAGTGACATTGCCACAAACATGATAAAAACGGCCTGACCCATGGCGCGGGGCTATCACGGGATTTGCGCGATCAAAAGTGATCATATGCGTCTTGTCTGTTCAACCGGCCTGCGGTTTATTGCGGCTATGAAAAACACGTTTACCCGAAGGGTCTTTTTGGGCGGTTTGGCGTCCGGTGTGGCAACGGCGGTCTGGGCCGAAGCGCCTGCGGTTTCGTTGCGCCCACAATTGCGCGGCGCCGGGTTTCACAAACGCACCGCACCGGCGGCCAAGGCATTGCTGGACGCATCGGGCGTGCGCGGCGAGGTTGGATTTCTGGTGGCGGATGCCGACAGCGGATTGCGGCTGGAAGGGCACAACGCCGCAACAGGCATACCTCCCGCCAGCGTGGCCAAGGCGATCACAGCACTTTACGCGCTGGATGTTCTTGGGCCGGAACACCGGTTCCAAACCCGGCTTATGACGGCTGGCAAGATCGAAAACGGTATTTTGCAGGGCGATCTGGTGCTGGCAGGCGGCGCCGATCCGACGCTGGATACCAACGCGCTGGCGGAAATGGCGCAGGGCCTGAAAGACAGCGGCGTGCGCGAGGTGCGCGGTGATTTTCTGGTCTATGATGGCGCATTGCCTTTTGTCAGCAGCATTGACCCCGACCAGCCGGATCACGTGGGCTACAGCCCGGCCGTTTCTGGCATTGCGCTGAATTTCAACAGGGTTCATTTCGAATGGCGGCGCGGGTCGAACGGTTACGGCGTGACGATGGATGCCCGGTCCGACAAATACCGGCCCGATGTCACCGTGGCGCGGATGCAGGTCGCCGACAGATCAACCCCGATTTATACCTACGCCACGACAGGTGTGCAGGATCAGTGGACCGTTGCCAAAGGTGCCTTGGGCAAGGGCGGCGCGCGATGGTTGCCGGTGCGCAAGCCGGCGCTTTACGCGGGCGATGTGTTTTGCACGCTGGCGCGGGCGCACGGTGTGCAGTTGAAGGCGGCCGTCACGGTGCAGGACGCACCGGCAGGCCGTGTTCTTGTTACCCATTCCAGCGAACCGCTGACAGATATACTACGCGATATGCTGAAATATTCGACAAATCTGACGGCGGAGATGGTCGGCATGGCCACATCGGCGGTGCGCGCGGGGCAGATCACGTCGCTGCGGGCGTCGGCGCGGGAAATGAACCTGTGGGCGCAATCTTCCATGGGGCTGACCGACATAGATCTTGTAGATCATTCGGGCCTTGGCGGCGCATCCAGCATCTCCGCTGCCGATATGGTGCAGGCGCTGGCCCATCCCAAATCCCGGCAGGGATTGCGCCCCCTACTGAAAACGATCGGAATGCGCGACAGCAAGGGACGGATCGACAAAAACCATCCCATCAAGGTCAGCGCGAAAACCGGCACCCTGAATTTTGTTTCCGGATTGGCGGGCTACATGACGGCGCAGGACGGCACCGAACTGGTGTTTGCGATCTTTGCTGCCGATGAACAGACCCGCAACAAGATCAAGCGCGCAGATCGCGAACGCCCCGAAGGCGCACGCCCCTGGAACCGTCGCGCAAAGACGTTGCAGCAAAACCTGATCGAGCGTTGGGGGCTGGTCTACGGATCGTAACGTTCAAAGCCGCAGAATGCGCGCTGTCCCTGCCTGCATTTCGCCCTGTGCGCGGTCAAAGCGAAGATATGCGATCCCGGCGCCATCTGATTGGGTGAACAGCGTTCCAACGGGTTTGCCGCCTGCCGTGATTTCGGTGCCGACCGGAACCGGTGCACTTACACTGACACGGGACAGCCCCTTGCGCAGTTCGGTTTTGTGTTTCATGCGCGCCGTCACTTCCTGACCGACGTAACAGCCCTTTTTGAAATCCACGCCGTGCAGCGCTTCAAAACCGGCCTCGAGAATAAAGGTGTCCGGCCCCAGCTCGATACCGGTTTCGGGGATGCAATGCGCCACGCGGATGGCATCCCAATCTGTGCCATCATCTGATTCCTCTTCGGTCGAATAGCGGCGCCAGCCCAGATCAGGGTGACGCGGGTCTGCAAGGGCGCCGGTTGGGGCAGGCCCGGTGCCGCGTTGCGCATTCAGGCCGGTTTTTTCGATTTCGACCTTGGCGCGCAAGCGGTACATGTTCAGCCGTTTTTCCAGCATGTCGCCCAGGGACGCCGCAACATCGACCAGAACGGTATCGCCCTGCCGGGTCACGAAAAAGTCGGCCAGATATTTGCCTTGCGGCGTCAGAATCGCGGTATAGACAAGCCGGTCGTCGATGTCTGACACATCGTTGGTGGTCAGCCCCTGAAGAAAGTGATCGGTGTCGAGCCCTGTCAGGGCAAGGATGTGGCGCGTCGGCATTCGTGGCTTTCCTTTGATATCGCCGAACACATATAGGGTGCATTGTGGCCAAGAACAAAGGATCAGACAGGTGCGCGCCCCGATTTCTGTGATCATTCCGACACTGGATGTCGAAGATGTGCTTCCCGCGTGTCTGGCTGGCCTGATGGAAGGCGTGCAGGCTGGATTGATCCGCGAATTGATCGTGTCCGATGGCGGATCAAAAGATGCGACCTGTGCGCTGGCGCGCTCGGCCGGGGCCGAAGTGATCACAGGGGCAGCATCGCGCGGTGCGCAATTGCGCCGGGGCTGTGCGCAGGCGCAGGGCGACTGGTTGATGGTGTTACACGCCGATACGGTTTTGCAGGCCGGGTGGAGCGATGTGGCGCAGGCGCATCTGGCCAGCGAACAGGCGGGTTATTTCAAGCTGCGCTTTGATGTACGCGGCCCGATGGCGGCGTGGGTGGCGGCATGGGCAAATCTGCGGTCGCGTTTGTTTGATCTGCCCTACGGGGATCAGGGGTTGTTGATACCCCGCGCGATGTATGATGCCGCGGGCGGGTACCCCGACCAGCCGCTGATGGAAGACGTTGCGCTGGCGCGGGCCTTGTCCGGTCGAATGCAGATGCTGGCGGCAGTGGCCGTTACCAGTGCGGCCCGGTATCAGGCCCAAGGCTGGCTGCGGCGTGGCGCGCGCAATTTATGGACGCTGCTGCGCTATCGCCTTGGCGCAGACCCCGCAAAACTGGCCGCAGCCTATCGCCGTTAGGTTCAGGCGAACAACTGCCGCAGCTTTCCAATCCAGTTTTCCTGCGCTTTCGGCGTTTCGGTACTTTTTACCGTCAGAGTCGTGGCTCCGGAGTGTTCGCTGACGGTTTTCCCATCTTTGTATTGCAGGCGGTAAAGATCGGCATAGATGCCCCCGCGCGACAGCAGTTCTTGGTGGGTTCCCGCATCCACGACGTGCCCGCGATCCATCACGATGATCTTGTCCGCGTTGATCACGGTACTAAGCCGGTGGGCGATCACCAAAGTGGTCCGCCCGTCCGACAACCGGTCAAGCGCGGCTTGAACCACCGCTTCCGATTGGGCATCCAGCGCGCTGGTTGCTTCGTCCAGCAGCAGTATCGGCGTATCGCGCAACAGGGCGCGGGCGATCACGACACGCTGTCGTTGTCCGCCCGAAAGTGCAGACCCGCGCGGGCCCACATGGGTGTCCAGACCATTGGGCAGTTTGTCCAGGAAATCGGACACATGAGCGGCATCAAGCACTTTCTTCAGATGCGCGTCGCTGACATCGGTGCGCCCCAGCAAGATGTTTTCGCGCAAACTGTCGTCAAATAGCAGCGCCTCTTGGCTGACGACGGAAAACAGACTGCGCAAGTCCTGCATTTTCATCGATTTGACAGAGACACCACCGATCAGCACATCGCCGTTTTGTGGATCGACCAGCCGTGTCAGCAGATTGAAAATGGTCGACTTGCCGGCACCTGATGCCCCGACAAGGGCGGTTGTCTTGCCGGCTTCGGCTGTCATCGACAGGCTGTGCAGCACCTGTGTGTCGCCATAGAACAAATCAGCTTTGGTTATTTTGATGCCCGGTGTGCCGGTGGGGGCGGCCACCGGACGGGCCGGTGATTTCAGGCGCAGCGGTGAATCGATCAGTTCCTTTATCCGTTCGATCGCGGCCGCCGCAACCTGCCAAAGCCCGCTGATGGCCCCCAGACGGCGGATCGGATCAAAGGCAAGGCCCATGGCCGTGAAAAAGGTCATGAACTGGCCCACGGTCTTTTCGCCGGAAATAATTTCGGAACCGCCAAAGACCATCACGGCCAGAAACCCGACGCCGGCCATGATATCCACCATGCCGGGAATTGCGGCGCTGCCAAAGGCGGCGCGCACTTCGGTATCGATAAAACGCCCTGTCAGATCACGGTACTTCCGCGTCTGATAGGCTTCCAATGCGTTCAGTTTGATCGGCACGATACCGTGAAACACCTCGTCCAGACGTGTGGACAGGGTTGCGCCCAGATCACGGGCCTGTCGCGCCTGCGCGCGTACATATTTTTGGGCCAAAGCGGCAGGCGCGATCAGCAGGGGCGTGCCGATACAGGCCATGATGGCCCATTTCCAGTCAACGCTGATGGCAACCCCCATCAGAACGATCAGTGCCACCACATCCCGCCCGGCCCCTGTAATGATGGCGCGCCACACATCGTTAACGGCGTTCACGTCTGACTGCACCCGTTGGATCAGGTAACCGGGCGGGTGTGTCTGGTGAAAGGCGCCATCCTGTTTCATCATGTGGTTCAACAGATCAACCCGGATATCCGCCGCGGTCAGTTGTGCAACGCGGGTCAGCAGGACCTTTTGCACCAGACCGGCGATCGCACGGATCGAAAAAATCACTAGAATGGCAACTCCGACCCACCACAACGCGCCGGAATTTCCACCAATAAAGACCTGATCGAACATTGGTTGCAGCATGTAGCTGATGGCCCCGAGGGTGGAGCCTTCCAGAAACATGAACACGACGGCAACCAACAAAATCGGCCAGTGTTTGCGCAGATAATCGCGCCAGATCCAGCCCAACAGGTGCTTGGACGAATAGGACGGATCGCTCATCTTGGGAACGCCTTTCTGCGCCGGTCGAAAGACGCCTGGATTTCATCAGGATCATAGGCGGTTTCGACCCAGTCTTCAAAGGGGATCGGATTTGCCGCATTTGCGGCCTCGTACCGATCCAGAATGTGATCCAGAACACCGGTCCTGGTCCATTTGAAGTGAATAAAGCGAAGACCGAACTGTTTGCGGGCCTCGGCCACGCTGGCCCCGCAGAATACAAGCAGATAGATCGCAGCCGCCAGAGACGACCTGTCTGCGCCGGATTTGCAGTGCATCAGATAGGGTTTGGGTGTGTCGCGGAAAATCCGGATCAGCGACAAAATGCTTTCTCGGCTTGGCGCGCTGCGGGCGGTCATTTCATTGTCGATCAGGGTCAGGCCCAGATCGCGGCAGGCTTCGGCCTCGAACGCGTAATGCGGCGTATGCGATGCTCCGCGCAGATTGATGATGGTTTTAATTCCGCGCGCCGCATATTTCTCCAGCCGCCGCCGGTCCGGATGGTTGGCCCGAAATACGCCCGGCGCGACAGTGGCGAAATTCGACCAGAGCAGGCGCAGACTGGCGTGATCGTGAAGCTGGAAATGCAGCAGAGCCCGCCGCCGGTTGGCCGGAACGGTCAAATCCTCCATCGCGGACTGGCGCAGCTGGTGCTTGGCCTTGGTCAGATGGGCACGGGCCCTGCTGATCATACCCGCTCCGTCTTTGTCTGGACCTGCGTTTTTCATTCGCGTGCTTCTAATGCGGGGGATGTGCCTGCGCAAGACAAAGCGGGATGTTGACGCCGCGTAGTGCTGCGCTAAGCTGGCGCAAAACACCAAGGATTTCACACACATGGCCAAGACACCCAACCTGTCGCACGGGCGTGACTATCTTGCCATTCCGGGCCCTTCCGTGATTCCGGATGCCGTATTGCGGGCCATGCATCGATCTTCGCCCAATATTTACGAGGGCGAATTGATCGATCTGACAGCGACTCTGATCCCTGATCTGAAGGCTGTCGCGCGCACGGATCATTCGGTTGCGATCTATATCGGCAACGGTCACGCCGCCTGGGAGGCCGCACTGGTCAACACATTGCAAGAAGGTGACAAGGTGCTGGTGCCGTCCTCGGGGCAGTTTGCGCACAGTTGGGCCAACATGGCCGCCGCCCTTGGTATAGACTGCGAGATACTGGAATTCGGCAAGCAATCGCCGTTTGACATTGACCGTATAAGCGAAGTTCTGGCGCAAGACACCGCGCACAAGATCAAGGCGGTGCTGGCGGTGCATGTGGATACATCCACCGGTATCCGAAACGATCCCGCAGCCATCAGGGCCGCACTGGATGCGCTGGATCATCCTGCCTTGCTGATGGCGGATTGCATCGCATCGTTGGGCTGTGACCGGTTCGAAATGGATGACTGGGGCGTCGATATAATGGTTGCGGCCTGCCAGAAAGGGCTGATGACACCGGCGGGTTTGGGGTTTGTGTTTTTCAATGACAGGGCCAAAAGGGCACGCGCCAGTCTGAAACGCGTCAGCAATTACTGGGATTGGACCCCGCGCGCCGATCCGGAATTCTATTATCAGTATTTTGGTGGCACGGCCCCCACACACCATCTTTATGGTCTGCGCGCCGCGCTGGACATGATCGGCAACGAGGGGCTGGAAAACGTGTGGGACCGCCACGCGATTCTGGCGCACGCGGTTTGGGCCGCCTTTGATGCATGGGGGCGCGAGGGATCGCTTAGAATGAATGCGGCCGATCCGGCGTATCGCAGCCATGCGGTCACGGCCCTCCGGATTGACCCGCCTTACGGAACGAAGCTGCGCGCCTGGGCACAAAAAGAAATCGGGCTGACGCTGGGCATGGGCCTGGGAATGGCGCCATCGGGTGATCGGGCATGGCACGGATTTTTCCGGCTGGGCCATATGGGGCACGTGAACGGCCACATGATTCTGGGTGCGCTGGGTGGTATTCAGGCAGGTCTGCGGGCCTTGAAAATTCCCCACGGAAGCGGCGCACTGGATGCTGCGGCAGATGTTATCGCCGGTCAGCGCGGGCCGTAATACTGCGCTCTGGCCAGTTTCAGATCAAGCCGTGTGATCAGGTGGTTCAGCGCGGCAGCCAGAACCAGAACCACCGGCAGGCCGTAAATGGCCCAAAGCGCGCCGAATATCCATAACAGGTTGATCAATCCCATGATCAGGCAGGTGGATTTGTAATCTGCCACCGGTTTGCTGTGGTTTTCATGCATTGTCATCTCACTCGTCAGTTTGTCACACCAATTCGTCATACGGATCCAACCCTACCGGATGGAGCGTGAACATACCGTAAACATCTAATCGCTCCGGGCATGGTCAAGCGCCTTGGGCAAGGCGGCGGCAAATAGGTCAATATCTGCCTTTTGTCCGCAACTGATGCGGATGCATCTGTTTTGTGGTTCGGCAAAAGGCATACGCACAAAGATGTCCTGTGCGATCAGACCGTCAAGCACGGCCTTGGCAAAAATCCCGTCGGCACCGCAATCGATCGTGACGAAATTGGTGGCGGAAGTTAGTGTTTTCAGAACGTTATCGGCGGCAATCTTGCCAATGCGCGCACGTGCTGTTTCAATTTCGGATGTCACCTGCGCCAGCCATGCCTGATCCGCCAGGGCGGCCAGCGCACCGGCCTGAGATATCCTGTTCATGCCGAAATGGTTTCTGATCTTGTCAAATGAACGGATCAGATCAGGCGCGCCAATCGCATAGCCAACCCGTGCACCGGCCATGCCGTAGCCTTTTGAAAACGTGCGCATCGTGATGACGCGGGGATCATGAGGATCAACCTGCGCCGCAACACCGGCGGGGGCACATTCCACATAGGCCTCGTCCAGCACCAGAATGCATCCCTGCGGCAGGCTGTCGAGAGCGGCACGGATATCCGCGCCGCTGTACCATGTGCCCATCGGATTATCGGGATTGGCAAAATAGATCAGTTTCGCATCGACATCATGCGCGCGGGCAATCAGGGCGGCCAGATCTTCGTGATCGTCGCGATAGGGCACCTTGTGCAGCACACCGCCAAACCCCGCGACGTGATAATTGAAGGTGGGATAGGCCCCGTCAGACGTAACCACACAATCGCCCGGTTCGATCATCAGGCGGGCCAGATAGCCCAGCAGGCCGTCAATGCCTTCGCCGACAACGATATTATCCATGCGCGTGCCGTGAAATGCTGCCAGTGCCGCGCGCAAGTCATAGCTTTCCGGATCGCCGTACATCCACACATCGGGTACGGCCTCCTGCATTGCCTTTATGGCCAGTGGCGATGGGCCAAAGACACATTCATTGGCCCCCAGACGGGCGGCAAACGGTGTCTTGCGCGCACGTTCCTGAGTTTCCGGCCCGACAAAGGGAACCGATGCCGGCAGCGATTGGGCAAGTCTGGTATAGCGGGTATGGCTCATGCGCCAGATTAAGCGCAGCGCGCGCACAGGTTCAAGCGGTAGCTGCGCACCAGACCCGGCATTTATTGCCCCAACGTCTGACTGGATTTTATCGCGGCAATCGGCTGTGATGCCGCGACCCATTGAAGGATGATGAAAATGAGCCGTGTTGCTGTCACCTATTCTGATCATATCGCCCATGTGCGCCTGTCGCGCGCGGACAAGCGAAACGCGATGGACATTGAAATGATGGAAGCCATCGTCGCGGCAGGGCAGGAGGTTGCAGCCTCGGATGCGCGCGCGGTTGTACTGTCGGGCGACGGGGCCGCGTTTTGCGCCGGTCTGGATATCAGCAGCTTTGCGGCCATGGCGCAGATGGATATGGATGCAACCGTCATGGCGCGCACCCATGGCGACACAAACCTGTTTCAGGAAGTGGCAATGATCTGGCGCAAGGTGCCGGTGCCGGTGATCGCCGCACTGCATGGTGCCGTTTATGGCGCAGGGTTCCAGCTGGCGCTGGGCGCGGATATCCGGATTGCGGCACCGGCTACATCCCTTGCCGTGATGGAAATGAAATGGGGCCTGATCCCTGATATGGGGGGGATGGTGCTGCTGCCCCGGCTGACGCGCAGCGATGTGATCCGCAAGCTGACCTATACCGCCGCGCCGGTAAGCGCCGAACAGGCGCTGGCCTGGGGGCTGGTGACGGAAATCGCCGATGATCCGGTGCAGGCGGCGCAGGATCTGGCGGCCGAGATTGCGGGCAAAAGCCCGTCTGCCATCCGCACGGCCAAGGCGCTGATCACATCCGGTGAAACACTGGATGATGCAGCCCTGTTGCTGGAAGAAAGCCGCGTGCAGATCAACCTGATCGGCAAACCGGATCAGATGGAAGTGATCGCCGCCCAGATGCAAGGGCGAGCGCCGGTTTTTAAATAGGCATACTGGACGGCATCAGCGTGCCTCCGGCAGGAGTATTTCCGGACAAATGAAGGGTCAGCCCAGCTCTTCCAGACGGGCAAGCGCCTCTTTCAATGTGGCGTCTTCCTCTTCCCTTGCGGCCAGATTGGCGCGGGTTTCCTCGACCACCTCGGGCGGGGCAGAGGCGGCGAATTTCGGGTTGTTCAGACGCCCGCGCAATCCGCCCAGTTCCTTGCCAAGCTTATCCAGCGTCTTTTGCAGCCGCGCCTTTTCTTCGTTGATGTCGATGATATCGGCCAGAGGCAGGCCAAAGCTGCCGCCTTCGGCCGCGATTGTCACGCAGCCCTTGGGAAAGCTGTCGACTTTGGTCAGGCTGTCGACGCGGGCAAGCCGTTTGATCAGGATTTCGTTTTGCGCCCAAGCTGTCTGTCCGTTCGCGTCCAGATCGCTGAACAGCATCGGAACCTTGAGCCCCGCAGGCACATGCATCTGCGCGCGCGCCGACCGGATGCTTTCGATCAGGCCGATGACCCAGTTCATCTCGTGATCTGCGGCCCGATCGACCAGATCGGCGGTCGTGTAGGCCGGCCAGTCGGCGTGGATCAGCATCTTGTCGCGCTCGCCCGAGACACCCCAGAGTTCTTCGGTGATGAACGGCATGATCGGGTGCAGCAGGATCAGGCACTGGTCCAGCACCCATTTCATGGTTTCCTGCGTTTCGGCCTTGGCCGCGTCATCGTCCTGCAACAACGGCTTGGAAAATTCGACATACCAGTCGCAGACCTTGCCCCAGACAAAAACGTAAAGTGCGCTGGCGGCATCGTTGAAACGATAGGTCTCGAGCGCGGCGTCCACCTCCTGGCGGACTTTTGCGACCTCGCCCATGATCCATTTGTTCAGCGTGTGCTGCGGTTGGGGCAGGGTGGTGGCGGGCGCGCCAAACACTTCGTTCATTTCGGCAAAGCGCATGGCGTTCCACAGCTTGGTGCCAAAATTGCGATAGCCCGCGATCCGTTGCGTATCCAGTTTGAGAGCACCGCCAAGGCTGGCCATGGCTGCATTGGTAAAACGCAGCGCATCGGCGCCGTATTCGTCGATTAGGTCCAGCGGATCAACCACGTTGCCGGTGGATTTGGACATCTTCTTGCCCTTGGCGTCGCGGACAAGGCCGTGCAGATAAACGGTTTTGAACGGGACTTGGTTCACGACTGAAAGCTGCATCATCATCATCCGCGCCACCCAGAAGAACAGGATGTCGGTGCCGGTGATCAGATCAGAGGTCGGAAAGTATTTCCTGAGCTCTGGCGTGTCTTCGGGCCAGCCCAGCGTACCGATGGGCCAGAGGCCGGAGGAGAACCACGTATCGAGGACGTCGGGGTCGCGGGTAAGTTTCACACCGTCCCCGGCCATCGCCTTCGCTTCGGCCCCGGTTGGTGCGCAATACTGGTTGCCGTCCGCATCAAACCACACCGGAATCTGGTGCCCCCACCACAGCTGGCGGGAAATGCACCAGGGTTCGATATTGTCGAGCCAGTGGAAATAGACCTTTTCTTCCCGCTCGGGCAGGATTTTGGTGTCGCCGTTGCGCACCGCGTCCAGCGCGGGGCCGACGATCTTGTCTGTGTCCACAAACCACTGATCGGTCAGCAGCGGTTCGATCACCACCTTGGAGCGGTCGCCAAACGGCTGCATGATCGGTTTGCTTTCGACGTAGGGCATCATGCCGCCATCAAAACAGACCTCGCCCTCGTCATTGGGTGGGGCAGGCACCATCACGGCCAGACCTTCGGCCGTGATATCGGCGACGACACGCTTGCGCGCCTCGAACCGGTCAAGGCCGCGGTATTCGTCGGGCACAAGGTTCATTGCGGCGATCATCGCCTCGTCAAAGCCCTTTTCGCCATTGGCAATGGCCTGCGCCACAGCAGCTTCCTCGGCATAGGGTTTGCCATCGCTGCGCATGTGGGCGCGGGTATCCATCAGGTTGTACATCGGGATGTTCCCGCGCTTTGCCACCTGATAATCGTTGAAATCATGCGCGCCGGTGATCTTGACCGCGCCGGAACCGAAATCAGGGTCCGGATACTCATCGGTGATGATCGGGATCAGGCGGCGGTGTTCCTTGGGACCGACGGGAATTTCGCACAGTTTGCCCACGATCGGGGCATAGCGTTCATCCGACGGATGCACCGCAACAGCCCCGTCACCCAGCATGGTTTCAGGGCGTGTCGTCGCGATCGAGATATAGTCGCGTGTCTCGCGTAGGGTGACGTTACCGTCTTCGTCCTTTTCCACGTATTCATAGGTTGCGCCATTGGCCAGCGGGTATTTGAAATGCCACATATGGCCCGCAACTTCGATGTTTTCGACCTCGAGATCGGAAATCGCGGTTTCGAACTTCGGGTCCCAGTTGACCAGACGCTTGCCGCGATAGATCAGGCCCTTGTTGTACATATCCACGAAAACCTTGATCACGGCGTCGTGGAAATTGCCGTCTTCGCCATCGGGCGCGCTGTCGGCGCCGGACATTGTAAATGCCTCGCGCGACCAGTCACAGGAGGCACCAAGACGTTTGAGCTGCCCGATGATTGTCCCGCGCGAGGCGATTTTTTGCTGCCACACGCGGCGCACGAATGCGTCGCGGCCCATTTCTGCGCGCGTTGGTTCCCCGTTGGCGGCCATATCGCGTTCGGTGACCATCTGGGTGGCGATGCCAGCATGATCCGTTCCCGGCTGCCACAGCGTGTCGAACCCGCGCATCCGGTGCCAGCGCACAAGGATATCCTGCAAGGTGTTGTTGAACGCATGGCCCATGTGCAGGCTGCCGGTCACGTTGGGCGGCGGGATCATGATGCAATAGGCGGATGCGCCCGGCTTGGCGTTGGCCCCGGCCTTGAAGCATCCGGCGGCTTCCCATGCCTGATACAGCCGGTCTTCGGCCTGCGCCGCATCAAAGGTTTTTTCCATCGCCATGATCATGATCCTTGTTCGTGTGGAGGATCATCTAGCGAAGGACGGCGCGAAGGAAAAGGTGTGGCGCGGGGTCGGACCGCCGGAATGTCCGTATTTTTGGCAAAAAGAAAGCACGCGCAACGGTTCTTTAACCCTGACCGGGTCTAATGGGTCCGCGGTACAGGCTGCCGAGCCGATGACCGTGCAAGAAGAAGGCAAGTCGCCCCTCCCAACGGATTAAGCACCACATATGCCTGTGGACGGCCCACGGGAGGGCGCACTGCCCGCTTCTATTTGCCAACAATACGAGTATCCGCGCCCGCCATGTGCGGCGTCAGGTCAAATGGCGCGCGCGGGCCCCGCGTTCGATGGCCGCAGCGTGCAGGCGGTCGATGTTCAACTCGTAGCGAATTTCTTCCAGCAGACGCAATTCGGGTTCGGCCAGCGTTCCGTCTGCGGCGGCGACATCGCAGGCCAGCGCATATGCGGTTTCAAACAGGCGTTCGGGCAGGCTTTCGCGGATCAGGCCGAACAGAGCATCCAGCCCGTCCTCTTGTTCGAACAGGTCGAAAACGATCTGCGCAATCGTGTTCATGCGGTCTACATCATAGCTGGCAAAGACCGGCAGCATATTCACCGCAGACTGGATCTTGACCAGTTCGGCGGTGCGAATGTCCTCATCCGAGGCAGAAACCGCGATCATCAGGGCGACAAGGCTGTCTTGTGCGCTTAGCGCGTGGGGTATTTCATTGGGCAAGGGGGCCGTCCTTTGGCAAAGCTGTGTTGCAGCGCAGAATATTGACGCGCACCCGAATGGGCAATAGGTAGCGTCGGACCTGTGCGCATTGGGCGCCGGGGCAATTCCGGAGATGGGTATGTCAGAGCTTCGTCAAGCTGCACTTCAGTCCAAAGCGTGGCCGTTTGAAGAAGCGCGCAAACTGGTCAAACGCTATGCCAAAACCCCGCCAGAGAAAGGTTTTGTGCTGTTCGAGACCGGTTATGGCCCGTCCGGATTGCCCCATATCGGCACATTCGGAGAGGTCGCGCGCACCACGATGGTGCGCCGCGCCTTTGAAGTGATCAGTGATATTCCGACGAAACTGATCTGTTTTTCCGATGATCTGGACGGGATGCGCAAAATTCCGGGCAATGTGCCGAACCCTGAAATGCTGGCACCGCACACGCAAAAACCACTGACTTCGGTGCCTGATCCGTTCGGTGAATTCGAAAGCTTTGGCCATCACAACAACGCCATGTTGCGCCGGTTCCTAGATACGTTCGGGTTTGAATACGATTTCATCAGCGCGACCGAATTCTACCGGTCGGGCCAGTTTGACGAGGTGCTGTTGCGTGCGGCGCAGCGCTATGACGATATCATGGCCGTGATGCTGAAATCCCTGCGCGAAGAGCGCCAGCAGACTTATTCGATTTTCCTGCCGATCCACCCCGAGACGGGCCGCGTGATGTATGTGCCACTGACATCGGTGGATGCAGATGCGGGAACGATCACGTTCAACGACGAGGATGGAAGCGAGATGACCCTGCCGGTGACAGGCGGGCACGTCAAGTTGCAATGGAAGCCGGATTTCGGTGCGCGCTGGGCGGCGCTGGGTGTGGATTTCGAGATGTATGGCAAGGACCATTCCACAAATACGCCGATCTATGACAGCATCTGCGAAATTCTGGGGGTCAAGGCGCCGGAACATTTCACATATGAGCTGTTCCTAGATGAAAACGGCCAGAAAATCTCGAAAACCTCGGGAAATGGCGTGTCGATCGACGAATGGCTGACCTATGCGTCCACCGAAAGCCTGTCCTATTTCATGTATCAGAAACCCAAGACAGCCAAAAGGATGCATTTCGATGTGATCCCCAAGGCCATGGATGAATATCACCAGCAATTGCGGGCCTATCCGACGCAAGACGTGAAGGCGCAGCTGAACAATCCTGTCTGGCACATCCACGGCGGCGATGTGCCTGAATCGCACATGGTGGTG
The DNA here is from genome assembly GCF_003352045.1 of Sulfitobacter sp. JL08. NCBI lineage: Bacteria > Pseudomonadati > Pseudomonadota > Alphaproteobacteria > Rhodobacterales > Roseobacteraceae > Sulfitobacter > Sulfitobacter sp. JL08. The sequence continues at coordinate 697,695 of NZ_CP025815.1, forward strand.
CCTTATTCCATGTTGCTGAACCTTGCCGCGGTTGCGAATGCGGACAACAAGGATCAGCTTTGGGGGTTCATCCAGCGCTACGCACCCGAGGCCGCGCCTGAAACCCATGCCGATCTGGACGCGGCGGCAGGCTATGCGGTGCGTTATTACAATGATTTCGTGAAACCGGCCAAAACCTACCGGATGCCCAGTGATCTGGAGCGCGAAGCACTGGAGGATTTGCGCGACCAGTTGAAAACCTGGGAAGGCGGGCTGGATGCCGAGGCGTTGCAATCACTGGTGTTTGCCTGCGGGCGCGAACGGTTTGATCCGCTGCGCGACTGGTTTACCGCGCTTTACGAAGTGTTACTGGGCGCCAGTCAGGGGCCACGCTTTGGCGGATTTATCGCGCTTTACGGCGTGGACGAAACCATTGCGCTGATTGATGACGCCCTGGCCGGAAAATTGACCTAAGGGCAAACGCGCCTATCCTTTTGTTCACAGACAGGAGGGTTTGAAAATGCGTTCGTTGATTTTGGCACTGGCTTTGATCCTTGGGACGGGGGCCAGCGCGTCCGCCCAAAGCAGCGAGATCGAGGCCACGATTTCCAACCAGATAACCGCGTTCAAGGCGGATGATTTTGCGCAGGCGTTCACCTTTGCCAGCCCGACGATCCAGCAATTGTTCCAGACCCCCGAAAATTTCGGGCGCATGGTCAGCCAGGGCTATCCGATGGTGTGGCGCCCGGCCGATGTAAGGTATTTGGAACTGCGCGAAATTTCGGGCGAGCTGTGGCAAAAGGTTATGATCACAGATGCGGATGGCGCGGTACATGTGCTGGATTACCGGATGCAGAAATCTGAATCTGGCTGGAAGATCAACGGGGTGCAGATACTGGCGCAACCCGAAGCCAATGTCTGATCCGCACCGCATGTGCCCACCGTGACGGTGCTGTGAACGCTTCTTAACAACCTGTCGATACTTCCCTTTTCGTGCGCCGGGATCGCCCGGATTAGAACGCAGGAAAGGGATTTTGATGAACAAGGCTATCACCGACGGGTTATTGCTGATGCCGCCTGCCTTTGCAGGCGGGCTTGATACATGGTCAAGCGGGGATGGCACGCCAGGGTCAAACACTTATGACGCGTCGGGCAACGCCGCGTTTGTGCCAGCCGACCAAGACTTTGGCGGGTGTCTGGAACTTCTGAAAAGCGATGCGGTACAAAAGCTGCGCTATAGCGGCGAAACGCCCCTTTTGCCGGGGTGCTATCTGCAAATCAAGGCGCGCGTCAAAGCGATAAGCGGGGCGTTTCCTTCTGTGCGCATAGCAGCGTGGGCCGGTGGTGCCGGCGGCGCCCATGTGCCAGCCGTCGTTCAGACCGCGCCTACCGTGGCGCTAAACACATATGGCAAGATTGTGGAAGTGTCGGCGATCGTCGGTTCCGGTGCGCGCACTGGCGTTGACATGGTGTGGGGCACACAGCCGATCTATGGGCATTTCGGGCTGGACCTGACCGGTGCAAATGGAGGTGTCGTGCGGATTGACGATATCGAAATCACCGATGTCACGTCGGTGTTCCTGCGCGATATGCTGGGGCTGGTCGATGTGCGCGATCATGGCGCGGTGGGTGACGGGATCACCGATGACAGCGCCGCGTTTGAAGCTGCGGATGCCGCCGCCAACGGGCGTGCCGTTCTGGTATCGAAAGGAACGTATTTTCTGGGGGACAGCGTTACATTTGAATCCTCGGTCCGGTTTCAGGGTAAGGTCAGCATGGCGGCGGACAAGCTGTTTGTTCTGACGCGGAATTTCGATCTGCCAACCTATATCGATGCGTTCGGTGATGAGGAACTGGCCTTTCGCAAGGCGTTTCAGGCGCTGCTGAACAATGCGGATCATGAATCGCTTGATCTGGGCGGGCGCAAGATCAATGTGACGGCACCGATCGACATGCAGGCGGCGGTTCCCAACCGCACCAGCTATGCCACGCGCCGGGTGATCCGGAACGGCCAGTTCGAGGCCGCGCCCGGTGCTTCGTGGGATACGGAAACGGTTACGTCGCAAGCGACCTATACGCCAGCAGATCCGCGTGTCTTGACCGGGGTCGTCGATGTGGCGAACGTGCCTGTGGGTGCCTTGGTCGATGGATTTGGCGTCGGGCGTGAAGTCTACGTGCTGGACAAGAACGTCGCGACACAAGAGGTGACGTTGAACGCGCCCCTGTATGATGCGGCGGGAACGCAGGTATTTACATTCAAGCGCTTCAAGTACTTGCTGGATTTCAGCGGCTTCAGCCAGCTGAGCAAATTCAGCCTGTCCGATATAGAGTTCCAGTGCAACAACCGGTGCAGCGCGGTGATGCTGGCCCCGAGCGGTCTGATCTTTCAGGTACGAGACTGCTTTTTCTCGCGCCCCAAGGACCGCGGGATCACATCAATCGGCGGTGGCTGTCAGGGAATGAAGATCGACCGCTGCCAGTTCCTGTCATCCGAGGATGCGCTTGATGTGGCCGACCGGATAACCATCGCACTGAACACCAATGCCAACGACATCAAGCTGCGCGATTGCCGGGCCACGAAATTCCGGCATTTCGCGGTGGTTGCAGGCAGCAATTCCCTGATCCTTGGCAATCACTTCTTTCAGGGTGACAGCGTGCCCAACGGGGTGCGCACCGCCGGCCTTGTGATTGCGAACTCCCATTGCAGCAGTATCGTTTCGGGAAACTACATCGATAACTGCTTTATCGAATGGACCAACGAACAGGACGCGGCGCCGGAATTCAATTCAGAGTTTTCGTTCAGTGCGCTGAGTATTTCCGACAATATATTCCTCTCTGGCGATGTCGCGCCATGGTTCAGCTATATCGTGGTGAAACCGCACGGCATCGGCCATTTTTTAAGTGGTGTGACAATTACCGGCAACAGGTTCCGCACGATCAACGGCACGATCGACCGGGCCGAACGGGTTGATACCAGCTTTGCCGATCTGGATTACACGCGCATGAAGAACATCACGTTCAGCGCAAATTCGTTTCATTCGGTTTCGCGTCAGGTTTCCAACCCTTTGCGGATCAAACATGCGCAGATCACCGAGGCACAGACATGGGTGATTGATCCGGACGGGCAACTGCCCTTCGGGGCGTGGGCGCGGACGGTGGATGCTGTTGTGGCAGATGGCAAAATCCGCAATGCGGCCGGGGAACAGCAGTTTGCAATGCCCTACACAACGGTGCAAAACGGCGCAAATTCCGATCAGGTGCATCTGCTATGGCCGCAGGCGGTGCGCGGGGATGCGACGGTTACGGTGCGCATCGATAATTGAATGGTCCGGGGTGGGTTGTAACGTCCGCCCCGTTCAGAATTCGTGCCAGAACCCGATGCGCAGGCCCAGCGTGTCGGTCTGTGCGCTGTGCGCTTCGATCCCCAGTTTCACGAAACGGTCGGCCCGAAATTCCCACAGCAGCGACGGGGTAATCGCAACCACAGAGGTATTGTCGGGCCAGTGGGTTGTTTCGATCTGAACAAGGGTCAGCAACCGCGCCGACAAAGGCAGGCCCAGTGTGGCATCCAGTTTGGCGGACAGATCGCCCTGCGTCGTCCCGATTTCGACCGAACTGTCCAGCCCGAACCAGCCATATCCAACAGGGCGCGTAATGCCGTGCCCGAATGACAGGCCCAGTCTGACAACCGGGTCCCATTCGCCGTTCACCCGCCGTGCGCCCGCCCCCGCTTCATAGGCCAGACGCACCGGTTTCGTCTGCGGCCCGATCGGGCGGCGCAAAAAGCCGATGGCATGACCATACGAATCCGCCGTGACATTCACATCAGCCCCGAATGTCAGTGTCTTGCTCAGCCCGTGTTCGCCGTAGACTGCGCCTTCGCCCTGCGCCATCAGCCCGTCCCGTGTCAGCCGCGTTGTACTGGACGCGGCAAGAAACGTGCGCCCCTGATCCTGCAACCAGGCACCGGCATGTGCAGGCGTAAAATAAACGCACAGCAGGCAACCCCATATGCAAATCAAGATGCGATCCATCGAACCCTCCAAGCGCACCCTGCTTAAGCAGGGTTAATGAAAGGTTTACGCGAATGGCGTGCGCACTGGCCTGTTGCAAACCTGACATGCATCAATGCAACTTGTCTCAAAGCATGTCAGAGTGGAAAAAACTCAGGAGGGAAAACCCATGTATCACAACATTCTTGTACCGATTGCCTTTGATCACGAGCGTGACAAATCCGCGCCGCTGAAGCTGGCCAAGCTTTTGTCGTCGCCCGATGCAAAAGTGACATTGCTGCATGTCATCGAACATGTGCCGTCCTACGCATTGTCCTATCTGACCGAAGATTTTCTGAAAGGCACCCGCGATGCGCTGGATGCAGAGATGGAAAAACTGGCATCGCAAGTACCCGGCGCCGTGGGCCGGGTGGTAGAAGGCCATTCCGGCCGCACCATTCTGGACTTTGCCGAAAAAGACGGTTCCGACCTGATCATCATCGCCTCGCACCGGCCCGAAATGCAGGATTACCTGCTGGGCAGCACTGCCGCACGCGTTGTGCGCCATGCCCAATGCGCGGTGCATGTGGTCAGATAGAACCGGACGGCAAGAAAATGCGTTCGGGATTGATATTTATCAATCGGCGCAAGGACGTGCATGGAAATTATATGCACCTGCGTGGACGTTCGGATCGTGACCTGTTGTGAGCCGGGGAACAACGATGTGCATGCAGACGTACCTGGTACGGTTTACCCCGGTCCGAAAGGGCCGGGGTATTTCATCGGCTATGTGAATAATGGCTGATCCGGCCCGTCAGCGGGCAACGATAACATAGGTTTTGCGCACATGTTCGTGCACGATCCATTTGCCGGTCCAGCCCAGTGGCAGGATCAGCAGCCCGCCGGCACCAACACTTTGCTGCGCGCCGCCATTGTCGCCTATCACGGTCACGGAACCAGACAGGATGTGACAATATTCGGCCGATGCGGTGCGGTCGGCGGTAAACTCGCCCGGCGTACATTCCCACACGCCGATATTGGTTTTCCCGTCTGCCGAGGCCCACAGGTTCGCCGCCGCTTCGGTCTGGCCCGGCGTCAGCGTTGTGGGTTTGGGTTCGAACGCGCCGACATCCACGGATGCCAGATCGCCAAAAGCGGATAAATCAATCATACGGGGCCTCTTGCTGTTGGGTCGATGGGATTGCTGCGCAACCGGTCAGGTTACCCTAGACCAACCCCGCAACAGTGCAATCGCGGAATATGCGCACTTCGGGTGCGGCCCCCTTTAGCGAAAAACGCGTGGTCTGATCGCCGATCAGGGCGGTGGCCTCATCGTTGAATTCCAGCCCGTTCAGAACATTGCCAAAGCCGCGATCCGTGACTGTCAGAGATGTGTTCGCATCGGCCATGACATGCCTGTCGGTGGTGATCGTCAATCCGCGCGGCCCGTCAAAGCGCAGCGCTAACACCGGTGCATCGGGCCACGGGGCAGGGCGGCGCAACGTGATCGAATAGGCCGGCCCCGCCGGATCATAGGTCAGCCGCACATCGCCCTGCGCTTCGCTGTGGGTCAGAACGCAAAGCCGACCGTCCGTCGTGGCCTGCCACGCATGGGCGGGCATCGCCGCGAGGAACAGAAAGGTTAGAATGAGGCGCATGGGACGGAGTTAGGTCAGAAGGGGAAGGAGTAAAGTTGGGGGAACAAAACAAACGCTCCTGACCAATTACCTCTTCCCCCGTCGTTTCACGCCACCCCGCATGCCGCCGCGGCCCATGGTGCTGCGACCTCGGGTGCCCACTGCGGCCTCGCCCGCGGCTTCGATGGCGGACTGGCGCGCCAGGGGATCGTCAGCAATTGCCAGATCGACCGCTTCCAGCCGCTTCACCTCGTCGCGCAGGCGCGCGGCCTCTTCGAATTCAAGGTTTTCGGCGGCCTTGCGCATGTCGGTGCGCAGCCCGTCCAGTACGGCCTGAAGATTGCCGCCCGCCAGCGGGTTTTCAATCCTGGCGGTGACGCGGTTCATGTCGACATCGCCCTTGTAAAGGCCCTTCATCACGTCATCGACGTTTTTCTTGATCGTGGTCGGCGTGATGCCGTGTTCTTCGTTATAGGCAATCTGCTTGGCGCGGCGGCGGTCGGTTTCAGCCAGCGCGCGTTCCATGCTGCCGGTGATGCGATCGGCATACATGATCACCCGCCCTTCGGCGTTGCGCGCGGCGCGCCCGATGGTCTGGATCAGCGATGTTTCAGAGCGCAGGAAGCCCTCCTTGTCCGCGTCCAGAATGGCGACCAGCCCGCATTCGGGGATATCCAGCCCCTCGCGCAGCAGGTTGATACCCACCAGCACGTCAAACGCCCCAAGACGCAGATCGCGCAGAATCTCGATCCGTTCGATCGTGTCGATATCGCTGTGCATGTACCTCACCCGAATGCCCTGTTCGTGCATGTATTCGGTCAGGTCTTCGGCCATGCGTTTGGTCAGGGTGGTGACAAGCGTGCGATACCCGTCGGCGGCCACCTTTCGCACCTCCTCCAGCAGATCATCGACCTGCATGTCGACAGGGCGGATTTCGACCTGCGGGTCAAGCAGGCCGGTGGGGCGGATCACCTGTTCGGTGAACACACCACCGGTCTGTTCGATTTCCCATTTGGCGGGGGTGGCCGACACGAACACCGATTGCGGGCGCATCGCATCCCATTCCTCGAATTTCAGCGGACGGTTGTCCATGCAGGACGGCAGACGGAACCCGTGTTCGGCCAGCGTGAACTTGCGCCGGTAATCGCCTTTGTACATGCCGCCGATCTGGGGCACGGACACATGGGATTCATCTGCGAACACAATCGCGTTGTCGGGGATGAATTCAAACAGGGTTGGGGGCGGCTCGCCCGGCGCGCGCCCGGTCAGGTAGCGCGAATAGTTTTCGATCCCGTTGCACACGCCGGTCGCTTCCAGCATTTCCAGATCGAAATTCGTGCGCTGTTCCAGCCGCTGCGCCTCAAGCAGCTTGCCGTCGTTCACCAACTGGTCCAGCCGGGTTTTCAACTCTGCCTTGATATTGACAATGGCCTGCTGCATCGTCGGTTTCGGCGTGACGTAATGCGAATTGGCATAAACGCGGATCTGGTCGAACGTATCGGTTTTTTCGCCGGTCAGCGGGTCGAATTCCGTGATGCTTTCCAACTCGTCGCCAAAGAACGACAGCCGCCAGGCGCGGTCTTCCAGGTGGGCGGGGAAAATCTCCAGCGCATCGCCGCGCACCCGAAACGATCCGCGCTGGAACGCAGCATCGTTGCGCTTGTACTGTTGCGCCACCAGATCGGCGATCACCTGCCGCTGGTTATAGGCGCCGCCCACCTTCAGATCCTGCGTCATCGCGCCATAGGTTTCGACCGACCCGATGCCATAGATGCACGACACCGACGCCACGATGATCACATCATCGCGTTCCAGCAGGGCGCGGGTGGCCGAGTGGCGCATCCGGTCGATCTGTTCGTTGATCTGGCTTTCCTTCTCGATATAGGTGTCAGACCGCGCCACATAGGCTTCGGGCTGGTAATAATCATAAAAGCTGACAAAATATTCGACCGCGTTGTCGGGAAAGAAGCTTTTGAATTCACCGTATAGCTGGGCCGCCAGCGTCTTGTTCGGGGCGAGTATGATCGCGGGGCGCTGGGTTTCTTCGATCACCTTGGCCATGGTAAAGGTCTTGCCTGTACCAGTGGCCCCCAACAGCACCTGATCACGCTCGCCGTTTTTAACGCCCTGGGTCAGTTCGGCGATGGCAGTGGGCTGGTCGCCCGCGGCGGAAAACTCTGTCTGCATGCGCAAGGGAATGCCGCCCTCAAGCTTGGCGCGGGTGCGCACATCGGGGGCAGGGGCATGCATCATCGGCAGGGCGGTTTCAGGTTGGGACGTGGACATGGGGCGCTCCGGTTCAGAACCACTAAGGTTGTGGTGTTTCGCCCAAGGTTCAAGCCCCAAATACACGTCCCTGCCCACAGAATGTGGCGGCAATGCCGGGGCAGGGCGCATCGGCAAATGCCGATTGCACACCATGCGCGGCAAAACGGACCTTGCCCAGCCCCCACAAATTGCCCATATGTAAGGCACGCAAAAAACGGAGTTTGCGATGCGCGCACGTATCTTTCAGCCCGCCCGGACGGCCATGTCATCGGGCACTGCGAAAACCAAAGGCTGGGTGCTTGAATTTGCACCTGCATCCGCGCGCGAAGTCGACCCGTTGATGGGCTGGACATCGTCCTCGGACACTCAAAGCCAGGTGCGGCTGAATTTCCCCACGAAAGAGGCTGCGCTGGAATATGCCCGCGAACATGGCATCGACGCGCAGGTGTTCGAACCCAAAAAACGCAAACCCAACATCCGCCCCGGCGGTTACGGCGAGAATTTTGCAACCGGTCGGCGTGGCGCGTGGACCCATTAGCCCCTTGGGGCTTGATCGCCGGGTGGCTTTGTCGCAGTAAGGGGCCAAAGGTCCCATAGCTCAACTGGATAGAGCATCTGCCTTCTAAGCAGAGGGTTTCAGGTTCGAGTCCTGATGGGATCGCCACACCATTCCTTCAAATCCGCATCAGCCGCAGAACCGCGATTTTACGCCCCCTTCACCCGCGTATTGTCGGGATCATATGGGCCCGGCGCGATCACGGTGGCGCGATAGCGTTCGCCCAGAATATCAATGTCGACCGTACTGCCGAGACCGGCCAGATCGGGCAGCAGGAACGCAAGGGCAAGGTTCTTGCCCACGCGGTGCCCCCAATCACCCGAGGTGACGGTGCCCACAACCCTGTCGCCCTGCATCACTGATGCGCCGCCATGGGCGGGGGCGGTGTTGCAGGCAACCTCCAGCGTGACCAGTTTGCGCGACGGGCCGTTTGCGGCGCGTTCGGCCAGTGCGGCAGCGCCGATGTAATCGGTTTTCTTTGTGGATACGAACCGGTCCAGCCCTGTTTCATAGGGATCAAATTCGGTCAGGATATCGGATTTCCAGTGCAGGTAGCCTTTTTCCAGCCGCATCGATTCGACCGCGCGTGATCCGAACAGGCGCAGCCCGTGCGTCTTGCCCGCCGCGCGCAGCGCCAGGTAGGCCGCGTAAAGCTGCGCATTGGGCACATGGATTTCATAGGCCAGTTCGCCGGAAAAGCTGACCGACATGACAATCGCCGGAGCAATCCCGACAAACGCCTCGCGCACACTCAGCCATGGAAACGCCGCCGCCGACCAGTCGCCGCGCGATGCGGCAGACAGCACGTCACGCGCCTTGGGGCCGGCCAGCACCAGAATCGTGTGGTCATTGGTCAGCGATCTGATCTGCACGTCTTCATCATCGCGCAGATGCATCTGCAACCAGTCCATATCGTGGTATTCCGCCGCTGCCGCCGATCCGTACCAGATGCGGCCATCCGGCAGATTGGCGATCGTTGCCTCGGCCTTGAGCATGCCATTGTGGTTCAGCAGATACCCCAGCCCCACTTTGCCCCGCGCCCGGGTGACCCGCCCGCAGATCATCCTATCCAGAAAATCATGCGCACCCGAACCGGTCATCTCGTAGCGGTTGAACCCGCTGATTTCGGTCAGGCCCACCGCGTTCTGCACCGCCGCGACTTCGGATGCGATCACGTCGAACGCTTCGTTGAACCGAAAGCAGTGGGTTTCGTGAAAATCGGGTGTCGGCTTGATGTATTCAACCCGCTCCCATCCGTTCACAACGCCGAATGCGGCTCCTTCGGCGGCCAGAACCGGCGTCAGTGGCGTGGTTTTCATCGGGCGGCCCGCAGGGCGGTGTTCATGCGGGAAATGAAAGCGGAATTCGTTCTGGTAATCCTCGATCGCCTTCAGGGCCGTCAGTTCCACATTGGCATGGCCGGTGAAACGGCGCGGGTCGGTGACCCAGGTGTCGTAACACGCCTCGCCATGTACGATCTGTTGCGCCAGCAGCCAGCCATGCCCGCCGCCTTCGCCCAATCCGGCGCGCAGGCCGATGATGCAGAACGCATTGCGTTTGCCGGGGATCGGGCCAACCAGCGGCGCGCCGTCGATCGTGTAGGTGATCGGGCCATTCACCACCGTATGAATGCCGGTTTCCATCAATGCGGGCATTCGCGCAAACGCACCTTCCAGAACATCCGTCACACGATCCAGATCATCGGGGCACAGGGCGTTGACGAAATTCGGATCGATCCCGTCCATGCCCCATGTCTTGCAGTTCTGTTCATAAAACCCGACCAGCAGACCGTTCTTTTCCTGACGGCAGTAATAATCGCTGATCGGACAGCGCAGCAGCGGCATCCGGTGCCCCGCGTTTTCGATGGCTGCAATCGGTTCGGTCAGGAAATACTGGTGTTCCATCGACATCACCGGGTGGTGCACACCCATCATCGCGCCCACCTCGTTCACGCGGTAGCCGCAGGCGTTAACCACGATTTCGGCCCGCACATCGCCTTTTTCGGTGTGCACGGTCCAGGAATGATCCTTGTGCTGCGTCAGGCCGGTCACAGGCGTGTTGCGGTGCACTTCGGCCCCTGCGTTGCGCGCGCGCCGCGCCAGCGCCTGGCACAGTTGCGCCGGATCAATGTCGCCATCCAGCGGATCCCACAGGCCACCCAGCAGGTTATCGGTTGAAATCAGTGGATGGCGACGGGCGCATTCATCTGCATCAATCACTTCGAATTCCACGCCCATGCCGCGCGCCATGGATGCGAAATGGCGATAGCCTTCCATCTGTTCGGGTGTGTTGGCCAGACGGATACCACCATCGGCATGGTGATAGTTGATCGGATATTCCGGATCTTCCGCCAGTTCCTTGTAAAGGTTGATCGAATGGGTTTTCAGACCCACCATCGTCTGGTTCATCCCGAAATTGGTCACCTGCGCCGCCGAATGCCATGTGGTCCCGCTGGTCAATTCATTGCGTTCCAGCAGCATCACATCGCTCCATCCTTCCTGTGTCAGGTGATAAAGTGTTGAACAGCCTGCGATGCCACCGCCTATCACGACGACGCGAACCTGGGATTTCATGATGCCTCCGAAAAAAATGTCGGGTTCAATTCGCTGTCAAATGCACCCTTGGTCAAGCTTCGGCGCATACCTTCGAAAAAATCGGAACTGATATTCGATAAATCTGCGGGCGCATGTGCGGGCTTGCGCCGCTGCTCCGCCCCGCCTTTTCTTTGATCCGAGCAGGGAGACAGCGCAATGGGCAACAGGACAGGATCGCAGCGCACGGGCGGGCGCGCGCAGCGTTTGGAAAAACGCGCGGCCAAACCGGTGTTCGATCCATGCCCGCCGGGGCAGGTTGGCGGGCAGTACAGGCCTTTGTCTGACCAAGATGTGCAGGCCATATACGACACTGCTTTGAAATTGCTGGCCGAACTGGGCATGGGCGAGGTGCCGACGCGCCTTTACGACGATCTGACGGCAGCGGGCGCGCAGGTGTTGCCGAATGGCAGGCTGGGCTTTCCCCGCACCCTTGTCGAAGACGCCATTGCGGCGGCTGCCAAGAAATTCGTACTGCACGGGCGGGACGACACGCGATCCATCGAGGTGGGCGGCGACCGGGTGCATTTCGGCACCGGCGGGGCGGCGGTGCAAACGCTGGATCTGGAAACGCGGCTTTACCGCCCGTCGACATTGCAGGACTTGCATGATTTCACACGGTTGCAGGACACGCTTGAAAACGTCAGCTGGTTCACACGGTGCTGTGTTGCCACCGATGTGCCCGACAATTTCAAGCTGGATGTGAACACCGCCTTTTCCCTGATCTGCAACACGACCAAACCAACGGCAACTTCCTTTACCCTTGCCGAGTACGTCGCGCCAATCGTGCAGATGCTGGATATCGCCGCAGGCGGGGAGGGCGCGTTTTCAAAACGCCCCTTTATCAAGGCCCATATCAGCCCTGTCATTTCACCGATGCGCTATGGCGAAGACGCGGTGGATGTCGTTTATGAATGCATTGCGCACAATATCCCCATGTCCTGCATCACCGCCGCACAGTCGGGCGCGACAGCCCCGGCGACGCTGGCCGGGTTTCTTGCGCAATCGCTGGCGGAAACATTGGCCTCGCTGGTCATGGTCCATGCGATCCGGCCGGGGTTTCCGATGATCTTTTCCAACTGGCCGCTGGTGATTGATCTGCGCACCGGTGCTTTTGCGGGCGGGGGCGGTGAAATCGCCGTGCTCAACGCGGCTTCGGCGCAGGTATCGAACTGGCTTGGCCTGCCATCCGGTGTTGCCGCGTCCATGACAGATGCCAAGGCAATCGATGCGCAATACGGTGCGGAAAAGGCGCTGACGGCATTGGCTGCCGGATTGGGTGGCGGCAACCTGATCTATGAAAGCTCGGGCATGACCGCATCGCTGTTGGGGGCCAGTTTCGAAGCATTTGTTCTGGACAATGAAATGTTGTCGTCAGTGTACCGTGCCCTGCGCGGGATCGAAGTGAACGAAGAGACGCTGGGATACGGCGCAATTGTGCAATCGGTTCTGGGCGATGGGCATTTTCTGGGCTCGTCCCACACATTCAACGCGATGGAGCGGGATTATTTCTATCCCAAACTGGCCGATCGCGATGCGCCGATCACCTGGGCAGAAAAGGGCGCTCCGGACATCTGGCAAAGGGCGCGCGACGCGGCGCGTGGGATTTTGGCCAGCCACCACCCCGATTATCTGTCCCAGGGGCAAATCCGTGCGATCAAGGACCGCTTTCCAATCCTGCCCGTGAAACGCTAGGCGGCCTGATCGCTGTGGCGCAACCGGTCCTCAAGCCACGGATAGCGCCGCAGGCAGGGATCAAGGATATGAGTCTGCATCAACCGGCGCAGCAATGTGGCAATCACAAGCGCGGTTTCGGCATTGTGTTCAGGTTCTGCGAACAATGAAATCGTGCGCGCGAACGCGGCGAGGGGCAGCGGGGTCACGTTCACGTCGTCCAGAAACCTTTGGGTTCGCATCAACACGACAGGTGTGGTGATGGTCCATCCCTGAGCGTGGGCGATCAGCCCCATGATCGACTGGTTGCTGTCAAATTCATGGCGGTTGGCCAGCGCGATGCCATTGCGTTTCAGATGCGCTTCGATCTGCATGCCGATCTGGTGTTGCAGATTATAGCGCAGGAACGGCACACCGGCGGCATCCCCAAGATAGGTGTCATTATCTGCCGCCAGCGACTTTGGTGTGACCATGACAAACGGATCGCGCAGCAGATCATGCGCCACGTGGCGCTGATCGGTGCCCTGATTGCGTGCGGCAATGGCAAGGTTCAGGCCGCGGGACTCGACCAGACTGATCGCTTCGTGGCTGGGATGTGTGCGCAGCGTCAGCTTCAGCCGCGGCAGGTTCTGCGCCAGTTTGATCACCAGATCGGGCACAATATTACCTTCGAAATCTTCGATAACACCAATGCGCAACTGCCGCGCCTGATAAAGGCCCCCAATCGCGGTTTCCGACTGGGCCAGCCGGATATGGCGCAGCCCTTCCTCGATGCGCGCAGAAAAATTCTGCCCCGCAGGCGTAAGAACCATTGGCCGGTGCGCACGGTCGATCAGACGTACGCCCAGTTCATCCTCAAGCCGGTTCAGGTGATGCGAAACAGACGAGATCGACAGCCCCATCGTTTGCGCCGTCTTTTGCAACGACAAGCTGCGCGACAACACCTCGAACATTTCAAGCGCCTGAAGAGACAGTTTGGAATAAGACATGGCGTGACAACTATACTGGCGGGGCGAAAAAGAACGCGTCGGAATTCGCCCGCTCTTTTCGAATTATTGTAAACTATGGGCCGACCCGACTTGCGCTGTCAAAGCAATTCAACATAGTTGTGCAACCTTGAGCTTTGGGTGTTTCCACGACAGAGTTCAAACACCATTCGTGATAAATGAGGCCGAAGTGATCCAGCTTTACTCCGCGATCTGGCGCGTCAGCGGCAAACGTCAGATAGTCCTGATCCTGCTGTCCCTCGCCATCGCCGCATTGGCGGCTGTTCCTCTTAGTTATCAAAAGGATATCATCAACGGGCTGACAGGGAATGATCTGCAAAACAGTGATCTGATCCGTCTGTGCCTTGGCATGATGGGAATGATCACGCTTAGTCTGGGGCTGAAGGCGCTGATGGGATACCGCGCCAGTATTCTGGGTGAAGATGTCACGCGGCTGCTGCGAAACCGGATTTACGAAGGTGCGGTGGAGGCCAAGGCAACATTCACCGAAAGCAAACGTGGCGGCACGCTGGCCACGATGATTTCGGCCGAGGCCGAAGAATTAGGCAAATTCACCGGCAGCGCATTTTCCGAACCTGTGGTTCAGTTCGGTACATTGATCAGCGTTGTCGGCTTTATCGCATCAACCCAGCCTTTTCTGGGGGCGATCGCCCTGTGCATGATCGCGCCACAGGTTGTTCTGGTTCTGGGGACGCAAAAACAGGTGAACCGTTTGGTGGGCGAACGGGTTCATGTGTTGCGCCGTGCCACGGACGAGTCGCTTGCCGAAGGGCTGGAACGTGTCAATCAATCCGTGGTGGATGATTTTGATGCGATTTTTGAAACCCGGCGCAGCATTTTCATCTGGAAACTGTCGACCAAATTCCTGCTAAGCGCGATCAACGGCGCCGGAACCGTGGCAGTGTTGGCGCTCGGCGGATTGCTGGTTCTGGACGGGCGCACGGATGTGGGCACCGTCGTGGCGGCGACCATCGGTCTGGACCGGTTGCGCGGCCCCACCAGTTTCCTGATTGCCTTTTACCGGCAGGTCAGCGCGACACGCGTAAAGTTTGATTTGCTGCGCGAGGTTGCGGGCCCGCAAAACGCCAAAAACAACTGATCGGCACTTGTCGGCGGTCTGCCTGTGCAGGTCGCTTTTGCAGCTTGATTTCAAAATTCAAATGGACACTATTGTCCAATGCTTGCGGAAACGGAATCACGCAAGGTTGAACGCATAGGGAGTCTGCCATGAAATCGCATTACCGTGTTGTCGTGATCGGGGGCGGCGTTGTTGGCGCGTCGGTGTTGTATCACCTTGCCAAAATGGGCTGGAGCGATGTGTGCCTGATTGAACGTTCGGTTCTGACAGCCGGGTCAAGCTGGCATGCGGCTGGCGGCATCCATGCACTGAATGCGGACCCGAATATCGCGCAGCTTCAAGCTTACACGATCGATCTGCTAAGCGAGATTGAAAAGGAAAGCGGCCAGAACATCGGCCTGCACATGACGGGCGGTCTGACCATGGCGGGCACGCCGGATCGGTGGGAATGGCTGCAATCGGCCTATCGTACGTTCCAGTCTATCGGGATCGACGATTGCCGCCTTGTCAGCGTGGAAGAAGCGGTTGAACTGAACCCGATCATGTCAGGCGATGGCTTGCTGGGCGGCATGTGGGCGGATCGAGAAGGCTATATCGATACCACAGGCACGGTGCACGCCTATGCCGGCGCGGCCAAGAAACGCGGCGCGACGGTGATCGAACACAACCGCGTTCTGGAACTGAACCAGACGCTGAACGGCTGGGAGGTCGTGACTGAAAAAGGCACGATCAATTGTGAACACGTGGTCAACGCAGCCGGACTTTGGGCCAAACAGGTGGGCCGGATGGCCGGTGTTGAACTGCCGGTTTCGCCGCTGAACCATCACTACCTGATTTCCGACACGATCCCGCAACTGGAAGAGATCGATTTCGAAGTGCCGATGACCGTGGATCTTGAGGGGTTTACCTATCTGCGACAGGATCAAAAAGGTGTCCTGTTGGGCATATACGAGGTGAACCACCAGCACTGGATGATGGATGGCGCCCCGTGGGAATACGGGTTCGAATTGCAGCAGGAAGACCCCGACCGCATCGAACACGAACTGGAACTGGGCTTTAACCGCTATCCCTGCCTGCAAGAGGTTGGCGTTAAAACGTGGGTCAACGGCGCGTTTACCTTCAGCCCCGATGGTAACCCGCTGGTCGGGCCGGTGCCGGGCAAGCGCAGCTACTGGACCGCCTGCGCCGTGATGGCCGGGTTCCTGCAGGGCGGGGGCGTGGGCAAATCGCTGGCCGAATGGATCATAACCGGTGAACCCGAAGCAGACGTTTACGGCATGGACGTTGCGCGCTACGGGACGTTTGCGGAAAACAAGCAATACATCAAGGAAACCACCGGCCAGTTTTACACCCGCCGCTTCGTGATGACCTATCCCAACGAACAACTGCCGGCGGGCCGCCCGCTGAAAACGTCGGGTGCGCATGACGCGATGACGGCGGCGGGCTGCCAGTGGGGTGTCAGCTGGGATCTAGAGGTGCCGCTTTACTTTGCCGAACCGGGGTTCCGCGAGACACCGTCACTCAAACGTTCGAACGCGTTTAGGATCGTCGCGGATGAATGTCGTGCGGTACGCGAAGATGTCGGATTGCTCGATATCTCGGGCTTTTCCCGGTTCGAGGTGTCCGGCCCCAACGCCGAACCCTGGCTGAACCGGATCATGGCCAGCCGCCTGCCCGCACCGGGGCGCGCACGTCTGGCCCCGATGCTGGGCGAAAACGGCCGCCTAAAGGGCGATCTGACGGTATTCAACTGGGGCGATGGAACTTGGTGGATCATGGGCAGCTATTATCTGCGCGCCTGGCACATGCGCTGGTTCAACGATCATATGGATGATGGCGTTCATCTGCGTGATCTGGGCGAAGACACCGCCGGATTTTCCCTGTCAGGGCCGAAATCGGCCGCGGTGATCGAAAAGCTGACGGATGGCCCCATCGGTGAACTGCCGTTCATGGGCTGCGGAGCCTTTGATATCGGCCTGATCCGCGCCAAGGTTGGCCGCCTGTCCGTCACGGGCGAACTGGGGTATGAAATCCATTGCCGCGCGGGCGATCACGCGACGCTGCGGCAGGCATTGCTCAAGGCGGGGGCAGACCAGAATATCCGTGAATACGGGTTCAACGCCTTGCTTAGCCTGCGGATCGAAAAAAGCTTTGGCATCTGGTCGGCGGAATTCACTCAGGCCTACACGCCGGGCATGACCGGAATGGATCGCTGGATCGACTGGGACAAGGGCGATTTCGTCGGGCGCAAAGCGGCGATGGCGGAGCGCGACGGAAACGGGCCGGCGCAGGTACAGGTCACGCTGGAGATCGACGCCGATGGTGCGGACGCCAGCGGCTATGAACCGATCTGGGCCGACGGCGCGCAGATCGGGTTCGTTACCTCGGGCGGATATGGCCACACCATCGGAAAATCGCTGGCCATGGCGCTGGTCGATACGGCACATGCGGCTGTCGGAACCGACCTGTCGGTGCACGTTGTCGGGGTGGAACGCGCCGCGCGGGTGATTGCACCATCTCCTTATGATCCAACCGGAAAGGCCATGCGCGCATGACACAGTTAGACAGCCCGGAGCGCGACGCAACCACGGGGCGGCGAAGGTCGCGCAGATCGCGCAACGATGCCCCGCCCGTCACGCGCAAAACGGATTACCGCAATCTGCGCAATCCGTTTCCAATGATGTCGCTGTTCAGCGAGGACCGGATCGAGGCGATCCACGAGGCATCGCTGACCCTGCTGGAAACGCTGGGCATCAAGGTGCTGCTGCCCGAGGCGCGCGCGCTTTACCGCGCCGCAGGGGCCAAGGTGGATGACAGCGCGGAAATGGTGTTCATCGGGCGCGAAATTATCACCGCCGCTCTGGCCACCGCGCCGAAATCCTTTCCGGTGATGGCCGCCGTGCGCGACCGCGATATCGTGATGGAACTGGGCAACCTGATTTTCCAGCCCGGTGCAGGCGCGCCGCACGCTACCGATCTGGAACGCGGGCGCCGCCCCGGATCGGAACGTGATTTCCGGGAACTGATCCGCCTGACCCAGCATTTTGACGTGCTGCACATGGTGCCGCCGCTGGTCGAACCGCAGGATGTACCCATGCATCTGCGACACTACGCAACTCTCGACGCGCAGCTGAGCCTGACAGACAAGGTACCGTTCGTGTTTGCCCGTGGCACGCCGCAAGTGCGCGAAAGCTTTGAAATGCTGCGTGATTTTCGCGGCCTTACAGATGCGGAATTTCACGCCAATTCGCATTGCTATACCATCATCAACACCAATTCTCCGCGCCAGATCGACATTCCGATGGCGCAGGGCCTGATCGATTTCGCCAAGGCCGGGCAGGTTTCAATCGTAACGCCGTTCACCCTGATGGGGGCGATGGCCCCGATCACTGTGGCGGGCGCGATGACCCTGTCCCACGCCGAAGCGATGGCGGCGATTGCGCTGACCCAGCTTGCCAATCCCGGCGCGCCTGTCTGCTATGGCACGTTCACATCGAACGTCGATATGAGATCGGGTGCGCCGGCCTTTGGCACGCCGGAACATTTCAAGGCCAGCATTGTCGCCGGGCAACTGGCGCGCAAGCTGGGGCTGCCGTGGCGCTGCGCCAGTGGCAGCGCGGCCAATATCAACGATGCACAGGCGGCCAATGAAACGCAGTTTGGCGTGTGGGGCTGCCTGTTGGCGGGCGCAACGGTCGTGATCCATTCGGCAGGCTGGCTGGAAGGCGGCCTGACGGTATCCTATGAAAAGCTGATCACCGATATGGAAGTGTTGCAGATGGTTGCCGAAATCTGCGCCAATACGTCAGCCGATGACGCGGATATTGCCATGGACGCGCTGGCCGAAGTGCAACCGGGCGGGCATTTCTTTGGCTGCGCCCATACGATGGAACGCTACCAGACCGAATTTTACGAACCGCTGATCGGCGATCTGTCAAATTTCGGCACCTGGACAGAGCGTGGCGCGCTGGATGCCAACACCCGCGCCACAGCAATGTGGCAGCGTATTCTGGCCGAAGATACAGGGCCTGCCATTGACGGCGCTGCCCATGAACGGCTGCTGGCCGATATCGCCGCGCGCACCGCCGCTGGCGGCGCCCCGCCAGAAAGCTGACGCAATGGCGAAATCAAAGGTCACACCGCTGCTGCACCGCGACGACCCCGACAAGGAACCCCTTGTCGGGAACATCAAGGTCACGAAACAGGACTGGCTGAACGTGGCCAAGGATGTGCTGATTTCCGACGGGGTCGAACACGTCAAGGTTCTGGCGCTGGGCGACCGGCTGGGCGTGTCGCGCTCAAGTTTCTACTGGTATTTCAAAAGTCGCCAGGACCTGCTCGATGCGCTTTTGCTGGATTGGGAAAACACCAATACCGCCGCATTGGTCGCCAAGGCCAGCCAACCTGCCGAAACGATCACAGGCGCGGTGTGCAACGTCTTTGAATGTGTCATTGATCCCGATCTGTTCAATACCGCGCTGGATTTCGCGGTGCGGGCCTGGGCGCGCAGTTCGGGCAAGGTGCGCCGCGTTCTGGATCGTTCGAACGCCGCACGCCTGCAGGCGCTGACCGATATGTTCCTGCGTTACGGCTATGATCCGCTCGAGGCGGAAACCCGCGCGCGTATCCTGTATTTCACCCAGATCGGCTATGACGATGCCGATTTGCAGGAATCCATGGAAGAACGAAACCGTATGGTGCCGATGTATCTGCTGGGGTTTACCGGCCAGCAGGCCCGCCCCGAAGAGATTGCCGCAACCCATGCCCGCGCCCGCGCGATTGCCGAAAAGCGCGGCGGCTGAGGGTTTATGACCGTTTCGGTCTGATCACTGCCGTGGCTTCGATTTCAAGCAGCGCCTCGTCTTCGATCAATCCGGCCACCACCAGCATCGACATGGCCGGAAAATGCCGCCCCAGCACGCGGCGATAAACCTCTCCGACCTCGCGCTGTTTGGCCAGATATTCCTGTTTGTCGATGATGAACCACGTCAGGCGGGTGATGTCTGCAACCGTGCCGCCCGATGCTTCGACAATATCCACGATATTACGCAGGGCCTGTTCCATCTGTCCGATGAAATCATGGGTTTCAAAAACCTGTTCGGCAGTCCAGCCGATCTGCCCGCCGACATACAGCGTCCCGTCCTCGGTCAGCATGGCATTGGCATAGCCTTTGGCCGGGGCCCACCCTTCTGGCTGAATGGTTTTGTGGGTCATGTGGTGTCTCCTAGATAGGGGGCCAGTGCCGTGCGCAGCGCGGGTGGCCACGGGTCGGGCCGTCCGTCCCGATCGACTTTGACAAGGGTGGATGTGGTTTCAAATCGTATGTCGCCATTACAGGACGCCTGCATTTTCAGGCCCAGACTGCTGGTGCCAAGCCGCACAATCCGCAATTCGATGATCAGTTCATCACCGTGACGGCTGGGCGCGGGAAAGGTGGTTTCAATTGTCACCGTCGGCGTTGCGCCCGTGCGGTGCAGGTCTTCGAACGGGGCGTTCAGCGCGTCGCTGAAAAACGCTTCGACACAATCGTTCATCATCTCGAAATAGCGCGGATAGAATACGATGCCCGCCGGATCGCAATGTTTGAACAGCACTTTTTGCGCAAAGGCAAAGACGTGGCCCGTCATGGCGCGTCTTTCCGCAGCTGAAAGCGTTGGATCTTGCCGGTCTGGGTCTTGGGCAACGCATCGGTAAACACGATGCTGCGCGGGTACTTATAGGGTGCGATCACCGCCTTGACGTGATCCTGCAAGGCTTTGATCAGGTCCGCATCGCCTCTGTGCCCTTCGGCCAGAACCACATGCGCCTGCACAATCGATCCGCGTGCGGCATCCGGCGCGCCGATCACCGCGCATTCGGCTACCGCCGCATGGGCCAGCAATGCGGCCTCGACCTCGGGACCGGCGATGTTGTATCCGCTGGACACGATCATATCGTCATTGCGCGCCACGAAATGTAGCGCGCCCCTTTCGTCGCGCACGAAACTGTCGCCGGTAATGTTCCACCCGTCCTGCACGTAATCGCGCTGGCGCGCATCATCGAGGTAACGGCACCCAGTCGGCCCGCGCACGGCCAGCCGCCCCGCCGTGCCATCGGGCAGGGTTTCACCGTCCGGCCCGATGATCTTGACCTCGTAACCCGTGACCGGTTTGCCGGTGCAGGCAGGTGCATGATCGTCAAACCGGTTGGAAATGAAGATATGCAGCAGTTCCGTGGCGCCGATCCCGTCCAGCATCGGTTTGCCCGTCTTTTCGATCCAGTCATGGTAAACCGGCGCAGGCAATGTTTCCCCCGCAGACACGGCGGCGCGCAGCGACGACAGATCGGCGCCCTTGTCCATCGCGGCCAGCATGAACCGGTACGCTGTGGGCGCGGTGAAACATACGGTGGCTTTGTATTTTTCAATGATTTCAATCATGTTCGGGGGCGATGCGGTTTCCAGCAGGGTCGCCGCCGCCCCGAACCGCAACGGAAACACCGCCAGTCCGCCCAGACCGAAGGTAAAGGCCAAAGGCGGCGATCCGATGAACACATCCTCGGGGGTAACGTTCAGCACCTCTTTGGCATACCCGTCTGCTATGATCAGCAGGTCACGATGGAAATGCATCGTGGCCTTGGGCGATCCGGTGGTGCCGGATGTGAAGCCCAGCAAAGCCACATCATCGCGCCCGGTGTCCACGGCATCGAATTTCACCGGCTTTTCCAGCGCCAGCCGGTCCAGTTCGGCATCATGGTTCGATGTGCCGTCAAAGCCTGCGACAGTTTTCAGCGTCTTGCTGGCCTTGGCACAAATCGCCATTTCATCCATCAGCCGCGTATCGCACAGCGCATGGGTGATCCGGGCCTTGTCCACGATCGCGCCCAATTCGCCCGCGCGCAGCATCGGCATGGTGTTCACCACCACCGCCCCCGCCTTGGTCGCGGCCAGCCAGCAGGCCACCATCGCCGGATTGTTGGCCGACCGGATCAGCACCCGGTTGCCCGGCTTGATGCCCAGATTGTCCACCAGCGCGTGGGCCAGGCGGTTGGTCCAGTCCGACAGTTCCTTATAGGTGCGCCGCCGCCCGTTCCCGATCAGCGCTGTATTGTCGCCAAACCCGCGGTCCACCATTCTGTCGGTCAGTTCGACCCCGACATTCAGACGCTCCGGGTATGCAAACCCGTCCAACAGAAAATCGGGCCATTCCGTCTCGGGCGGCAGGTTGTCGCGCGCAAACGTGTCGGTATGGGCAGATGGTCCAAGCATGTCAGTCCCCCTGATAAGCATCCAGCGTCTGGCGCGCGATGATCACTTTTTGCACATCGCTGGCGCCCTCGTATATCCGCAAGGCCCTGATATCGCGGTATAACCGTTCAACGATCTGCCCCGATTTCACGCCGTCGCCGCCATGTAGCTGCACCGCCGTGTCGATCACCTTTTGCGCCTGTTCGGTCGAAAACAGCTTGGCCATCGCGGCCTCGCGGCTGATACGGGGTGCGCCACTGTCCTTGGCCCAGGCCGCGCGGTAAATCAGCAAAGCACTGGCATCCACGTCCAGCGCCATATCGGCAATATGGCCCTGCACCATTTGCAGATCAAACAGCGGTGCGCCCTGCACATGGCGCTGTGTGACCCTCGCCAACGCCTCGTCCAGCGCGCGGCGCGCAAAGCCCAGTGCCGCCGCCGCGACGGTGGGGCGGAACACGTCCAGCACCGACATCGCAATACGAAATCCCGCGCCACGCGTCCCGATCAGCGCGCTGGCCGGAATGCGGCAATCGGCAAAGCGCAGATGCGCCAGCGGATGCGGCGCAATCGTATCCAGCCGTGCCACCACTTCAAGGCCGGGCGTGTCGGCGGGCACCACAAAGGCCGATAATCCGCGCGCGCCCTCAGCCTCTCCGGTGCGGGCAAACACGGTATAGACATCGGCAATGCCGCCATTGGAAATCCACGTCTTTTCGCCGTTCATCACAAAATCGCCGCCATCCTCCCTAGCGGTCATCGTGCTGTTGGCCACATCCGATCCGGATTGCGGCTCGGTCAGGGCAAACCCCGACAGCGCCTTGCCCGCGCGCGTGTGCGGCAACCACGCAGCCTTCTGCTCGGGCGTGCCGAACAGGGAAATCGCGCCGGTGCCCAGCCCCTGCATCGCAAAGGCAAAATCGGCCAGCCCGTCATGACGCGCCAGCGTTTCGCGGATCAGACACAGGCGGCGCACATCCAGCGCGCCCCCGCCCCCCGCCTCAGGATCAATCGCGGAATGCTGCAACCACCCGCCATCCCCCAGCGCACCAACCAGCGCGCGACAGGTGGCATCTGCATCGCTGTGATCGATGTTCGTGACAGCACCCGATGCCCACTGATCCAGCTCAACCGTCAGCGTCCGGTGATGCGCCTCGAAAAACGGCCAGTTCAGGAAACTCCGGTCTGCCATCTACGCGCCCCTGCTTCTTCTGTTGGAAAATATCCCCGCCGGAGGCTCCGCCGCCGGCCCGCAATGCCCGCATTCGTGGTTGCGCCCGGCCATCTCAATCCCCCTCGAACACAGGTTTTTCCTTGGCCACGAACGCATTATAGGCGCGCTCGAAATCGGCCGTCTGCATACAGATCGCCTGCGCCTGCGCCTCGGCCTCGATGGCCTGTTCGATGGACATCGACCATTCCTGTGCCAGCATCGTCTTGGTCATCATATGCCCGAAATTCGGCCCCGAAGCGATGCGCGCCGCCATGTCCTGTGCGGCAGCGTCCAAAGCGTCTGCCGCCACAACCGCATTGAAAAACCCCCAGCGCTCGCCCTCTTCGGCGCTCATGCTGCGCCCGGTATACAAAAGTTCCGCCGCACGGCCCTGTCCGATGATCCGTGGCAGGATCGCGCAGGCCCCCATATCGCATCCCGCCAGCCCGACGCGGGTAAACAGAAACGCGGTTTTTGCTGCGGGTGTGGCGATGCGCAGATCGGATGCCATCGCAATGATCGCACCTGCGCCCACGCACACGCCATCCACGGCGGCAATCACCGGTTTGCCGCAATTCACGATGGCCTTGACCAGATCGCCGGTCATGCGGGTAAAGGCCAGCAATTCCTTCATGCTCATCCGGGTCAACGGGCCGATAATGTCATGCACATCGCCGCCCGAACTGAAATTGCCCCCGTTCGATGCAAAGACAACCGCATTCACATCGTCGGCATAGACCAGATCGCGAAACCAGTCGCGCAATTCCGCGTAGCTGTCAAAGGTCAGCGGGTTCTTCCGGTCGGGCCGGTCAAGCGATACGGTCGCGATGCCGTTTTCGATCCAGCACAGAAAGTGTTTTGTGTCGCTGCGTGCGCTCATGGTTCGCCCTCTCCCAACGTCTCTGACAGCGCGTCCAGTCGGGCCCCGATGCGGGCAGCGTCCTCGGCGCTGAACTCGGCCAGCATCGCGTCTATCCATCTTTCATGGGCTGCGGCCTGCGCGGCGAAATCCTCGCGCCCCTTTTGCGTCAGCCGCACCAGCCATGCGCGCCGGTCGCCTTCTACCGGCACCCGAATCACCAGCCCGTCTTGCACCAGACGGTCGACAATGCCGGTGACATTTCCGTTGGACACCCGCAAGACGCCTGAAAGTTGGCTCATCTTCAATCCGGACTCGAACCGTGACAGCGCCGCCAGCACGTCAAAGCGGGGCAGGGTGGATGAAAACTCCGACCGCAGGTTTTCACGCAATTGCGCCTCGACCTGACGGGTTGTTTTCAGCAGACGCAGCCACAGACGCAGACGGTCTTTCGAAGCGGGGCCGGGGTTGGTCAGTCGTGCACGGTCGGGTTTCATACCTCACCTCCTGAAACAGACAGCGCATGGCCATTCACCATTGATGCCTCTGGCGAGGCCAGAAACCGCACCGCTGCCACAACCTCGTCCGGTGTGATCATCCGGCGTACCGGATTGCCCGCAACCACTTTGGCCGTTGCCGCTGCGCGATCAATATCGAAACGTGCCATCAACCCGCTCACAGCAGCCTCGGCCATGTCGGTTTCGACATAGCCTGGGCACACCGCGTTGCAGGTGATGCCCTTGCCCGCCACTTCGATGGCAAGCGACCGGACAAGGCCCAGCACACCGTGTTTCGCCGCAGCATAGGCGCCGATATTGGCGGCCCCTTTCAGGCTGGCAATGGACCCGATGGCAATCAGGCGGCCGCCGTCCTGCATCTGCGCCAGTGCACCGCGAAAGGTCAGGAACGTGCCGGTCAGATTGACGTTTATCGTTTCAGTCCAGTGTTTTAGGCTGGTTTCGGCCAGTTTGGCGGCCTTGCCTGCCCCGGCATTGGCAATCACCACATCAAAACGTGTGTCAAACAGCGCGGTCACGTCATTCTCGTTCGTAACATCCGCAGTGATGCAGGTCATGCCGCGCCCGTCATCGGTTTCCTGCAATGCTGCCATGCGCCGCCCGGTGATCGTGACGTGATCGCCCGCTTTTGCAAAATCGCGCGCAATGGCGCGCCCGATGCCCGATCCGCCCCCTGTAACCAATACCTGTCTCATACCTTGTCCACCGTTTCGGCCTGCCGGTCGGCCAGTCGCCACGCCTGATCGCGCCCCGCCTCGTAGGGCAAGGGCCAGTGTTCGCGCCGGTCGCCGATGTCGGTTGCGGCGTGTAGCGTCCAGTAGGGATCGGCCAGATGCGGGCGGGCCAGACACACCAGATCGGCGCGCCCCGCCATCAGGATCGAATTCACGTGATCCGGTTCGTAAATATTGCCCACCGCCATGGTTCTGATCCCGGTTTCATTGCGGATACGATCTGAAAACGGCGTCTGGAACATGCGCCCGTAAACCGGTTGCGCCCCGGTCGAGGTCTGGCCAGCAGAGACGTCGATGATATCGGCGCCCGCCGCTTCGAACATCTGCGCGATTTGCACCGCGTCTTCGGGGGTGATCCCATCTTCGCCCGCCCAGTCGTTGGCCGAAATCCGTACTGACATCGGTTTGGCATCCGGCCAGACGGCGCGCATGGCCGCGAAGACTTCAATCGGATATCGCATCCGGTTCTTTAGCGATCCGCCATATTCATCTTTCCGGACGTTGGACAGCGGCGAAATGAAGGACGAAATCAGGTATCCGTGCGCCGCGTGCAATTCGATCATGTCAAACCCGGCGCGCTCTGCCATCTGTGCGGCCGCAACAAACTGGTCGCGCACCATGTCCATGTCTTCGCGGCTCATGGCGCGTGGCGTTGCGTTGTCATCCGACCAAGCAATGGGCGAGGCTGAAATCAGATCCCAGTTGCCTGCCTCCAGCGGTTTATCCATCCCGTCCCAGCCAACGCAGGTTGATCCCTTGCGCCCCGAATGGCCGATCTGGCAGCAGGTCTTGGCCTGCGTCTCTGAATGTACAAAACTGTTCAGCCGTGCCCAGGCGGCTTCGTGCTCGGGGGCATATAATCCGGGGCACCCCGGCGTGATCCGGCCGGTATCTGACACGCAAGTCATTTCGGTATACAGCAATCCGGCCCCGCCCTTGGCGCGTTCACCGTAATGGATCAGGTGCCAGTCTGTCGGGCAGCCATCCACCGCCTTGTACTGCGCCATTGGCGATACGACGATGCGGTTTTTCAGCTGCATGTCACGCAGCCGGAACGGTGCGAACATTGGTGCGCGTGCAGGTGTTTCGGGGGCGGCCCCCGCCTGTTCCTGAAACCAGGCCTCGGCACTGGCCAGCCACGCAGGATCGCGTTCGCGCAGGTTTTCATGGCTGATCCGCTGGGATCGCGTCAGCAGGGAATAATTCAGCTGCACCGGATCAAGATGCAAGTAACGTTCGACATCTTCGAACCATTCGACCGAATTGCGCGCCGCCGATTGCAGACGCAACACTTCCAGCCTGCGCTCGTCCTCGTAACGGGCGAACGCATCCTGCAAGGTTGGGCTGGTGGTCAGGTAATCGGCCAGCGCAATCGCGCTTTCCAGCGCCAGCTTGGTGCCGGATCCGATGGAAAAATGCGCCGTGGCAGACGCATCCCCCAGCAGCACGATGTTGTCGTGGCTCCATTTTTCGCACAAAACGCGGGGGAACCTGATCCAGGCCGATCCGCGTATATGGTTGGCGTTGGTCATCAGCGCGTGACCGCCCAGATGATCCTTGAAAATGTTTTCGCACACCGCGATGCTTTGTGCCTGCGACATATCGGCAAAGCCGTAGGCGTCAAACGTGGCCTGGCTGCATTCCACGATGAAAGTCGCCGTGTCGTCGTCAAACTGGTAGGCATGGGCCCACACCCAGCCCTTGTCGGTGTCTTCAAAGATAAAGGTGAACGCGTCGTCGAATTTCTGGTGTGTGCCCAGCCAGACGAACTGGCAGGTGCGCATGTCGATATCGGGTTTGAACGTATCCGCAAAATCCATTCGCGTACGTGAATTCAACCCATCGGCCGCGACCACGACATCATAGTCGGCGGCGTAATCGCCCGCCGCCTCGATCTGGGTTTCAAACCGCAGATCCACCCCAAGATCACGGGCCCGCTGTTGCAGGATCAGCAACAGACGTTTGCGCCCGATGCCGCAGAATCCGTGACCGGTGGACAACATTTTCTGCCCCTGGTGATGCACGGCGATATCATCCCAATAGGCAAAATGATCGCGAATGACTTTGGCGCTTTCAGGATCGTTTTGCGCAAGGTTATCAAGGGTTTCATCCGAAAGGACAACGCCCCAGCCGAACGTGTCATCAGGTTTGTTCCGCTCGAACACAACCACTTCGGTGTCCGGTTTGCGCAGCTTGATCGAAATCGCAAAGTAAAGACCCGCCGGACCGCCGCCAAGAACCGCAATTCGCATCTGATCTCCTGCATCTGTTGGATCGGGACACAGCTGTCCGACAGGCAAAAGGATAGGCCGACAGCGGTATTTCTTCAAGTTGAAATATTTTATGCTTGAAGGAATGGTGCAATGCAGTGCGCACAAAGGTTTACATGTCAAAACACCCCGCAGGGCAGGGCGTTATGCGCATCAGGCTGTCTGTGAAGGGGAAGGTGTGCCGTACACCCGAATTTAGGGCAAAAGGAATGGGCTGTCCCGTTTCACTGGAACGGCCCTGTTTTTCAGCTTTTGCGACGGCGGCGCAACGCTCCAAAGCCCAGCAATCCGGTACCCAGCAGTGCCAGACCCGCAGGCACCGGAACGGCAGTTATCTGGATATCGATTTGCGCGACGATATCGTCAAAATCGGAATCGCCTGTGCCATCGCCGAAATAGGCCGTGACGGAAAACCCGTCAGAGGTTTCAGCGATCTGCCCAAAGCCCAGCTTGTATGTGCTGATATCTGAAACGCCACCATTGATGATCGCAAGCGTCGGCCCGTCCGAAGTACCGAACTGGCGGTTCGAGGCAAAGCCGAAATCCAGCAGCCCGCTTGATG
The DNA here is from genome assembly GCF_003352045.1 of Sulfitobacter sp. JL08. Lineage (NCBI taxonomy): Bacteria > Pseudomonadati > Pseudomonadota > Alphaproteobacteria > Rhodobacterales > Roseobacteraceae > Sulfitobacter > Sulfitobacter sp. JL08. The sequence goes on from NZ_CP025815.1 coordinate 725,858, forward strand.
TCATCGACGCAAGGGTCGTCAAGCCGGTTGAGGTTTCGGGAATATTCGAACCTTCGACCACGAGATAGTTGAAAAAGCCTGATTCCTGACCCAGTACGGTGTAACTGATCGTCGCCCGCTCACCCGACGCCAGCGTCAGGTTCAGACCGCCGCTTAACGTGTTGCCGGCCACGGTTGAATAGGCTGTCAGGGGCGTATCCAGTGTGACGTCCGGCGACGGATTGAAGCCGGAAACGGTTTCGATCACTTCGGGGCTGCCGGTGAACCCAAGAGTTGCCGCACCCGCAAAAGGTGCAACCAGAATAGCCGGCACTGCCAGCAGCAACGTTTTCATCTTATTCATGTATTCAGGCCTTAACCCCAATCGCAATCCAGCACACTTTGCACGTATTCTGCGTTCTCTGTTTCCAATATAGCGTCACAAACCAATATTCCACAAGTTTTCGCGATAATTCCGCACGTTACCTTTTGATTGGTTGCAAGAATGGTGATTTTTTAATCGTTCGACCCTTATTGTTTCCAATTTTGCGACAATTAAAGGTAGCAACGTTGGGTTGTGTCCGGAAAGCGCAGATTGGAAAAAGTCGGGGCAACTGTTGATTGTATTGCGATGCAGGAGCTATCTGCGCGGCGGACGATTTGCGTTTGATCAATCGGGTGTTGGCGTTTTCTGGCATGCTGGTCGCACATCGTGAACCAGCACACCACTGTCCGGGGCGGAAACGGCAGATCCGGAGAGCCGGGTCCGTTGCAAAAACATTAAAGGACGTGATGGCCGCCGTAGCCCGCATGCTTTTGCGCCAGATCAATGCGGATATCCACGGTCGCAGAGAAAGTGACAACATCATTCCAACCCAAGCCGATCCATCATGCCTTTTTCCCTGACCCGCTATCTGCCAATCCTTGACTGGGGGCGCAGCTATAACCGTATCACGCTGGCCAAAGATCTGATTGCCGCCGTGATCGTGACGATCATGCTGATCCCGCAATCTCTGGCCTATGCGCTGCTGGCCGGTCTGCCACCCGAAGCCGGGCTTTACGCCTCAATCGCTCCGATCCTGCTTTATGCCGTCTTTGGCACCAGCAAGGCATTGGCAGTGGGGCCGGTTGCGGTTGTGTCGCTGATGACTGCTGCGGCCTTGGGCAATATCGTGGAACAGGGCACGATGGGGTACGCGGCCGCCGCGCTAAGCCTTGCGGCCCTGTCAGGTCTGATCCTGCTGGCCATGGGCATTTTCCGCCTCGGTTTTGTGGCCAATTTTCTGTCCCATCCCGTCATTTCCGGATTTATCACAGCCTCTGGCCTGATCATCGCGGCCAGCCAGATCAAGCATATTCTGGGCGTCGATGCGCAAGGCCACACTCTGGTCGCACTTGTTGCGTCACTGATCGAACATCTGCCAGAAACAAACGGGAAGACAGCGATCATCGGCATCACCGCGACCGTGGTCTTGCTTGGTATTCGCAACGGGTTGAAACCGGCGCTGATCGGGCTTGGGTTGGGCAAAACCCTTGCAGATATTGCAACCAAGGCCGGCCCGGTTTTCGTTGTGGTGCTGACAACGCTTGCCGTCTGGCTTTTCGGCTTGCACGATCAGGGTGTGCGGATTGTCGGGGACGTTCCCCAAAGCCTGCCGCCCTTGACAATGCCCGCACTGGCGCCCGATCTGCTACGCCAGCTTTTGTTGCCTGCCTTTCTGATTTCGATCATCGGTTTTGTTGAATCGATTTCGGTCGCCCAGACCCTGGCCGCCAAGAAGCGCCAGCGCATTGACCCCGATCAGGAACTGATCGGGCTGGGGGCCGCCAACATCGGGGCCTCATTAACAGGTGGATTTCCGGTAACGGGCGGGTTTTCTCGGTCGGTTGTGAATTTCGACGCCGGTGCCGAAACTCCCGCCGCCGGGGCGTTTACCGCAATCGGGCTGGCCATCGCCGCCGTCGCGCTGACGCCGCTGATCTATTTCCTGCCTCAGGCGACGCTGGCAGCCACGATCATCGTCGCTGTGCTAAGCCTTGTCGATTTCAGCATCCTGCGCCGCAGCTGGGCCTATTCCAAAGCGGACTTTTCCGCCGTTTTGGCAACCATCCTTGTCACCCTTGGCATCGGTGTCGAAGCAGGCGTGTCTGCGGGCGTCGGCCTGTCGATCCTGCTGCATCTCTACAAATCCTCGCGCCCGCACATCGCCGAGGTCGGGCTGGTGCCCGGCACAGAGCATTTTCGCAACATCCTGCGCCACAAGGTGAAAACCGATCCCAGCGTGCTGGCGCTGCGCGTGGATGAAAGCCTGTTTTTCGCCAATGCACGGTTTCTGGAAGACCGCATCCAGACTCGCGTGGCGGGCGATGCGAAGATAAAGCACGTGATCCTGCAATGCACTGCCATCAACGAAATCGACCTGAGCGCCCTTGAATCGCTTGAGGCCATAAACACAAGGTTGCGCGAAATGGGCGTGCTGCTGCACTTGTCAGAGGTCAAAGGCCCGGTGATGGACCGGCTGCAACGCTCCCGGTTTCTGGATCATCTGTCCGGACAGGTGTTCCTGACCCAGTTCGAGGCCGCCCAAACCGCCAGTTCGCTTTCATGAGGCGCCGTTACTGTCGCTGCGATACGGTTGGTGGTTGACCAAAACTGGATCAGACTAACGGGGTTTTTGGAAAATGGTGCCCGGGGGCGGATTTGAACCACCGACACGAGGATTTTCAGTCCACTGCTCTACCCCTGAGCTACCCGGGCACGGGAGAAGGAAACACCTTCGGGTGGACGCGTTCTAGGCCGTGCGGGGTGGGGTGTCCAGCCTCTTTTTTCGCCCTGGTTCAATGGGGTTTCGTTGCGGCCTTTTCTGTTTCCTCGATCGCCTTTTCAATGTCTTCGGGATCGCGCGACGGGATCGCATAGGCGCCGTTGAACCATTGGGCCAGATCGCGGTCGGCGCAGCGGCGCGAACAGAAAGGGCGGTATTTGGTTTCGGTGACCTTGCCGCAGATCGGGCAACTCATGTCAGCACCTCTTTCGTCGGGATGCGGGCGCGTTTGCGTTGCAGCTCGTAATGGCCCAGCGGCGTCCAGCCCACCAGCGTTGTATCCACCTGATCGCTGCGGAACGCGGCGCGCAGGCTGGTTTCAAAGGCGCGCCGGTCTTTCTTCGGCATCGGCGCCAGATCCAGAACGATCTGTCCGCCCAAGCCCCGCAGGCGCAACTGGCGCGGCAGTGCCCTGGCGGCGGCCATGTTGGCCTTGATCCCCGCAGCCAGGGAGGTATCCGGCCCGGTGTTCACATCCACGGCCACCAGCGCGCGGGTGGGTTCGATAAACAGTGCCCCGCCACCGGCAAGCGGAACGCGCGGGGACGCCAGCGTATTAATCTGCTCCAGCACGCTGTTTTGCGCGAAACAGCCCTTGTCCTGCACCACCTGCGCCGGGTCCGCCCAGTCGCGCCAGGCCAGCGTGTGCGGGCTGTCACCTTCGGCCAGCTTTTCGGCCGGCCCGACCGTATCGGCCATCACTGCGCGGGCCAGTGCGGCCATCGTTTCAATGTCGGATGCGATATCATCACTGTCCGCATCCGCACAGGACGACCGCAGGATCAGGCCCATGTCAGAGCCGTCGATGACGCCATGGGCGATTTCCAGCAGCGCATCGCGCAGATCGTCATCGCGGATCGACCTGCTGATATTGATGCCCGGCGCATCCGGGGTGATGATCACATAGCGGCTTTTGAACAGGATTTTCTGGGTCACGGGAATGGCCTTGCCGTCTTCGGCATATCCTGTGACCTGCACCAGAATGGGCTGGCCCGGCGACAGGCCCTTGACCTGCCGCAAGAACGCCGACCCGTCAGGGGTTTTCAGAAACATGCCGCCCTGTCCCTTGATCGGGCGGTCGGCAAGCGCGCGGTATATGGTGCCCGGACGCGGGGCGGTTTCGCTGTCGACCAGCAGATCGTCCAGTTGCCCGTCAATCATCAGCACGGCAGCTTCGACTGCGCCGATATGGTCCAGCAGGATCATGCGTCCCTTCATGTGTCTGCTCCGTAAACTGGTACGCCTGCGGCCTGCAACAGCCCGGCGGTTTCACATAATGGCAGCCCGACAATGCCGGTGAATGATCCCGATATCCAAGGGATCAGCGCACCCGCCGGCCCCTGAATGCCGTAGCCGCCCGCCTTGCCCTGCCAGTCGTTGCTGGCGATATAGGCGTTCAGTTCCGCATCTGACAGATGTTTCATCTTTACGGTTGAAACTACATCGCGTTCCCAGACCCGATCGCCCTTGCGCACGGCCACCGCCGTGATCACGCGGTGGCGCCGCCCGGACAGGGCCAGCAGAAACTGCGCGGCTTGCCCTGCATCCGCGGGCTTGCCCAGGATCCGGCGGCCCAAAGCGACGGTGGTGTCGGCACACAGTACAACCTCATCGGCACCGGCCTTGACCGCCATGACCTTTTCGCGCGCCATGCGCACGCAATAGCGGCGGGGCAGCTCGCCGCGGTGGGGGTCTTCGTTGATGTCGGGCGCGCGGATGGCATCAGGCACAACGCCGATCTGCGCCAGCAATTCCTTGCGGCGCGGGCTGCCTGATCCCAGAATAAACTTCATATGGTACCCCGTCCGCATCCTGTCGGAAAACCGCGCCCCGCATTTCGGGATGCGGGCACAGGGTTATTTGAAGCGGTAGTTGATCCGCCCCTTGGTCAGATCATAAGGTGTCATTTCCACCTGCACCTTGTCGCCAGCCAGAACGCGGATGCGGTTCTTGCGCATCTTGCCTGCCGTGTGTGCGATGATTTCATGGCCATTCTCAAGCTCGACCCGAAATGTCGCATTTGGCAGGAGTTCCTTCACGACACCGGGGAATTCAAGAATATCTTCCTTGGCCATGTTGTCTCCATCGTTGTTTTGCCCACGAAGGTGTGGACCGCGCTTTAAATGAGGCCATTTCCCCTTTTGTTCAAGGCCCAATCGCGCTTGGGGCGTATTTGTGACCTTTGCGCCCCTTGTGCAGAGTGGCGGCGGCGGTGCTCGCGCCACTTTCTGGCTGACGCGGCGCGCGAAGCGCAATAAAGTTGCACCCGACACGGAAGGGCACAAAGAAAGAACGCCACTATGAAACTGTTACGCTTTGAACAGGATGGCCGGTTGCGGCCGGGATTGCTGGATGACGTCGGAAAAATCAGGGATCTGTCATCGCATGTCCGCGATATCGAAGGGACCATGTTGTCGGACGCCGATCTGGCGCGGTTGCGCGCGCTTGATACCGATGCCTTGCCGGTGATTGAGGGCAACCCCCGCATCGGTCCTTGTGTCGGAAATGTTGGCAAGTTCATGTGTATTGGTTTGAACTATTCCGATCACGCAGCCGAGTCTGGCATGGATATTCCGCAACACCCCATCCTGTTTCTCAAGGCGAATTCGGCCATATCGGGCCCGAACGATGAAATCCTGCTGCCGCGCGGCTCTACCGCCACCGACTGGGAGGCGGAACTGGGTGTCGTCATCGGCACGCGCGCCAAATACGTCAGCGAAGAAGCGGCGCTGGATTATGTGGCGGGCTATTGCGTTTGCAACGATTTGTCCGAACGCGATTTCCAGATGAAGCTGACAGGACAATGGACCAAGGGCAAATCCTGCGACACGTTCGGGCCAATCGGTCCGTGGCTGGTAACGCGCGATCAGGTGCCTGATCCGCAAAACCTTGGGATCACGCTGGATGTGAACGGCACGCGGATGCAGGACGGGCGCACATCCACGATGGTTTTTACGGTGGCGCAGATCATCGCGCATCTGTCCACGCTGATGACGTTGCATCCCGGTGATGTCATATCTACCGGCACGCCGCCGGGTGTGGGCATGGGGATGAAACCGGCGCCGGTCTATCTGAAAGACGGCGATATCGTCGTTACGGAAATTGAGGGGCTGGGGCGGCAGCGCCAGTTGGTGCAGGCCGACATGTGACCCGGGCGCCTAGACGCAGAACAACCGATACAGCAGGTTGATCAGTTCCTTGGTGTTGCCGTCTGACAGGCTGTAATGGATGGATTTGCCATCGCGCCGTGTTGATACAAGACCTTCGTCGCGCAGGCGCGCCAGCATCTGGCTGATAGCCGCCTGGCGCATGTCCAGCAACTCTTCCAGCTTGCCAACTGTCTTTTCGCCATCGGCCAGATGACACAAGATCATCAACCGCCCTTCATGCGCCAGTGTTTTGAGAAATGCCGCCGCATTGCCCGCATTTGCCGCCATGTCCGGCGGGGGAAGAATAGTTTTCGACACGTGTTTTTCTGGTCCTGTGAGCTACCGAATAGTTGCTCTTAGCATGACTTTGCGCGCTTGCGAAGTCACTCGGACGTTGCGGGCGCGCCACCCAGAAAAGCGTTGCCATTTTGATAGTCACAGGGCGCATCCTGCATTTGCAGGTGCAAACCGTCGCCGTTGAACGGATGCGCGCGGGCCAGTTCCTCGTCTACGTCGATGCCCAGACCGGGGGCGGTGGGGGCGGTGATATACCCGTCATCCACCGTGATGCCATTGTGGATCAGGGCCGCGTGAAACGGGGTTTCGATGGTTTCCGCCATCAGGATATTCGGGATCGACACGGCCAGATGCACATTTGCGGCCCATTCCACCGGTCCGGCATAAAGATGCGGCGCCATCTGCGCGTTATAGGCTTCGGCCATGGCAGCGACCTTTTTCATTTCCCAGATGCCCCCGGCGCGGCCCAGTGCGGGTTGCAGGATCGTGGCGGCACCGCTGCGCAGCACTGGCGCGAATTCCGCCTTGGTGGTCAGGCGTTCGCCTGTGGAAATCGGGATGCGGACCGCCGCCGCAACCTTGGCCATTTCTGCAATGTTGTCGGGCGGAATAGGTTCTTCGAACCACAGCGGGCTATAGGGTTCCAGCGCCTGACCCAACCGGATCGCGCCTGCGGTGCTGAATTGTCCGTGGGTGCCAAACAACAGGTCGGCCTTGTCGCCCACCGCCTCGCGGATGGCCTTGCAGAAGGCCACTGACAGGCTGATATCGGACAGCGCCGGCATATGCCCGCCGCGCATCGTGTAAGGGCCGGCAGGGTCGAATTTAACGGCTGTATACCCCTTGGCCACCGCCGCCGCGGCGCTTTCTGCAGCCATGTCGGGGCTGGTCCAGAACGCGTTGATATCGTGATGGGGCAGGGGGTAAAGATAGGTATAGGCGCGCACGCGGTCGTTCATCTTGCCGCCCAGCAGCGCATAAACAGGCCGGTCGCGATCCTTGCCCAGAATGTCCCAGCAGGCAATCTCCAGCCCGGAAAACGCACCCATGACCGTCAGATCGGGCCGCTGCGTAAATCCCGACGAATAGACGCGGCGAAACATCAGTTCGATATCTTCCGGGTTCTGGCCCTGCATGTGGCGTTCAAACACATCAGTGATGACGCCGCGCATGGCCTCGGGCCCGACAGAGGTGGCGTAACATTCGCCCCAACCGGTGATGCCGGTATCTGTCACCAGCTTGACCAGTATCCAGTACCGTCCGCCCCAGCCCGGCGCGGGCGGTGCAGTCACAATGATATCAAGATCGGCAAGTTTCATGTAAAGTCTTTCGTTGAGCAAGGGGGCGCATGACCGACCAAATCACGCTTTTGCATCTGGGTCCAGAGGATGCGCATGTTCTGGAGAACGTGCGCCCCGAAACCTTTGACGGCCCCGTTGATCCTGTGCAGGCGCGGGCGTTTCTGACCGATCCGATGCACGAAATTGTTGTGGCCCTTTCAGCGGGGCAGGTGATCGGGATGGCCACAGGATTGGTTGTTCTGCACCCCGACAAACAGCCGTCTTTTTTCGTGAACGAGGTGGGCGTGCACGATGATTTTCAGCGGCGCGGTCTGGGTGCGCGATTATGCACCGCCCTGTTAGATATTGCCCGCGCCCGTGGCTGCCATGACATCTGGGTTGTCACCGAAGCCGACAATGCCCCAGCCCGCGCACTTTATTCCGCGCTGGGCGGGCGGCAAACAACCGGTCTTGTGATGTATGAATGGGGGCCGCGTAAACCGGGCGGCAATCCCTAGAACAGGATCACATTGCGCCGCGCCGCACCTGATTTGGTATCGGCAATCGCATCGTTGATCTGCTCAAGCGACCAGCGCCCCGAAATCAGTTCGTCCAGCTTCAGCCGCCCCTGCTGGTACAAATCGACCATCCACGGAATATCGCGCTGGATCACCACATCGCCCATTTTCGATCCAACCATGCCTTGCCCGATCGCGGCCAGCACCACCGGTTCGTAACTGGATGTATCGCCGGAATGGGGCATGCCCACCATGATCACCCGCCCGCCCGCAGCCAGATAGCGCGGCGCGCTGTCATAGGCGGGGATCGCGCCCACGGTCACGATCACCGCATCCGCGCCACGCCCCATCGCGCGGGTTGCGGCGCGCCACGGTTTTTCGGCGCTGGCCAGCACACCGTCGGTCGCACCGAATTCGCGCGCCACAGCCAGTTTTTCATCGCTCATGTCCACGGCGACGATACGCCGCGCGCCGGCGATCCGCGCGCCCTGAATGGCATTCAGCCCGACACCGCCACACCCGATCACCACCACATCCTGCCCGGCGCGCAGTTTTGCGGCATTCACCACGGCCCCGACACCGGTGATCACGCCGCACGAAATCAGGCTGGCGGCGTCCATCGGCATGGTGGCCGGGATTTTCACGATCTGGCTCTGGTCTACCACCACCTTTTGCGCAAAGGCGCCGCTGGCCATCGCCTGATGCAGTCTGCCCCCGCTGGCGGTTTTGATCGGGCCGCTGTCACCGTCATAGGGCGTTTCGCACAAGGTCGGCATTCCGCTGGCGCAGGTCCGGCAGCATCCGCAGGCACGGATCAGGGTCACGACCACGGGATCACCCACTGCCACCGTGCCGACACCATCCCCGATCGCAGACACACGCCCCGCTGCCTCGTGGCCGTAAACTGCGGGCAGCGATCCGCCCCATGCGCCCTCGGCAAAGGAAATATCAGAATGGCAGATCGCCACAGCTTCCAGCGTCACCTCGACCTCGCCCAGAACGGGGGCGCGCAACTGGATATCCTCGATCACAAGGGGGTCACCAAAGGCGTGGCAGACGGCGGCTTTGATCGTTTGCATGGTTCAAACTCCGGTTTTCGGGCGTTAAATCATGCGTCCAGCGTGACGGTTTGCGGGACGCATCGCAAGCCGCAATTGCCGTGCTCAGCCCTGCGGCGGCGGATTGCGGACAAACACCGCCAGCCCGATCAGGATCAGCAGGATCGACACCAGAAACGGTGCGCCGGGCAGATAGAGCGCGGCCCCGTCATGGGTGAAGGCGGCGAATACCGAAGTCATCATCAGCGGCGACACGATCATCGCCAGCGCATAGATCGACGTCAGGATGCCCTGCAATTCGCCCTGCTGATCATCCCCCACCATTTTCGACATGATCGCCTGTAATGCGGGCGTGATCACCGCCCCGAGCGCCGCCAGCGGTGTCAGCACCAGCGCAAGCGCACCGCTGGTCACAAAGGCCAGCGCGGCAAAGGCAAACACATCGAATACATGGCCGTAAACCACTGTGTTGCGCTCGCCCAACCAGCGCAGCACAAACCGGATCAGCACCCCCTGCACAAATGCCATGGTGATCCCGAACAGCGCCAGCGACAGGCCGATGGTACCCGGCCCCCAGCCAAACCGTTCCTGCGTGAAAAACGACCAGATCGACGGATAGACATGGAACGCCACCTGATAGAGGAAATACATCATCAGCAAGGGGCGTATGCCCGGCAGTTTGCCCAGATGGCGCAACGCCCCCAGCGGGTTGGCGCGCCGCCAGTGAAACGGACGACGGATGCGGTCGGTCACGGTTTCACGCAGCACGAAATATCCGAACACCGCATTCAGCGCCGACAGCGCGGCGGCCGCATAAAACGGCGCGCGGGTACCGTACCCGCCCAGCAAGCCGCCGATCAGCGGGCCCAGCACGAACCCGATGCCAAAAGCCGCGCCGATCAGGCCGAAATTGGCCGCCTTATCCTTGGGTGCGGAAATATCGGCAACATAGGCCGATGCCGTGCCGCTGGTGGCTGTGGCGATGCCGCCCACGAGCCGTCCGATCAGCAGCAGTGCCATGCTGCCCGCCACCGCCATCACCAGATAATCCACCGTCATCACCACAAGCGAGATCAACAGCACGGGGCGCCGCCCGAACCGGTCCGACAGGTTGCCGATCAGCGGTCCGAACAGGAATTGCATGATCGCGAACACCGTTGACAGGATGCCGCCCCATAGTGCCGCATTGGCCAGCGAACCGCCCTGCACCTCGACAATCAGGTCGGGCATCACCGGCATGATCAGGCCGATCCCCATTGCATCCAGCATCACGGTGATCAGGATGAAAATCAGGGCAGGGCGGTGGATGGTCACGGGTTCATCATCCCCGCCGCGCCGGATCACGCATCTTGCGTCAGCGCACCGACACGCGCGGCAAAGGCCAGTGCATCATCGGGGGCTGTGCCAAGTTGCCGTTCGGGATCAAACACCGTTTCGTCCAGATCGGGAAACGCGGCCAGCGCCACGGTCTTAAGGTCGCTTCCCTCGGCCATCACCTTCTGGCACAGCTCTTTCGTGGTCGCCTGCGCCTGTGGCCGTGGCATGGCACCAGCCAGCGCAAAGGACAGCGCTTCGGCAAAAATCAGCCCCGCACCACTGTCCAGATTGGCCCGCATCCGCGCCATATCGGGGTGCATCCCGCCTGTCAGCGCAACAGCATGGCGCAGCGCCGACGCGCCGCCCAGTACCAGTTGGGGCAGGGCGGCCCATTCGGTCATCCATGCGGCCCCGTCGCGCTGGAACCGGTGCGTGCCCGCGCCGTGCAACAGCGCATTCGCCGCGTTGATCTGTGCGTGCAGCGACACCATTGCCGATGCGGCAACCGGGTTCTGTTTCTGCGGCATGGTGGAGGACGCGCCCGCGCCGTCCAGCACCAGTTCGCCGGTCTCGCTTTGAACCATGGCAATCACGTCTTCCGCCATCTTGCCCAGTGCCACGGCCACCCGCGTGATCCAGCCGCTGATCGCCAGAACCGGCGCGCGGTGGGTGTGCCAACTGCACGCCGGATCGGCCAGACCCAGCGCTGCCGCCAGATCGGCGCGCTGCTGCGCGGCGCTGGCCCCCAATGCCGATGCCGTGCCCGCCGCGCCCGACAGCGACACCACCAGCGCGCTGTCGCGCAGCGCCGGCAAACCGTCCAGCAAATCTGCCAGCGGTGCGCCCCAGGATGCGGCAACTGCGCCAAAACTTGTCGGCGTGGCATGCTGGCCCCAGGTGCGCGCGGCCATTACCGTGTGCGCATGATCCTGCGCCAATCCCGCCAGCGCACCCAGCACCGCGCGGATATCCCGTTCCAGCAACACCAGAACCTGCCGCAGCCGCAGCATCAGCGCGGTGTCCATGATATCCTGCGATGTGGCCCCCCAATGCACGTATTGCGCATGTTCCGGCGCCTTCATTTCACTTCGAAACGCAGCCACCAGTGCCGGAACGGGCACGCCGTTCCGCGCTGTCTCCTGCGCCAGTGCCGCCGGATCAATCTGCACCTCCAGGCTGGCGCGGTGGATGGCGGCGGCGCTGATTTCGGGGATCACGCCTGCCTGCCCCTGCACCTTGGCCAGCGCGCCCTCGACCAGCAGCATCGCACGGATCGCGGCGCTGTCGGAAAACAGGCGTTTCACCTCGCCCGTGGGGAAAAGCCCGCCGTAAAGCGGGCTGTCGAATAGTGATCCTGTCATGATGTGCCTTTCGCGATCCGGTCCAACATTGCGGCCAGACCGGACGGGTCTGCAAAAAACGGCGAATGGCCGGTCGCCATTTCGTAAACATCGCTGTCGGTCCAGCCTTGGGTCATGGTGATCTGGTATTCCGGCGGAATTGTCTGGTCCTGCGTGCAGCGGATATAAGATTTGGGTACTGATGCACAGCGCGCGCCCAGTGTGATCGGGGTTTCCTGTGGCAATACGGCTTGCGGGCCAAGATGGGCCTTGGCGTAGGCCACGACATCCGGTGTGCAGTCGTGATAGAAAACCTGTTCCACCTGATCGGGATCAATCGTGAAACTTTGGCGGTCCTGCGACATCACGATGGCCCCCAACAACGGCTGGCGCGGCGCCGCGCGGCGCATTTGCGCCAGCGACAGTCCGGACACCGGGGCGTAGGCACACACAAACACCAGCCGCGCCATCGCGTCGGGCGCATGTTCGGCCGCGGCCGCAATAGGATATCCGGCCATCGAATGGCCGACGACAATGGTGTCAGCCGTGCAGGCGGCAAGGATGGCATCGCGGTAGCTGTCCAGCGTGACATCGCCAATCGGTGTCTTGTTCGCCCCGTGCGATGGCAGATCGATCGCATCGGCGTGGTGCCCCAACGCGCCCAGTGCCGGGATCACATCGCGCCAGCACCAAGCGCCATGGCAGGAACCGTGAACCAGTAGGAACCGTGCCACTATCCGACCTTTGTTTCGGCAAACACCTGTTTGGCCAGTTTGATGGCGTGGTTGGCCTTGGGCACCCCGGCATAGATCGCGACATGCTGGAACGCTTCCATCACATCGCGTTCGCTGGCGCCGGTATTGGCACAGGCGCGTACATGCATCGGAATTTCATCGAAATTGCCGGTCGCCGCCAGCAGGGCCAGCGTCAGCATCGAACGTTCGCGCAACGTTATCGCATCAGAGGCCCAGACCGTGCCCCACGCGCCTTCGGTGATCAGGGTTTGAAACGGCACATCCGCGTCGGTCTTGGCGGCCTCGGCGCGGTCTACATGGGCATCGCCCAACACCTGCCGGCGCACTTTCATTCCTTTTTCAAACCGTTCAGACATGCCCGACCTTTCGCAGGAAATCTGTCAGAACCTGTGCGTATTCAACAGGTTGTTCCACACACGGTAAATGCCCCGCGCGCCGGATAAGATGAAAATCCGATCCGGGGATCAGATCGACTGTCTCGCGCACCAGATCGGGCGGGGTCGATCCGTCTTCGGAACCGGCAATGCCCAGCGTCGGCAGCCGCAGGCTGGCTGTCGTGGTATAGAAATCGGTGCCTGAAATTGCGGCCGAACATCCCATATACCCCTGATCCGGTTGCCGCACGAGCATGTTGCGCCACAGCTCAAGCTCGGGGGTCTTGCGGAATTCGGTTGAAAACCACCGCTCCATCACCGCATCCGCCAGCGCCTCGATCCCGCCTGTGCGCACGGCGGCGATCCGGTCGTCCCACATCGGCGGATTGCCGATTTTCGCGGCCGTATTCGACAGGACCATCGCGCGGATCAGATCCAGCCGTTTCACAGCCAGACCCTGCGCAATCATACCACCGATGCTGAGCCCGACAAAAACGCAGTTGGTGACCTGCAGATGATCCAGCAACTGTTCGGCATCCCGGATCAGCGCGCCCATCGCATAGGGGGCATCAGGGCAGGTCGACAACCCGTGCCCGCGCTTGTCATAGCGGATGATGCGCAAACCGGAGGGCAGCAATGGCAGGATCGGATCCCACAATCGCATATCGGTGCCCAGAGAATTGGCAAACACGACAGGCGCGCCATCCGGGTCGCCGTCAACGCGGTAATGCAGGCGGATATCGTCCAGTTCCAGTATGTGCATGCTGTGGCCCTCACTCTTGTTTCATGCGCATGTGCGCGACGATCTGCCCGTGATCCGATGCCAGCTTGTTATAGGGGGCTTCGGCGTGGCTGCCATCGGTCAGATGATCGTTCAGAACGCTGAAATATTCCATTTCGCTGATGGATTTGTCAAAATCGGGCAGGAAATGGCGTGACATGTAAATCTGGTCGATGCTTTCATAGACCCCGCCAAAGGCCGACGTGTAGACCATATCGCGCAGGGATTTGCGCACAAACAGCTTTTCCGCGGAATGCAGTTTAACCGCCTCGACCGCTTCGGTGATCTGTTCGTTTTCTTCCTTGCTGTAGCGGTCATTGGCGGCAATCGCATCATGGCGCAGCATCCATGCGTAATTGCGGAACGGGCGTTCACCGCTGATGATCTCGGAACTGACGGCATGTTCGCCATCGTTGAAATCACCCGTCACCATCACCGGATGGCCGGCCTGCAATTCTGTCAGAATGGCGGCGCGCAAGACCCAGGCTTCGGCCATGCGGCGCAAGCCCGCGCGCATCGCCCCCATGGCCCGCCCGATCGGGTCATATTGGGTCAGGTCCGCTTCGGGCGCATATTCGGCCCCCGCCGGCGTGATGAATTCGCCCAGCTTTGACTTCAGGTGACAGTTGAAAACCGTAATCACGCGCGACCCGACAGCGATCCGTACCTTCAGGATCGGTCGCGACAGGCGGGTGATCTGATAATGCCCCGCATCACCGCCCCCCAGTTCCTGCAACGGGATGACCAAAGGTGCCGGCAAATGCTGGATCACTTCGGGCGCATCCACAAACCCAAGGCGCGAAATCACCGCCAGACCGGGGCGCCGCTGGCCCGGTTCACCATCATTCACGTTGGGCGCAAAGGCAAAGGCGGCATCGGTATAGGGCGTGTAGGCCAGTTTTCGAAAGATCGCCTTTTTGCGATAACCTTTGGACCTGTCCGGGATCGTGGCCTCGTTGCCTTCGCTGCCCAACCGGTCGGCCTCGTCTATCACATCGCGCAGCGCCTCTTCCTCGAACACTTCCTGAAGACAGACAATGTCGGCGTTCATCTTCAACACCTGTTCCGCCATCCAGTCTTTTTTCCACGCGTATTCCTCGGGCGTGTAGGATTGGAACTTGTAATACTCCCGGTCCGGCCCGATCAGGTTCTTCACGTTGAAACTGGCAATGGTGAACCGGGTCATTTGATCAGTCTCCGAACCGGGCAAGTGCGGATTGATACACATCCCCATCCACATTGCCGCCCGATGCCGTGACGATCACGGCGTCGCCTTCGCTTTGGTCAGGGTGAAACAGCGCCGCGGCCAGTGCCACAGCACCACCGGGTTCCACCACGATCTTGAGCCGCGAAAACGCCAGTGCCACGGCGTGCAACGCCTCATCTTCGCTGACCACAACGCCCGCCCCGCACAGGCGCTGCATGATCGGAAAGGTCAGTTGCCCGGGTGCGGGCGTGATGATTGCATCGCACAACGAACCCGATGTGCGGTTGTTGCGCACGATCCCGCCCGAAGCCAGCGAACGGGCCACATCGTCAAATCCTTCGGGTTCCACCGGACGGGGGCGCAGGCCGGGTGCGACGGCTTCAAGCGCAAGGGCGATGCCCGACAGAAACCCGCCACCGCCGCAGCACACCAGCACGTCAGCGTTTTCAACGCCTTCTGCGCGCGCCTGTTCGGCGATTTCCAGCCCGGTCGTGCCCTGACCGGCGATCACCAGTGGCTCGTCAAACGGTTTGATCAGGGTCAGGCCGCGTTCTTGCGCCAGCGCGCCGCCGATTTCGTCGCGGTCTTCGGTTTCGCGATCATAGAGAACCACTTCGCCGCCCAGTGCGCGGGTATTTTCGATTTTCATCTTCGGGGCGTCTTCGGGCATGACGATCACCGCGCTGGTACCATGCGCGCGCGCTGCCAATGCCACGCCTTGGGCATGGTTGCCGCTGGAAAACGCGATCACACCCCGGCTGCGGGTTTCGGGATCCATTGCCGACAGGGCCGACCATGCGCCGCGAAACTTGAAACTGCCGGTATGTTGCAGGCATTCGGCCTTTACGAACACGCGCCGCCCCGCGATGTCGTCCAGAAAGGGCGATGACAACAGCGGCGTGCGCCGCACATGCCCGTCAAGCCGCTGTGCGGCAGCGTTGATCATGTCGATGTTCATGCCAGTTCTCCCAGCCAAGTGCGCAGGGCCAATACGGCCTCGGGTTCGTCAAGAAACGGAATATGGGCGCGATCAGGCACCTCGGCGACGATCATGTCTGGGCGGCGGCGCACCATTTCCGCCAGCGTGTCCACCGACAGCAAATCGGAATTCGCGCCGCGGATGCAGCACAGCGGCTTGCCATCCAGCGCATCAAACAAAGGCCACAGATCGGGGGCCGGCGTGGCGCCTGCCGCCTCGACAGCGTCGCGCAGGTGCGGATCGTAATTGATCTTCAATCCCTCTGGGATGGCAACATAAAGCTTTTGCACCTCTTCCAGCCAGCGCTCGGGCGGGACATTGGCAAAGCCTTTCATATAGGCCGGGCGCTCTGCCGCGGCTTCGGCGTGGGTTTTCCATTTCGGATTGCGCCCCAGATAGCCCATGATGTTGGTCAGTCCGGCGGGGTCCAGTTCCGGCCCGATATCGTTCAGCGCGACGCCGCTGATCCGGTCGTGCGCCCCGGCGGCCAGACCCATTGCGATCAGCCCGCCGCGCGAAGTGCCCAATATGGCCGCCTTCTCAAGCCCCAGATGATCCATCAGGGCCAGAACATCGCCCGCTTCGGTGGGGATGGTGTAGGTTGTCCAGTCCTTGGCCCAGTCAGATTTGCCGCGCCCGCGATAATCCAGCTTGATCAGGCGGGCATCGTGCAGATGCGGTGTGACATAATCAAAATCGGATGCATTGCGGGTCAGCCCTGACAGGCACAGAATTGCGGGGCCGTGGCCCTCATCGGTATAATGCAGCGTCAAACCGTCTGCTGTCTGAAACGTCGCCATCACACACCCGCCAGTTCAGGAATGCGCACCAGATCCTGAAGCATGTGTTTGGGCCGCCATGGCAGGCGATCCACCGGATCGCCGGCGCGATTGACCCACGCGGTTTCAAACCCGTATCCGCTGGCCCCTGCGGCATCCCATCCGTTCGAGGATACGAACAGAACCTGGTCCTTGTCACAGCCGAACCGCTGCCCGACCAGATCATAGACCGCTTCCGCCGGTTTGAAGATACCGACCGTTTCAACCGAAAGGACATCATCCAGAAGATCGCCGATCTGCGCCGACGCGACCGCCCCCTGCAACATGTCGGGCGATCCGTTCGACAGGATCGCGGTGTTCAGCCCCGCCTGTTTCAGCGCCGACAACATGGCGGGCACCTCGGGATAGGCCTGCAATTCCCAGTAAAGCGCCAGCAGGCGTTCGCGCAGGGCGGCATTGCCCGCCAGCCCTGTTGCATCCAACGCCCAGTCCAGCCCGTCCTGCGTGACAGTCCAGAAATCGGTATGCGCGCCGGTGATTGCGCGCAACCATGTGTATTGCAACTGCTTGAGCCGCCATGCCTCGGCCAGTGCGGGCCAGCGTTCGGCCAGATCGCCCGCACCCGGTTCGCCTGCCGCCACGCGGGCGGCGGCGGCCACGTCGAACAGCGTGCCGTAAGCGTCGAAAATACAGGTGGTGATGGGCATTCTGATCCTCCGGGTTCGGGTGCAGACTGACACGGGCAGGGCAGGGGGAAAAGGGGCTATTCACACGCGACCCCGTCCGGCCGCACCGGCGCGTGTTTGCATCCCGCGGCATGGCTTGTTACGCTGATTGTATCAACGCCGCGCCTTTGCGCCGCACAATCGAAAAAATCAAACCAGATTGGACGAAATTCATGACCGAAGTCAAAGCGGGTGACACCGTACAAATCCACTATACCGGAACCCTGCTGGACGGCAGCGTGTTTGACAGCAGCCAGGGCCGCGACCCTCTGGAATTCAAGGTCGGGTCCGGCATGATCATTCCGGGGCTTGATACTGCATTGCCCGGCATGACCGTAGGCGACAAAAAGTCTGTCAACGTGCCCTGCGACGAGGCTTATGGCCCCGTCAAACCCGAAATGCAGCAGGGTGTGCCGCGTTCCGGCATCCCCGCCGATATCCCGCTTGAGGTGGGCACGACATTGCAGATGCAAACCCCCGACGGGCAGGCGATGCCGGTTGTCGTGGTCAACGTCACCGAAGACGAAGTGACGCTGGATGCCAACCATCCGCTGGCGGGCAAGGACCTGACATTCGACATCGAACTGGTCGCCATCGCGTAACCTGCAAGAACATTTCCCCCGCCAACCGCAACCCTGCGGCGGGCGGGGGTGCCGTGTGCTTTTGTCATGCCGTGGCGATGAAAAGCCGGGGTGCCGGAACAGGTGCCAAACAGGCTTGCGCTTGTTCAGGTGCCCGACAAACAGGCTTGATGAATGACGGGCCATAGACCACACTCAAACCCCTGACAAAAGTGGATGCGCGTTGGCGATGTTTGGGGGCCGTGTGAGCAATATCAGGATCGAATGGTGCAAGGCTCTGCCGCCAAAGGACGAACTTGACGTTATCCTGTCGCAATATTACGACCTTATCGTCGTAAGAATGCAGGCCATGGGCTTAGAACTGGATCCTGCCGCCCCAAAAAGCGCGCTGGCGGAATTCTGGGAGAATTCGGACGATTATTTACCGCCGCAAGGCTGTCTGGTCGTTGCGCGCAACGATGCCAATGAAATAATCGGATGCGGCATGCTCAAACGTCTGGATCAGGACACCGGCGAATTGAAACGGGTATTTGTGACGCAGGCCGCGCGCGGAACCGGAACCGGCAGAGCATTGATCGAAGCGCGCGAAACAGCGGCGCGCAGCATGGGATTGAAACGGCTGATCGCAGATACACTTACGCCCAATGTCGAAATGCGAAACCTCTATCCAAAGCTCGGGTTTGTCGAACTGGACACGCCGATTGAAACGACGACATACAAGGATCAACCGATGCTGCGCCCGCATCTGCACTATTTTTCAAAGGATCTGTGAAGCCTTTTGTTTCCTGTCTGAAAGTGCACCTCGGGTGATGGTCATGATCGGATTTGCGCTTGTCTTCGGTGGAACCTAGCCGCTAGGCTTGCACCGCGCGAGGTGCCGACAGGTGGCGAAAGTGACGCAAACCGGAGTGACATTGATGAGAATTCTGGCCGTGGCGGCAGGGCTGACACTGCTCTATTTTTCGGCCTGTTCACCAACCGAGCGGACCTTTGAACAGACGCCTTCCTTTGCACTGGAATCCCCGACAAATTCGGGCCTCACACGGGCTGTGCAGGGCTTGGGCGATCCTGGCGATGGTCGCTCTGGCATCCGCCTGATCGGCAACGGAGAAGAAGCGCTGGCCGCGCGTCTGGCGCTGGCGGCGGCGGCCGAACTGACCATCGATGCGCAATATTACCTGTTGCACAATGATCAGACCGGACAGGTCTTTGCGTGGAGCCTGCTGGATGCTGCGGACCGCGGCGTGCGGGTCCGGCTTTTGCTGGATGATATGGACACCAAGGGTTACGACGCCACAACAGCTGCGCTTGAATCCCACGAGAATATCGAAATTCGCCTGTTCAACCCGTTCTGGCGCGATCAAAGCCGGATCGCGGCGGGGCTGACCGATTTCAGACGCATCAACCGCCGGATGCACAACAAATCAATGACCGCCGACAACGCCATGTCGATTGTCGGTGGGCGCAATGTGGGCGATGAGTATTTTCTGGCCAAGCGAGAAATGAACTATTCAGATCTTGATCTGCTGGTGGCGGGGCCGGTTGTAAATGACATTTCGACCAACTTTGATGCCTACTGGAACAGCGCCTTTGCCGTGCCGGCCAGCGCGGTCGTCGGAACCGATGGCGGCGTCAGTCTGGAGGGCGCGCGCGACCGGCTAAACCAGATCATGGGCGACGCCCGCGAGACGAAATATGCCGATGTCGTCAACGCTGCGACCGAACAAAGCTTTACACCCTCGACACTCGAACTTTTCTGGGTGCCCGCGAAACTCTATTCCGATCCGCCGTCCAAGGCGGCGGGCGAGGACGACAGCGGTGAAATCCTTGCCTCGCAACTTATTCCCTATTTCGTCAACGCCCAATCCAAGGTCGAGATCATTTCCGCCTATTTCGTGCCCCGCAAACGCGGCACCGAATGGCTGCGAGAGCTTGAGGGCCGCGGCGTTGACGTGTCCGTCGTTACCAATTCGCTGGCGTCCAACGATGTGAAACCGGTCTATGCGCACTATGCCCGCGACAGGCGCAGGCTTCTGGAAGGCGGCGTTGCCCTTTACGAGGTGAAACCCGATGCGGACCGCGAAAAACACCGTGGCGTCAACTGGGGTGAATCCCGATCAGGGCTGCACGCAAAGGCGTTTACCATTGATGACCGATATCTGTTTGTCGGATCGTTCAACTGGGATCCGCGCTCGGTCAATATCAACACCGAAATGGGCATCCTGATCGAGTCGCCGTCCTTTAAAAAAACGGGCATCGAATGCGTTGCGCGATGTTTTGAAAGACGAAACCTACGCCGTGACGCTGGACGAAGATGATCGGGTGTCTTGGACGGAAACAACACCGGACGGAACGCAGAGAATCTATTACCGCGAACCTACCGGATCATCCTGGGATGCGTTCATGTCCGGGGTTTATGGCCTGCTTCCCATCGGATCGCAGCTTTGACATCTGCGGCGGGTCGGGCGCGTCGTGAACCAGACGTGACGGCAGTGTCATCGTTCCGAATTGCCTGGCCCGTCTGGCGGCGATCGCCAGTCTAGGGATACCGGTTTACCTTGACGCTGCTGGTCGGCAGTTGAGTGACCACAGGTTTGGATTTCGGTTCCGGCGCGCGATCATCCATCAGGTCATCGGGATTTTGTGGGCCGGTCATGCCAGCCACCACTTCCAACCCGCGTTCCAGTTGTTTGGCGATGTCGGGATCGGACCACAAGGATGCTGAAATCAGCAGGCCCAGAACGGGGATCAGCAGGCGCCCGGCCCAGCGGGCGCGGCGTGCTCTGACCTGATGCCGTTTCTGGCGCCGGTCCGGTTCGGTCGGTGTCTGCGTCATGGCAGGGAAACTAACGCAGGCCCGTGTCAGAAATGGGGCGAATCTGCGCTGAAACTTCGCGTCCTTGCGCGTTACAGATAATCCGGTTGCGGCATGCCAAGGATGTGAAAGCCGCCATCGACGCGCACAATCTCGCCCGTGGTGCAGGCGCCTGCATCCGAGGCCAGATAGACGGCTGTTCCGCCCACCGCCTCAAGCGTGGCGTTGGCGCGCAGGGGCGCGTTCTGATCGGTGTGTTTATAGGTCTTGCGCGCGCCGCCAATGGCCGCACCGGCCAGCGTTTTCATCGGGCCGGGCGATATCGCGTTCACGCGGATGCCTTCGGGGCCCAGATCGTTGGCCAGATAGCGGGTGGCCGATTCCAGCGCGGCCTTGGCCACACCCATCACGTTGTAATTTGGCACAACGCGGTTCGATCCCTGATACGTCAGCGTCAGCAGCGTGCCGCCCTGGTCTTTCATAAGAGGATAGGCACGGCGGGCGATTTCAATGAACGAATAGGCGCTGATATCCATCGAATTCTTGAAATTGGCGCGGCTGGTGTTCAGAAACCGGCCCGTCAGTTCGGATTTGTCAGAAAACGCGATCGCGTGCACAACAAAATCGATCGTCGGCCAGCGCGATCCCAGCGCGTCAAACGCCGCATCAAGGGACGCATCGTCGGTAACATCCACATCGACCATGAAATCCGATCCGACACTGGCCGCCAAAGGTTCCAGCCGCTTGCCAAAGGCTTCGCCCTGATAGGTAAAGGCCAGCTCTGCCCCGGCCTCGTGCATGGCCTTGGCAATGCCCCAGGCGATCGACCTTTCATTGGCAACGCCCATGATCAGGCCGCGTTTACCCTCAAGAAGCTTTGTCATGTGCGTGTTCTACCCTTTGAATTTCGACAGGATCATCGACCCGTTGGTGCCGCCAAAGCCAAAGCTGTTGGTCATGACACTGTCCAGTCCGGCATTGTCGACCCGTTTGGTCGCAATTTCGGCTGGGTCCAGTGCCGGGTCCAGCGTTTCCACGTTGATGGATTGGGTGATGAAATCCTGATCCAGCATCAAAAGACAGAATATCGCCTCAAGCGCGCCGGCCGCCCCCTGGGCGTGGCCTGTCATTGACTTGGTCGAACTGATCGGAGGCGTGCTGCCCTGGCCGAACACACGGCGCACGGCCTCGACCTCGCCGACATCGCCGACGGGTGTCGATGTGCCATGGGCATTGATGTAATCCACACGACGTCCTTCAGGCAGGGTGGACAGGGCGATGCGCATCGCGCGTTCGCCGCCTTCACCGGATGGGGCCACCATATCGTGGCCGTCCGATGTGGCCCCGTATCCGGTCACCTCGGCGTAAATCTTGGCGCCGCGCGCCACTGCATGATCAAGGTCTTCCAGTACGACAATGCCGCCACCGCCCGAAATCACGAACCCGTCGCGGTTTGCATCAAAGGCGCGCGATGCCGTTTCCGGCGCGTCATTGTATTTGCTGCTCATCGCGCCCATCGCGTCGAACAGACAGGACAGGGTCCAGTCCAGCTCTTCTCCGCCACCGGCAAACATCACGTCCTGCTTGCCCATCATGATCTGTTCGGCGGCGTTGCCGATACAATGCAGCGATGTCGAACAGGCGGATGTGATCGAATAGTTGATGCCCTTGATGTGGAAGGCCGTGGCCAGATTGGCCGAAATCGTCGACGACATGCATTTGGGCACTGCAAAGGGGCCGATCCGCTTGGTCGCGCCCGAACTCAGCACCGTCTGGTGCGCGGCGAACATGGCGCTGGTCGATGGCCCGCCCGATCCGGCCACCAGACCGGTGCGCGGGTTGACGATATCGTCCTCGCTCAGACCTGCATTGGCAATTGCCTCGCTCATCGCGATATGCGCATAGGCCGCACCCGGCCCCATGAACCGCAATGTCCGTTTGTCGATATGTTCGGCCGGATCAATCTTGAGCGTACCGGCGATCTGGCTGCGAAACCCGTGTTCCGCCATGGTCGGGCTGGCTTCGATTCCGCTTTTTCCGGCTTTCAGCGAAGCCAGAACTTCGGATGCATTATTTCCGACAGAGGAAACAATCCCCAATCCGGTGACAACAACGCGGCGCATTGGCGACTCTCCCTTTTTGGTCCTTGGCCTTACGATGTGGCCAGACCAACCTTCATATCTTTAACCACATAAATCTCTTCGCCGTCGGCAACAACCCGTCCATCGGCCACGCCCATTTTCAAACGGCGGTCGATCACGCGGGTGAAATCGACGTAATAGGTCAGCATCTTGCGGTCGGGCTTGACCATGCCAGTCAGCTTTACTTCACCCACACCCAGCGCCATGCCGCGCCCCTGCCAGCCGCGCCAGCCCAGATTGAACCCGGTCAGCTGCCACAGCCCGTCCAGCCCCAGACAGCCCGGCATGATCGGATTGCCCGGAAAATGGCAGGCGAAGAACCACAGGTCGGGGTGAATATCGAATTCGGCGACCACGTGGCCTTTGCCATGCGCGCCACCATCGGCACTGATGTCGGTGATCCGGTCCATCATCAGCATCGGGGGTTCGGGCAATTGCGCGTTTCCGGGGCCAAACAGCTCTCCGCGGGCGCATTTCAGCAGGTCGTCTTTGTCAAACTGGGTTGGATAGTCTGCCATACCGGCGCTTCTCCTGTGTTCTGGCTGCTCTTGTTGCCCCGTCTAGCATCGCGTGAAAGGGTCCCGCAAGGGTGCGGCAAAAGATGTAATATTCAGGATTAGAACGCGTGCTGCGACTTATTTTCAATTGAAATTTGTCCGTTTCGCCCTTTATATAAGGAAAGTTGCAAAAACGAGGCTTTCAATGAGCACGGACCTGACATCCAGCGCCCACACACGCGGCACGGAATGGCTAAGCGGCGCAGGGCTGCGCCCGACGCGCCAGCGTGTGACGCTGGCGGCGCTTCTTGTGGGCGACGGCCAAAACCGCCACGTCACCGCGGAAAGCCTGTTTGCCCTGTCCAAGGATCATGGTGAATCCGTATCGCTGGCAACGGTCTACAACACATTGCGCGCCTTCTGCGATGCGGGCCTGATGCAGGAAGTTACCGTTGACGGATCAAAAAGCTATTTTGACACCAACGTGCATGACCACCCGCATTTCTACTGGGAAGACGAAGGCCGGCTGAGCGATGCGCCCGCCGACCAGCTGGTTATCTCGCGCGTGCCCGATGCCCCCGCCGGTGCTGAAATCGCATCGGTCGACGTTGTGATCCGGCTGCGAAAGCGCTGAAGCGTTCGCCGGATGGAAAAAGCGCGGCTCAGGTCCAGCGCTTTGCAGTACATGATGCAGTAGACGACACCGAGGCTTGAAGCGCGCGGTCAACTCCCGGCATAGAGCTCTTGCCGGGACGATGGCGGCATTCGATACGTTGGCCGGGGAGCGGTTGATCGCTGCACAATGCACCAAGGTCCGGAGTGCGGAAAAAACGGTCATTGTTGTTCATCCATTAAGCGATCAAATCGATCTGAAGGAGTCCATCAAAATGTTCCGGATCCAACGGTGGAAGGCATAATGCAATCTGACTCGCCCATCGATTGAACCGGATCACCCGGATCACATTCCTGACCTGAGATTGGGTATTTACCTTCGTTTTCGCATCCCGCCAAAACCAAAACCAAGCAGAACGCTGTTGTTAAACACACGGGCTTCATATTCGTGTCCTTTCGATGAAATCAGGCCCGTCGACTTTATCCGTACCAACCGCATCTAAATTGATTTCAGTCAAATAACGGCCCCGGACCATCGCCGGATTCTGGAAGAGTACTTTTCTGCTCCTGATCTGAGCCCGTTTCGACATTCTCAACAATGACACGCAGTGCTCAGGACTGTCTGTGTTTCAGTGCTTAATGCGTCAAATTTTGGTCATATTCTGGAGAACGGCTTGTGATACAAATTTGCCGTGTCTTTGCGACATTACTACCTTGATATTCAGTATTTTCCAAAGAGGTTGCCATGACCAATCAACTTTCCAAATCACTCATCAGCGCGTTGATCGTTGCGGCAATGAGCTCAACACCAGTTGTAACCAGCGTCGTAGCGCTGGCCGTTTCGGCAGACACAGCACATGCAAAAAACGGCAACGGCGGCGGCAATGGCAACGGTGGTGGCAACGGCGGCGGCAATGGCGGCGGTAATGGCAATGGTGGCGGCAATGGTGGGAATGGCGCATCCAATGGCAATGAAGGTGCATCCAGTAGCGCCTCTGGAGGACGCGGCAATTCGAAATCCCGCGCAGATAAAGGCAAGAGCAAGAGCGCTGATAGGGGAAAAGGACGCTCAAGGGGAACGGGGTTGGGTTTGGCAGGCTTGTCAGGTTCATCATTATCTGACGCAATCAGCTCGGTGTTTTCCGGAAACAAGGGAAAACGCAGTAAAGAGGCAAAGCAGGCCCGTTCGACTGTTTCGAAAAACCAGCACGGTAAAGTCGCAAGCAACCTAAAAGGCCTGAACGCTGCCCATGCCAGTCAAACAGCACGATTGAATGCCAGCCCAAATAGCCGGGTCGGCAAGATCGCAGGTTATCAGGAAGCGAAGATAGGCGTGATCGGACTGACGGACCAGATTGCGGCCCTGAACGAACAGGTCGACGACACAGTGGCTACAACTGCGGAATTTGTTGCCGAGAATATTTCCGAGGATAGCTCGGTTTCACCCGAGGACATAGCGGAAGCAATTGATGCACTTGATCCTGCGGCGGATGATTATCAATCCGATGTGGACGCGATCGCGGCCGCACTGAGTGGGTTGGATCCAAACGACCCGGAAAACCAGCAGTCTTTGAATGAGATTGCGGAAAGCATTGATGATACGGTGACAGCACAGGACGCGCAGGCAGAACTGGCTGAAAACATCGCCGAGCTTGAAGGTGATCTGGATGATTCGAAAGCAAATCAGATTTCGGCATTGTCAGAGGCTTATGCTCCACAGGACGTCGACGACCTAACGGAAGATGCCCTCTCAGAACTGCATGGTCTGCTGGGACTTGATGAGGCTTCAATCCCAGAGTTGTCCACAGAATGAAGTAAGTTCGGTAAACTTCGGCAGAACATGAGCCGCTGTTCAAACGCAGCGATACCGGCCGCGCTTGCGAATGACTTCTACGCTAAAGGAGTTGCAATTGGCTCAGTGCAATCATTCGTTGGATTTTGTTGGGCGTCTGCTGAGTACCGGTGAGCGGTCGATCGAATTAGATTATGTGAAATTTCCGACCCGAACGGCCGCTTTCTTCAGAACCTGACGTTTGAATGTTCTGAATTCTTGGAAGCGTGTATGTACAAAGCTTTCCGCAAGTTGGATCGGGCGGAAATCCTCGCAATTCAAAGCTTTGCTCAAAGGCGCATTTCGCCTGTCAAAATCCGTTTACGAACGGAAAGGGCGCAACTACCGGGCCTGCGTGTTGCGATGAATGAACCGAAAGCCCTGGCAACAGGTGTGCGGCGTGCTTTCGGCTGGCAACGGTTTCTAGAACAGAATTTCTAGAGACTTTGCGATGAGAATTATCGCGGTCGAAACGACAGCGACATACGTCAGTATGAACGGGAAATCTAGAAACGGATTCGCCCGGAACGGTACGGATAAATCAATTGCTTCGTGCGTCGCTTCTGCCGCAGCTTGGGACAGTGACATGTGGCAAAAAGCAACGCACGTAGCAAGAAAAGTCATACTCAAAGGCCCTATAAACAAGGATACTGGTTACAAACACAAACAACACTGGATGGTATGGAGAACAACAAACCCATTCAGCACGCTTTAGTTGTAGAGGATTGGCAGAAAGTGTCAATTAGTAGACCCTAAGGTGTAATTTTGTACACTAACGTTGTGAGATGGCACCTTAAGCCACTGTCATCGCTTGATAAAACAGAGATTCAAGAGCGGTAGTTACTTTACCAAAATGACCCAGAAACAGTCTTATTCCTAACAAGAACCTATTCAATACTGAGCTGGTTAGTAACGAGTTCGTTGGGTTTCCAGATGAATGAACTGCATAAGGAAGGGCACGATGACCCCTTCGTCATTTGTAAAAAGTACATCCCGAGTTTTTGGGAACGCTCAGCAGAGATCGCCGAAGTGTGCGTTATTGCGCTGCTTGTCTGCGCTTCGGTTTATCATCTTATACTGAGCTAACGCGCAGTCCGGCTTTCGTCAGCAAGGCGAAGGCCGGATGCGACGCTGGTTCTGTGGACCTTTTGGGCAGTGGGGAAAAGGTCGCACCAATTCCCCCTTGCATATCAAAAGGCCACTACTACTTTAAATTGTGGTAGCGGCGTTTGTCGCGCACGAGTTTTCTTGGGTTGGGGTCAGTGTTCTGGTTTACCCCACCGTATGTCCGGCCACTGAATTTGGCGAACGTTGCTACCACCCCATCAAAAAAGAGAAAGCTTTTGCTGCGGTATGCTTCTGCGCACCTCTATCGCGTCTTTGGGAAAAGACGACCCGTCGCGAACTTTGAAAATGAATGAAGCGCGACGGACCGTTTTTCCTTGCTGGGGGGACATCAGCACTCAAAGCGGTAGCGATACAAAGGCGCCTAAATGATAGTAATGCACCGTTTTTAGTTTTGCCCGTCAGGTGGACTGGGTGGACTTATGCCTGCGGCGCCAATGGGTGGCCAGGTATTCGTAGCTCTGAGCCAACAAAAAGGAACTGCGTCAACGGTAGCTTCGGCCCAAGTCAGACACTGAAGAGAATTGCTGAGATGACCGAGTTGCGGGACAACCCGGGCCAATGCGGATTTGGCACAATCGGTTGCGTAGGTAATGGTGACACACGTTACCGAGCGAATACCTCAGTAATTATTGAACAAAGAACTACAGTCAATTCAGCAAGGCATCCACCAGTCCAACAAAAGCGATAACCCGCCCGGTGTCCGGGCTGATGCGGAAAACTTCTCGCCCAATCAGATAGTAAAGATCACCTTCGCGCAGCCCATAGCGCTTGGCATCCCGTATGATACGATAATCTCCGTAAATCCGGTCACCAACATCATAGCGGGGGCGATAATCTGGATAGCGCTTCTTTGCCTGCCCGGGTGGAATACATGGTGGGTTCTTCTTGGCCAGACCAGGTGGACAATTTGCGATGATACCCGGGCCAGAATTCTTTGCGCCTTTCCCTTTGCCATTTCCGGCCAAAGCCGGAGTTGCAACGAGAAACATCGCCACCAACGCTGCGGAAAAGCAAGATTTTACCATCATTTCCGATGCTCCTTTTGCTCCGCATCCTAGCTGAGTTGCTAGAACAGGTCTAATCTCTGTGCATTTTTCCGCTGATTTTTGGGGTGCGTCTGATGGTCTAGGTCATTTGCATTGCTGCAAATGCGAGCGTCAGCGGGGAAGTATGTCTGCTAATGGGATGTACCGGCTGCTTCACCCAGCAGGTTAGGCTTGGCCTATACTGCAAAAAGGAGAAGTAGCATGGCGAAGAATGATTTTGATGAGCTGATGTCAGTTGGCGTTGATATCGGCAAAGACGTATTTCACTTGGTTGGCTTTGACAAAGAAGGTCGGCTTGTTTTGCGCAAGAAGATCAAACGCATGGCGTTGGTTGCGACGTTTGAGGAGCTGCCGCAATGTATTGTCGGGATGGAAGCTTGCCTGAGCGCGCACTTTGTCAGCCGAACGCTGAGCAAGATGGGGTTCGAGCCCCGGATCATTCCCGCGATTTATGTGAAGCCTTTCAACAAGGGCCAGAAGAACGACTACAATGACGCTGAAGCTATTGCAGAAGCCGCTTTGCGTCCCAATCTCAAGACGGTATCGGAGAAGACGCAGGAGCAGCTTGATCTCCAGGCGCTGCATCGCGTTCGGTCACGGCTTGTGTCACGTCGGACAGCAGCAATGAATCAGATCCGGGCCTTTCTGATCGAACAGGGGATCACTGTCCGACGTAGTGTCGCGGCTCTGCGCGCCTCGCTCGAAGCCATTCTTAGCAATCGCGGCGACGAGATGTCCTTGCGGATGCGGAGATTGATCCTGGGGCTCCAACAGGATTGGATATGGCTGGATAAACGGATCGATATGACCACATCTGAAATCAAAGAGGTCAGCGAGACCGAGGAAAGCTGCCAACGTCTGATGACCATTCCGGGCATCGGGCCAATCATCTCAACGGCTGTGGTTGCAGCTGTCGGGACCGGCGAGGCTTATGATCGGGGGCGAGATTTTGCGGCTTGGCTGGGGCTCGTTCCGCGACAACACAGCACCGGCGGGCGCACCATCCTGGGTCGTATCACAAAACGAGGCAGCCGGTATCTCCGCATGCTGTTTGTGCAGGCCGCGCAGGTCATCATGATGCGACCGAAGAACTGGCATAAGTTTAGTTTTGGCGCATGGTTGGAAGCCGCCGCGACGCGCATGCAGCACAACAAGCTCGGCGTGGCGCTTGCCAATAAGCTAGCGCGGATCGCATGGAGTGTTCTTAACTCAGGCAAGGACTTCGATTGGATGGAAAAAGAATTGGCGACTGCGATCTGATCACAGCCGCAAACGACGTTCGTAAACCTCAAATGCATGGAACGGAATAAAAACGCACTCAAAGTCTGAGAGCCCGAATGGTCATAATCGACCTGTCCGCTAATGAGACAAAGGCGCGTGCGTACTCCCAACAGGGCCACGGCAAGCAACACAAGCCGATCCAAAGGCCGGATACATATCAGCGACTTCCAGAAGACATGCAATTGAACACTTGCGAACAGCAGCCGGTACATACATTCGGGCTCGGATCAGCCGTTCGTGCCGGGTACAGCATCCGGTAATTTGGGTTCATTGCGGACATTCGTTCGCCGCGCAGCATCGTGCAAAAATGGGCTCAGACCTGCCGTTCGCTGCATCATCTACGAAGGTCGGCTCTGGGCCGAATGCTGTAGCTCCATCACACCCACACACAAAACCACCCCCGCAATTCCTTGCAGGGGCGGCTTTCTTGCAGTCAGACTTGGGCTGGTGCCCTAGACCTCTTTCAGAAGCGCCTCGACCAGATCGGTTTTTTCCCAGCTGAACCCGCCATCGGCGTCCGGTTCGCGCCCGAAATGGCCATAGGCCGCCGTGCGCTGATAGATCGGTTTGTTCAGTTGCAGATGCTCGCGGATACCGCGGGGCGTCAGGTTCATCACCCGATCAATGGCCTTTTCGATGGCTGCCGGGGGCACATCGCTGGTGCCGAAGGTTTCGCAATAGATCGACAGCGGTTTGCTGACCCCGATCGCATAGCTCAGCTGGATGGTGCAGCGGTCTGCCAGTCCGGCGGCGACCACGTTCTTGGCCAGATAACGCGCGGCATAGGCGGCCGAACGGTCCACCTTGGTCGGGTCCTTGCCGGAAAACGCACCCCCGCCATGCGGGGCCGCGCCGCCATAGGTATCCACGATGATCTTGCGCCCTGTCAGGCCCGCATCGCCATCCGGCCCGCCGATCACGAAAGTGCCGGTGGGGTTCACCCACCACTCCGTTTCGGGCGTGATCCAGCCCTCTGGCAGAACCTCGCGAATGTAGGGTTCGACAATGTCGCGGATATCATCGCTGGTTTGCCCAGCGTCGGCGTGCTGTGTCGACAGAACGATAGAGGATACGCCAACCGGCTTGCCGTTCTTGTAGCGCACGGACAGCTGGCTTTTGGCATCGGGGCGCAGCGTGGGTTCGGTGCCGTCCTTGCGGACCTCGGCCAGACGGCGCAGGATCGCATGCGCATAATGAATGGGCGCCGGCATCAGCATGTCTGTTTCGTTGGTGGCAAATCCGAACATGATGCCCTGATCGCCCGCGCCTTCGTCCTTGTTGTCGGCGGCGTTCACGCCCTGGGCGATATGGGCCGATTGTTCGTGCAGCAGGTTGGTGATCTCGCAGGTGGCGTGGTGAAACTTGTCCTGCTCGTATCCGATATCCTTGATACAGGCGCGCGCGATGTCTTCGATGCGGCCCATATAGTCGTGCAGTTTTTCCTGATCCGACAGGCCCACTTCGCCGCCGATGATCACGCGATTGGTGGTGGCAAAGGTTTCGGCGGCCACCCGCGCTTCGGGTTCTTCGCTTAGAAACGCATCAAGAACCGCGTCGGAAATGCGATCGCACACTTTATCGGGGTGTCCTTCGGAAACGGATTCCGAAGTGAAAATATAGTTCTGCCGTGACATGAAAATGCTCCATTGGTTTTACCCCGCCACGTCAGGAAGCCGTTGTGGCAGGCGCTGCAAGATGCAGTACGCGGTGCGCACCACAGGGTCAATTGCTAAAGTTTTGAGCGTGCGCTCAAATTGACAGCGGCCAGCGCAAAGAGGCCTGCAAGCAACACAAGCAGCACAGGCAGGTCGCCGGTTTTGCTGTACCACGTCGCAGCCCGAGCAGGTGGCAACGGGGCATCGATAAACCCGGATGTATCCAGCGCCAGATGCCGCAGCACATGCCCCTGTGCGTCAATGATCGCCGACACGCCGGTATTGGCCGCCCGCACCATAGGTACCCCCTGTTCGATGGCCCGCATCCGCGCCTGTGCCAGATGCTGGTAGGGGCCGGAAAACGTACCGAACCACGCATCATTGGTGGCCTGCAGCAGAAAATCGGGGCGTGTCGGGGCGCGGTTCACATCCTGCGGGAAAATCGCCTCGTAACAGATCAGGGCCAGCGCGCGCCCCGCCTTGCCCAGATCCAGCAAGGCCGGGCCGGGCCCGGCGCTGAACCCGTCGCCGTCTTCGGCAGCAAGGCCGCGCAACCCGAACTGGCCCAGAACGGACCCGAACGGGATGTATTCGCCAAAGGGCACAAGGTGGTGTTTGTCATAGATGCCGGTCAGCGTGCCGTTTCCATCCAGAACAACCATGGAATTGAACAGCCGTGCGTCGTTCTTGCGCTGGATGCCCATCACAACGGTGCTGCCCTGCGCGGCATCGGTAATCACATCGAACGCGCCGTTGGCATATTCCAGCAGCGTTGGCACTGCCGTTTCCGGCCACACGATCAGATCGGGGCGCTGTCCGGTCTGACCCGGTGCGCGGGTAAACGCGACCTGCCGGTCAAAGAACAACGGGATCATATCCGGGTTCCATTTGTCGCGCTGGGCGGCGTTGGGCTGGATCAACCTGATGATCGGGGCATCGCTGCCCGCCACTGGCGCGGTATCCGGCCACAACAGCGCACCCGCCCCCAGACACAGTGCCGGCACGAAAGATATTGCGCGCCGGACCGCGCCGCCCGTCACGCTCAAAGGCATCCAGACCGCCAGCAGCGCCAGCAGAACGAGCCCGTGTGGCCCGATCACGCTGATCCACTGGATCGCCTGTGTCGACACCCAGATTTGCGACAGCACCGCCCAGGGAAACCCGGTCAACACATAGCTGCGCGCCAGCTCCGCCAGCCCAAGGCACAGCGCCAGCGCCACACCCTGCGTCCAGCGGGCAGGGGGCGGCGCCAGCCAGTGCGCCAGCGCAAACGCAGCACCCCAGAACAGCGCCAGCCCCGTTGCCATGAACACCAGCGCAAAGGGCGCCATCCACAAATGCCGCGCGGCATCCACCGCAAACGGTTCCACGATCCAGTGCAGCGCAACGGCAAAATACCCGGTACCAAACGCCCATCCGATCAGCGAAGACCGGCGCAGCGTGGCGGCAGCGGAAAACAGGACGTATCCGGCGATCAGCCCGAAAACGGCAACGGGCCACAGATCAAACGGGGCCAGCCCCAGTGCCGTCCCCGCGCCCGCAGTCACACCATAGGCATATGCGCGGCTGGGGCTGGCATCTGGCAGGGTCGTGCGGATCTGTCTGGCCCGCCGCAGCAGGTTCATGCCGCGGCCAGGCCCGGCACCCGAACGCGCAACCGCTTGATCCGGCGCGGGTCTGCATCGATCACTTCGAATTCCGGCCCGTCGGGATGTACCACAACCTCTCCGCGTGCGGGCACGCGGCTGGACAGCATGAACACCAGACCGCCCAGCGTGTCGATTTCTTCTTCGTCGACGCGGTCGTGATCTGTCAGGGACAGGCCGATTTCGGCCTCGAATTCATCCAGCGGCGTCTTGGCCAAGGCGACATAACAGCCGGGCTTTTCCTTGACCCAGTATTCGCCCTCGACCGTATCGTGTTCGTCCTCGATTTCACCGACCACCTGTTCGATCAGGTCTTCGATGGTGACAAGCCCGTCCACGCCGCCATATTCGTCGATCACCAGCGCCATATGCCGCCGTTCGGTCTGCATTTTCGTCAGCAGCACACCAATGCTCATCGACGGGGGCACGAACATCAAAGGTCGCACCATCTTTTTCAGCGAAAAGCGCCCGCCGCTGCCGTTGAAGCCATGGGTCAGCGCGAAATCCTTGAGGTGGGCCATGCCGATGGGCGTATCCAGCGTGCCGTGATAGACGGGCAGGCGGGTCAGGCCGCTGTCGCGGAACACCGCAACAAGTTCGTCCTTGGTGATCGTGTCGGGCACCGCCACGATATCCGCTGTCGGAATCGCCACGTCTTCGACGCGCAGGCGTCGCAGATTGATCATGCCATGTGATGCGGGGCGCGGCGCCTCTGTCGGGGCGTCGGGGGTGGCTTCGTCCATTTCGGACGGGCTGAGCGCCTCAATCACTCTTCGGAAGAAACCGGGCCTGTCTGTAACCAGCGTATCGCCCTGATCTGTCTCGTTTAACTCGTCTTGCTCTGTCGGCTGCGCGCTGCGCGCTGCGTTAGAGGAACCGTCAATATCGCCCATCAATCCAATCCAGAATGGGGCCGTGCGGCCCCGTTATCGTCCCTATATGGGTCATCCAACCCCATGCTGCCAAGTATATCCGTCTCAAGATCTTCCATCAAAGTGGCATCTTGGTCACGCACGTGGTCATACCCCAACAAATGTAACACAGCGTGAACGATCAGATGTGTGGTGTGATCCACAAGCGGCAGACCGGCTTTGTCCGCTTCGGATTGGCAAGTTTCAAAGGCAATTGCAATATCCCCCAATTCGATGGGCATATCTGCGCCTGTCGGGAAAAACGCAGTCTTGCAAGGGGGATGTGGCGGGTCGCCTGCCTTTTTCGGCGCCAGATCCTCGCTTGGCCAGCTTAAAACATTGGTGGGCACGGGTTTGCCGCGAAAATCGGCATTCAGATCGGCGATACGCGTATCGCTGCAACCCAGCAGGCTGATTTCAAAGCGCGCGGGATCATGGCCCAGAAAAGCCAGTGTTACGCAGGTGGCACGTTCGGCCACGTCTTCAAGATTGATGGTTTGCCATCTTTTGTCTTCGATCTGGCACAGGACGCTGTCAGGCACTGTCTTTCTCGTAGGCCTCGATAATGGCGGCCACCAGCGGATGGCGCACAACGTCCTTGGAGGTGAAGTAATTAAAGCTGATCT
This sequence comes from Sulfitobacter sp. JL08, assembly GCF_003352045.1. NCBI lineage: Bacteria > Pseudomonadati > Pseudomonadota > Alphaproteobacteria > Rhodobacterales > Roseobacteraceae > Sulfitobacter > Sulfitobacter sp. JL08. Next base: position 759,991 of record NZ_CP025815.1, read on the forward strand.
TGGGGATGCTGTTCAGCAACCGTTCGGCATCGGCAAGGCCGCTGGGCACTCCGCGTGGCAGATCGATCTGGGTGCGGTCGCCCGTGATCACCATGCGGCTGCCTTCGCCAAGGCGGGTCAGGAACATTTTCATCTGCATCGTCGTGGCGTTCTGCGCCTCGTCCAGCACAACAAAGGCGTTGGACAATGTACGCCCCCGCATGAACGCAAGCGGCGCAATCTCGATCAGTTTTTCCTCGGTCATTTTGGCCAGTTGCTTGGCGGGCAGAAAATCGTTCAGCGCGTCATAAAGCGGCTGCATGTAGGGATCGACCTTTTCCTTCATGTCGCCGGGCAGAAAGCCAAGCCGTTCGCCCGCTTCAACAGCGGGGCGCGACAGGATGATCTTGTCGACCTGACCATTCAGAAACATGTTCACGCCCACGGCGACGGCCAGATAGGTCTTGCCGGTACCGGCCGGGCCGATACCAAAGGCCAGTTCGTTTTCAAACAGTGCCTGAACATAGGCTTTCTGTGCATCGGTGCGCGGTTCGACCAGCCGCTTGCGGGTCTTGATTTCAACCTTACCGCCCTTGAACATTTCAAGTTGGGTGGACAGGCTTGCGCCGTCCTCTTCGCTGCCCATGCGGAATTCGCGATCGATATCGCCGGCTTCCACCGCGCGCCCCGCCTCAAGCCGTGCATAAAGCGATTGCAGGATGTCGGTGGCTTGTTTCTGTGCTTCGGGGGCACCGATAACTGCGATCTGGTTGCCCCGTCGCAACAACTGCACCGCCAGTTTCTGTTCTATATCCGCAAGGTTGCGATCAAATTCGCCACACAGATCAATCAGCAAACGGTTATCGGGAAATTCCACCAGCACTTCGGGCGCGGGATCGGAAGGGGGCGGGGGAGTCTGGGCACTGATTGCCAAACGCATATCCTTAGCTAAACAACCTGTGGGGATGGTGCCAATATCCGAACCCAAGCGCAAGCGGCTGGATCAATAATATCCTAAAAGAGTCACAAAAACTGCCGCATCGCGCATAAACAAACAGGCCCGCCGTGTTCAGGGCGGGCCGGTGCACTTTTGCGAATGGTCTGGCGTCAGATCGGGTCTTCGACCGTGGTGCCGCGTTTGAACGGCCCCACCGCATACCCCGGAGGCGCGATGCCCGAACAGACAGGTTTTCCGTCAGGTTGCAACCGTTGCGACAGGTAGCCTTCAAAGCCATCGTCAATGATCCAGTGATCGCAGCCGTTGGGATCGACCCAAATGCCAGCCGTCAGGCCAGTCAGCGATTTTTTGTCCAGACCGCCATCGACCGTCTTGTCGGCGTTGCTGGACAATTCACACGCCGACATGGCGCAAACGGCCCCGAGGGCACACAATATCTTCAGAACAGACATCTCAGCCCCCCTTGTAGCGTAAACACAGGATTTCGACGCGGCGGTTTTGCGCGCGCCCTTCTGCCGTGGCATTCGAAGCCTTGGGCTGCCGTTCGCCGTAGCCACGGATTTCCGCCACTCTGACCCCGGCCGATCGCGCGACCCTGGCAACCGCATTGGCGCGGTTTTGCGACAGGCGCATGTTATAGCTGTCCGATGCGCGGCTGTCGGTGTGGCCGACGATGATAAAGGATTCAGCGGTGGCGCTGGTGAAGAATTCACGCAGACGCTGCTGGCCCGCGGCGTTGATCGAATAACGGTCGGTGGCAAAGAACTGATCGGTGTTCATCACGCCGCAGACTTTGCCCCGATGACAGACAGGCCGCCCGTCGCGGGTGACATGGGGCGACATGTAGCCTTCGATCCCGTCATCCATGACCCAGTGTTCGCATCCGTCCGGATCGACCCAGATGGTCGGGACATAACGTTCGCCCTTGATTGTCCGAGGTTCACCGGAACTTACGGCGTCCGATTGCGCCGATGCCATCTGCGGAAAAAATACCGCGCTGGCAAATACAATCGCGGACGCTGATAATGACGCCCGCATTGCGCGGATAAAAGTACACACCACAACACTATCCTTTGACTATTCCCCAATGACTATTCCCCAAAAAGACACGCGTTCCACATTGCAGACGCTCTGCCTTTCCCTCACGTCAAAAAGTCTAGGAACAAAATATCGCTCTGTGAAGCCGCTTTGACTACATATTGTGTCTAAATCGGCCACATTGGGCTAGGGATCGGGTAAATTGGATAGTTTTCGCGAACTCAGGATCGCGTCAGGATAGAACACGCAGTGTTTTCGAAATACCTTAGATTGATTCCCCCGCCAGCGAATTCGTGGTGCTGGACACGATTCTGGCCCGTACCAGATCGCCCGCCTGCGCATTCGATCCGGTCACATGCACCGCGTGCAGATATTCCGATTTGCCCACCATCTGTCCTGGCCAGCGCCCCGGCTTTTCGATCAGCACGGTTACATCGCGCCCGACCATCGCGTCCTGAATGGCGCGCTGGTCGCGGGTGATGATCGTCTGAAGACGCTGCAACCGCTCGGCCCTGACGTCTTCGGGCACCTGCGGGCGTTCCATCGCCGGCGTGCCGGGGCGGGTCGAATACTTGAACGAAAATGCATAGCCATAGCGCACCGCCTCGACCAGATCGAGCGTTGCCTGAAAATCGTCATCGGTTTCTTCGGGAAAGCCGGTGATGAAATCCCCCGACAGCACGATATCGGGGCGCGCGGCGCGAATGCGTTCGATCAGGCGCAGATATTGTTCGGCGGTATGGCCGCGGTTCATCCGTTTCAGAATAGGGTCTGATCCCGACTGCACCGGCAGATGCAGATAGGGCATCAGCTTGGCGCAGGTGCCGTGCGCCTCGATCAGATCATCGCTCATGTCATTGGGGTGGGACGTCGTGAACCGGATGCGTTCCAGCCCGTCGATCTTGTCCAGCGCCCAGATCAGTTGGGCAAGGGTCTGTTCCGATCCGTCCGGACCGGCGCCGTGATAGGCGTTTACGTTCTGGCCCAGCAGCGTGATTTCGCGCACGCCGCGTTCGACCAGATCCTGCGCCTCGCGCAGGATGCGGTCCACCGGGCGGCTGATTTCGGCACCGCGTGTATAGGGCACGACGCAGAAGGCACAAAACTTGTCACAGCCTTCCTGCACGGTCAGAAACGCGGTTGGACCGCGCGCTGCCTTGGGGCGCGATTTCAGCTTTTCGAATTTGTCCTCTTCAGGAAAATCCGTATCCAGCGCCTTGATGCCTTCGCGGGTCTTGGCCTCCATCTCGGGCAGGCGGTGATAGGATTGCGGCCCCACCACCAGATCGACAGCAGGCTGACGGCGCATGATCTCGGCGCCTTCGGCCTGCGCCACGCACCCGGCCACACCGATTTTTAGGTCCGGATTGGTGGCCTTGTGCACCTTCAGTCGTCCCAGTTCGGAATACACCTTTTCCGCCGCCTTTTCGCGGATATGGCAGGTGTTCAGCAGGATCATGTCCGCCTCGTCCGCCTTGTCCGTCGTGACATAGCCCTGACCGCCCAGGGCTTCGGCCATGCGTTCACTGTCATAGACGTTCATCTGGCAACCATAGGTCTTGATAAACAGCTTTTTGGGCGCGGACATGGTATAAAACTTTCTGCGGATGTGATGCGCCGCCTGACTAGACCAAGCAGGGGTGGCTTGCAATGCAAACGGAATTAACGGATTTTGCAGAAAACCGGTAGATGCAGGCCCCATGAGATATTCTTCGATCAGCGATTTTCTGAATGTCGGCAAGGCCGCGCTGGCCAAGGGGCCGGTTGCCATGGTGCTGGTCGAAGACGATGTCGAGGTGGACACAACCTTGCGTCACCATCTGCAATCGGGCTTCCATCAGGTTCTGGCGCTGATGCCGCCCAGCTTTGCGCTGCCCGATGATCTGGCCGGTGTGGTGCACCGGATCGATTACGATATGTCGCGGCAAGGCGCGATGGAAACGGCGGTGAACCAGATTATCGCGGCTGCACCGGGCACCTGGCTTTATTACTGCTTCAACGCCGAATACCTGTTTTTCCCGTTTTGCGAGTCCCGCACTGTCGGCGAAATGCTGTCCTTTCATACGGAAGAGCGGCGCGATGCCATGCTGAGCTATGTGATCGATCTTTACGCCTCTGACCTGAACGCCAATCCGAACGCGGTATCGCTGGAACAGGCGTGTCTGGACAAATCGGGCTATTACGCGCTGGCGCGCACCGATCCGGCCAATCACGATCACCCCAAGGAACGGCAGCTTGATTTTTTCGGCGGGTTGCGCTGGCGCTATGAAGAACATGTGCCGCAACTGCGGCGCAAGATTGATCGCGTGGCCCTGTTTCGTGCCAAGCCGGGGCTGAAACTGCGCGATGATCACACGTTCAACGACGAAGAATACAACACCTATGCCTGTCCGTGGCACAATAACCTGACATCGGCGATCTGTTCGTTCCGCACCGCCAAGGCGCTGAAACGCAACCCCGGCAGCACGTTCGAGATTGAAACCTTTACCTGGCACAATTCGACACCGTTTGAATGGCATTCGCGGCAATTGCTGGATCTGGGGCTGATGGAGCCGGGCCAGTGGTTCTGATCGCGATGGGAATACGGCGATGACGCAGACCGACAAACCGGACAGTATCGCGGGTTGGAACCATGTGCCCGACGTTCCGATCGCCGTGTCGCCGTTTTTCAGCTGGCCCCCCGATCCGCGCAGAATGGCAGGCTGGGTTGCGGCGCGCTGGCTGTCGCTGGCCGAAAACAGCCTTCTTGTCGGGCTGGCCCTGATCTGCTGGACATGGTTGCAACCGTCCTTGGCCGAAATGGAAACCCTGGCCCTGGGATGGATCGCGCAGATCTGGCTGCGCAACACCATCCTGATGCTGTTGGTGGCCGGCGGGCTGCATCTTTACTTTTTCCACCACAGGAAACAGGGCGACCGGTTGAAGTACGATCCGCGTGATCTGGCTACAAAAGGCAAACAGTTCAGCTTTGGCGGGCAGGTGTGTGACAACATGTTCTGGTCGCTGACCAGCGGCGTCGGGTTCTGGACAGCGTATGAGGTTCTGATGTTCCACGCGATGGCGAACGGGTGGGCGCCGGTTCTGCTGTGGTCTGACAATCCGGTCTGGTTCGTCGCCCTGTTTTTTCTGACCCCGATCTGGATATCGTTCCATTTCTACTGGATTCACCGCGCGCTGCACTGGGGGCCGCTTTACCGGCTGGTGCATGCGCTGCATCACCGCAACGTCAATGTCGGCCCTTGGTCGGGCCTGTCGATGCATCCGGTGGAACATATCGCCTTTTTCAGTTCGGTCCTGATCCATTTCATTGTGCCGGCCCATCCGCTGCACATCCTGTTTCACATGCAGCATCAGGCGCTGACGGCGGCAACATCGCACACCGGCTTTGAAAATCTGCTGGTCAAGGATCGCAAGCGTCTGGCGCTGGGCACGTTCCACCACCAGATGCATCATCGTTACTTCGAGGTGAATTACGGCAATCTGGAAATGCCATGGGACAAGTGGTTCGGCTCGTTTCACGATGGTACCGGCGCGGCCCATGAAAAGATGAAAACACGGCGCAAACGGCTGGGGCGCTGATCGGGGCGCTTGCGCTTGCGCGGTCAGCGGATAAGTTTAGCGCAAACATGAACGACAAGGGCGCACGGCACATGGCACAGGCGGATATCGGGGTTTACGGCCTTGGCACCATGGGCAGCGCGCTGGCGCTGAACCTTGCGGATCATGGGTTTCGCGTGGCCGTGACCAACCGCGAAACCGACTGGATCGCCGATTTTGTCAGCGAAGCCGGCCCGCTGGCACAGCATCTGGTGCCCGCGGCAACGCTGGAACAGTTCGTGGCCGCGCTGAAAACCCCGCGCACCATCCTGTTCATGATCCCGTCCGGCGCACCGATGGATGCGATGATTGCCGCTGTCACGCCGCTGCTGTCAGACGGGGACACGATCATTGATGGTGGCAACGCCGATTTCAACGCGACGCGGGCCCGCGATGCCGCCTTGCAGGGCAGTGGCATCCACTTTGTCGGCATGGGCGTATCTGGAGGGGAAGAAGGCGCACGCCACGGTCCGTCGATGATGGTGGGGGGCAGCGATCACAGCTGGGTGCAGCTCAAACCCATGGCCGAGGCGATTGCCGCCAAATACAAGGGCGACCCTTGCGTGGCCCATGTTGGCCCCGATGGCGCGGGGCATTTCGTGAAAACCGTGCACAACGGTATCGAATATGCCGACATGCAGATGATCGCCGAACTTTACGGCCTGTTGCGGGATGGGGCAGGGCGCAATGCGCCGCAAATCGGCGAGGTGTTCGCGCGCTGGAACGCAGGACCGCTGCAATCCTATCTGATGAATATTTCGGCCCGTGTTCTGCAATCGGTCGATCCCGAAACCGGGCACCCGATGGTGGATGTGATTCTGGACAAGGCCGGGCAAAAAGGCACTGGCCGCTGGACCGTGATCGAGGCGCTGAAACTGGGCCAGTCGGCCAGCACGATTGAGGCGGCGATTGCCGCGCGCGGCTGGTCATCGGAAAAAGACGCGCGTCAGGCGGGCGAAACCGTGTTGGCTGCTGATTCGCAACCGGCGGCCGTTCCGCAGGACGCAGATCTTGAAAATGCGATGCTGGCCGGGCGTATTCTGGCCCATGCGCAGGGGTTTCGCCTGCTTCAGGCGGCATCGGATGAGTTTGGCTGGTCGCTTGATCTGGCGCGGATCGCAGAAATCTGGCGGGCGGGCTGTATCATCCGCTCGGCGCTGCTGGATGATTTTGCCGCTGCCCTGCGCAGCGACATGCCGTTCGGGCACATGATTCTGGCGCCCCGCATGGTTGACATGCTGGCTGCGTCCATCGGCCCGCTGCGCCGCGTGGTGGCACAGGCCGCGCTTGCGGGCGTGCCGGTTCCGGCCCTCTCCGGTGCGCTTTCGTGGTACGACACCATGCGGCACGGTCGCGGCAGCACCAACATGATACAGGCGCAGCGCGATTTCTTTGGCGCACACGGCTTTGAACGGTTGGACAAGGACGGAAAACATCACGGGATGTGGATGCGCGACTGATCCGGCGCAACCGGCTTTGCCCCCCGTTGCTCCTGTCTGCAACTGTCGCTAAACCCGCGCTCATGACACATCCAGATCGCCCGCACCGCAATTTCTATGGCCGCCTGAAAGGGCAGGCCCTGCGCGACAGCCAGAAAACCTATCTGGATCAGGATCTGGCGCGCCTGTCGCCCGGCCCGGTGGGATGGGATGAAAACCCCAAACGCCTGCCGCTTGATCTGAACGCCCGTTTCAACGGCAAACCGGTCTGGCTGGAAATCGGCTTTGGCGGTGGGGAACACATGGTGCATCAGGCCAGCCGGAACCCCGATGTCGGGATCATCGGGTGCGAGCCCTATATCAACGGCGTGGCCATGCTTTTGGGCAAGATCCGCAAGGCCGGCGTTGAAAACCTGAACGTGTTTCCCGGTGATGTGCGCGATATGTTCGATGTGCTGCCCGATGCATCGATCGAGCGTGCGTTCCTTCTTTATCCTGATCCCTGGCCGAAAACGCGCCACCATCGCCGCCGGTTTGTCACCCCCGAACATCTGGGACCGCTGGCGCGGGTGATGAAACCGGGAGCGCTGTTTCGTGTGGCCACCGACATCGAGGATTACGTGCGCCAGACGCTGGAAGAGGTGCCAGCCGCCGGGTTCGAGCGCGTAAAGGCCGATATTCACACGCCCTGGCCCGACTGGATTTCAACGCGCTATGAACAAAAGGCGCTGCGCGAAGGCCGGCCGCCGCATTATCTGACGTTCCGCCGTAGCTAGGGCCGGCCACCGGACGTTCTGCGCTGGACCCGTCCGGCCCGATTGGCTAAGCCTGCCCAAATACCACTTCGCAGGAAAGACCGTACCCCATGTCCAGCCATGCCACGCCGATCCCGATGACCTCTGCCGCCTGCGGTCCGCTGACGGGTGTGGCCGATGTGCCGGGCGACAAATCCATTTCCCACCGGTCGCTGATCCTTGGGGCGATGGCGGTGGGCGAAACCCGGATTTCCGGCCTGCTTGAAGGCGAAGATGTGCTGGATACCGCCGCCGCGATGCGCGCCTTCGGGGCCGAAGTGACCGATCTGGGCCATGGCAACTGGTCGGTGCATGGCGTTGGCGTGGGTGGGTTTGCCGAGCCGGACCGGGTGATTGACTGCGGTAATTCTGGCACCAGCGTGCGCCTGATCATGGGTTCGATGGCAACGTGCCCGATCACCGCAACCTTTTCCGGCGATGCCAGTCTGAACAAACGCCCCATGGCGCGTGTGACCGATCCGATTGCCCTGTTCGGTGCGGTGTCTGTCGGGCGTTCGGGCGGGCGGTTGCCGATGACGATTGTCGGCGCGGCCAATCCTGTGCCGGTGCGCTATACCGTGCCGATGCCGTCGGCGCAGGTGAAGTCGGCGGTGCTGCTGGCGGGGCTGAATGCGCCGGGCCAGACCGTCGTGATCGAAAAAGAAGCCACGCGCGATCACACCGAACGTATGCTGGCAGGTTTCGGCGCCGAGATCACAACCGAAGTCACCGAAGAAGGCCGCGTGATCACCCTGACCGGGCAACCCGAACTGCAACCGCAAACCATTACCGTACCGCGTGATCCGTCCAGCGCGGCGTTTCCGGTCTGTGCAGCACTGATCGTGCCGGGGTCGGACGTTCTGATCCCCAATATCGGTCTGAACCCGACGCGCGCGGGCCTGTTCATCACCCTGCGCGACATGGGCGCCGATCTGACCTATGAAAACGAACGCCTTGAAGGCGGCGAACCCGTCGCCGACCTGCGCGCGCGCTATTCGCCGGATATGAAAGGCATCGCCGTGCCGCCCGAACGCGCGGCCAGCATGATCGACGAATACCCGATCCTGTCTGTCGTGGCGGCCTTTGCGCAGGGCGACACCGAAATGCGCGGCGTCAAGGAATTGCGGGTCAAGGAAAGCGACCGGATCGATGCCATGGCCACCGGCCTGCGCGCCTGCGGCGTCACCGTTGAAGACGGACCCGATTGGTGGGTGGTGACCGGCGGCAAAACCGTTGAGGGCGGCGCGCGTTGTGCCAGCCATCTGGATCACCGGATTGCCATGTCGTTCATGGTGCTGGGCATGGCCACAGAGCAACCCGTGCAACTGGATGACGGATCGCCGATTGCCACGTCCTTTCCGATATTCGAACCACTTATGGCCCGGTTGGGCGCGCAGATCACGCGCGATCCGGGATGAGCTTTACCGTCGCCATCGACGGCCCTGCCGCTGCCGGCAAGGGCACGATTTCCAAGGCAGTCGCCGCGCATTTCCGCTTTGCCCATCTGGATACCGGTCTGTTGTACCGTGCAGTCGGGGCCAAAACGCTGGACGGGGCCGACCCGGTCGAGGCGGCGCGCAACCTTGATCCGGTCGATCTGGAAAATGCCCGCCTGCGCACCCCCGATGTGGCACAGGCCGCCAGCCGTGTCGCGGTGTTGCCCGATGTGCGCGCCGCGCTGACCGATTTCCAGCGCAGTTTCGCCCGCCGTCCGGGTGGTGCGGTACTGGACGGGCGCGACATCGGCACGGTCATCTGCCCTGAGGCCGAGGTGAAACTGTTTGTCACTGCCAGCGCCGAAGTGCGCGCGCGCCGCCGTTATGACGAACTGCTGGCCAAGGGCCACGAGGTGACGCTGGAGGCTGTTCTGGCCGATGTGCAAAGCCGCGATGCGCGCGACAGCGACCGCGCCACAGCCCCCCTGATCCCTGCTGATGGGGCAGTTGTTCTTGATACGTCCGAGCTGAGCATTGACGAAGCTGTCGCCACTGCGATTGCAGCCGTGCAGGCGACCAGAGCGATTTAGAACCGCATCAACATACGCCCTACACTTTGCGATGACACATCGTGGATCGCACCGTTCATTGAAACCACGACAAAGGAAAAAGTGAAAAAGCCGCGCGCCCGGCTGGTTCCCGAACGCGCGACCATTGTTTCAGACGGGTTACTGCATACCCTTGCTCATGAAATCTTCGACGATATTGGACATATTGAACGAAGTTCCGCCCTGCACCGGCGGGTACTCGGCCAGCGTTTGCAGGTGCTGGCCCATCAACACGCCCATCGGCTGGATCAACCACGATACTTTTTGCATCAGATGCCCGTAGGCGTCTGTGGTGTCATAGCTTTCGAACGGATCCTGACGGATGTTAAAGACCAGGGGCACCGTGCGCGGCACGACGTTGGCATAATAGTCTTCCTTGGTCGAGAAATGGGACTTCCACGGCCCCATTCGCACCGCTGTCATGATGCTTTCATAATAGTGAAAGATATGCGTGCGGTTTGTGTTGTCCTGTTCGCCCTTCCAGTACGCAAGGTTGTTGATACCGTCGATGAACTGGTCGTCCTCTTGCAGCACTTTTGCGGCCACGTCCTCGATACCGGCAGCAGCGGCCAGTGTCGTGAACATGTCCTGATGCGCCTGCATCCCGTTCAGTGTTGTCCGTTCGGGCAAAATACCGGGCCAGCGGATCATCGAAGGCACGCGCACGCCGCCTTCATAGGTTGTCATCTTTTCGCCGCGGAACGGGGTTGTGGCCCCGTGTGGCCAGGATGAATGTTCCGGCCCGTTATCGGTGGAATACCAGACGATTGTGTTGTCGCTCAGTCCGCGTTCGTCAAGCCAGTCAAGCACCAGACCGATATCATGGTCGTGTTGCAACATGCCTGATCCATGCATGTCGGCCTCGGATGTGAACTCTTCCGCGGCATAGCGCCATTCTTCGTTCAGACGGGTGTAAAGATGCATCCGGCTGGTGTTGAGCCAGACAAAAAACGGCTCGTTCGCCTCTTGTGCGTTGGCCATGAATTGCTTGGCCAACGGAATAACCTCGGCTTCGTCAAACATTTTCATCCGCTCTTGCGTCAGCGGGCCGGTATCTTCGATGGTCTGGTTGCCGACCACGCCGAAACGGGGGTGCTCGGTTTCGTCAAACGTGTCGGTTGCAAAGCTGTGGATCACGCCGCGCGTTCCGAACCGTTCTTCATATGCCTCAAGCGAACCGGCAAATTGTTCCCCGGAGCGCTGATAGTCGCGCTGTTCGGATTCTTCCTGCGTGTTCAGGTGATAAAGGTTGCCAAAAAACTCATCAAACCCGTGTACAGTGGGCAGATGTTCGTTGCGGTCCCCCAGATGGTTCTTGCCGAAATGGCCGGTCCGATAGCCGATATCCTTCAGTTCTTCGGACAAAGTAGGCGACGCCGCCTGAAGCCCAAGCGGCGATCCCGGCTGCCCCACTGTCGTCATGCCGGACCGGATCGGATACTGGCCCGTGATGAACGCCGCGCGTCCTGCTGTGCAACTGGGCTGGGCATAGTGATCGGTAAACCGGATGCCTTCATTGGCGATCCGGTCGATATTGGGGGTGGTATAACCCATCGTTCCGGCCCCGTAGGCAGACAGGTTCTGCCAGCCGATATCATCCCCCCAGATCACCAGGATATTGGGGCGCGACGTATCCTGTGCCGACGCAAACCCGGCACAGAACATGGTGATGCAACATGCAGAAATTGTAACAGATTTATAAAAAATTTTGGCATACCCTCCTGTTTCGAAAATATAATATTGGGATGATAGATTGATCCTGCCTGCTTTCAAGTCAGGATTGTATGAAATTATTGTGGCGCAACCATGCGTCTGGCTAACCGGTGGCTTTGGGTCGTGCGTTCAGCGCCAGTATCTTGGTTTTGAGATCCTGCGCGATGCCCATTTCGATCGCTTCAGCCAGTTCCGGCGCGACGACGCGCATTTTGCGGATTTCATATGTCGGGATCATCCAGTAGCGCGACGGCGCGGCAACCACCGCCGTGGCGGACGCGTTGCTGTTGTCCAGCAGGGACATTTCGCCGATGAAGTTGCCCGGACCACAGGTGCCGACCTTGTGACCATCGCACATGATATCAACCTGTCCGGACAGCAGGTACACCAGAAAGCGCACCGGCCGGTTCTGCCGGGTCAGTTCGGTGCCCGCTGTGCCATCGGCCCAGAACCCCATGTTCAGGATCGCGCGCGCAAAATGCGGGTCCAGCCGCGACAGGCGTGCATTGACCAGCGCCTGTTCGTCCGCGTTGAATCTTGTGCGTCGGTTCTTGTTCCAGATCAGGGCGATCTGCACCACGTTGACCGTAACCAGCAGCGTTTCCCAGAATACGCCGATCGGATCCTTGAGCCAGATCGTATCATAGGTGATGGCCACGAGGGCCGAGGCGATCACCAGTATGCGCAACCGGGTGATATCGCGCATCAGCATCGATGCGACCAGCAACAGATAAGACGTGTGCCCGACAAGCCCGCCCGTCGAAAACGCCGATTCCAGTGTAAGTTCCATTCAGGCGTCTCCGTTTGAACTGTGCAAAACGCTACAGCGCAAAGCGGTTTCGATCCAGCCGCTTAGGCGATGCGGGCAAAATGCCTCACCAAAGTGTGGTTTGGGATTGAACCGTCGGCAGGCTAGGGTGAATTGCGAAACCACGGCGAAAGGATAGATCATGCGCACCCTTATTCTGGCGCTGCTGTTTGCGGGGGGCGTTGCGCGCCTTGCGCAGGCGCAAGAGGACGCCCCGACCACGGAACCACCGATGACGCTGGACCGTATGGCGCAGATCGTGATGGCGCTTGATCCCGAAGCAAAACAGATGGGGCCCGCGTTCGAGTTGTCGATAGACGATGTGCCGATCCTGATCATCACCGATCCGCGCGCCGACCGGATGCGCGCGATGGTGCCGATCCGTCTGGCCGAAGATATTGATGCGGCGGAATGGCAGCGCCTGATGCAGGCCAATTTCGACAGCGCGCTGGATGCGCGATATGCCGTGGCGCAGGGGCGTTTGTGGGCGGTTTTCATCCACCCGTTGTCGCCGCTGGAGCGGGATCAGTTCATTTCGGGCATCGGCCAGACGGTGAATGTCGCCCAGACCCCAGACCTATGGATCGCTTTACACCGGCGGGGCGATGCAGTTCGGGGGCGGCGATTCCGTTCCGTTACAGCGCCAGCTGATCGACCGGTTGTTGGAAAAGGGCGAAGAAATCTAGGGCACGCCTGGGCCGCTATTGGCCCGGATCGATCCCTTCGACACTGACAAGCCGGGCGGAACTGCACGCATCACGGATTGATTTGAGACCCTGATAGGTTGCGCTGTTGTAGAAACTCTCGAAATGCGCGACCGAAGGGAATTCAAGCAGCACGATCCGGCGCGGCTCCCAATCGCCCTCATAAACCTTGTGCGCCCCGCCGCGTGACAGATATTTCGCACCTGCCGCTTCAAGCGCGGGTTTCACGCCAAGCATAAAGCTTTGATATTGCTCGGCATCGTGGATTTCGACGTCAAAAATCGCATAGGCTGCCATGGCGTGTCTTTCCGGCTTGGTCGGGTTGAACTGAGTCGGCACCAGAGTGCGGGTTTCGAAATCACTCTGGCGTGGTGCTGGTCTTCAGGAACGCGATCAGGTCGGCGCGGTCGGCGGCGGATGTGATGCGTTGCAGCGGCATTTTCGATCCGGGAATATAATCATCGGGGCCGTGATCGAACAGCAGATCAATGGTGGTTTCGGACCAGATGATATCCGAGGTTTTCAGCGTGTCCGAATAGGAATACCCGTCGATCGTACCGGCGGGGCGCCCGAACACCTGATACAGTGTCGGCCCGGCGCGGCGTTCGCTGTCGGGGCCCAGCGTGTGGCAGATCGAACATTTGCGCTGGAACTGGCGTTCGCCATTGCTCATTTCTTCGGGCGGGGTCTGATAGCTGCGTTGCCCGGCGGCCATCTGGTTGGCCTTGACCATATTGTTCACCGGCCAGCTGTACATCGCATTGTCCAGCCCGCCCGCGTGGATGTTCTGCCCGTCCGGTGAAAATGCCAGCGCCCAGACCGGCCCGCTGGTCGAGGCCTGGAAATCATCCGCGACCCGCCAGTTTTCCGTATCGACCATCATGATATAGCCCTGACCATCGCCCACCGCGATCCGCGCGGTTCCGGCGTGCTGGGCCAGTGCCAGTATCGGGCGGTGACCCAGCGTGAAATCGCCCAGAACTTCTCCGTCTGGCAGGGACAGCACGCGGGTGCCGCCATCAACTGCGCCATAGGCGATCCAGTTGTCATCAGGGGCCAGTTCGATCGCATTGATGCCGAACCCGTGTTCCACCAGCAGCCGTTCCACCGCGCCTGTCGCCGTGTTCCACACCCGCAACGTGCCATCGCCGGACGCGGTAATCAGCTGTGTGCCGTCGCCTGAAAACACGACATCGTTCACGATATTGCCGTGGCCGCGCATTTCCACCGGTGGCGCATCGCCCTTTAGCGGCCAGACCCGCGCGGTTCTGTCCCAGCTGGCCGAGGCCACGTATTTACCATCCGGTGACACCGCCAGTTGCAGGATCTTCGCTGCATGCCGCCCCAAGAGCCGCGAGGTGCCTGCCGCGCTGTCCCACAGGCGAATGGAATAATCATCCCCCGCCGAAACCACCCTGCCATCGCCCAGATAGACAACCGCATTCACCGCCGCATCATGCCCGTCCAGCCATGTCGGCGCCCCGTTGCGCCACAGCCCGACGGTGTTGTCAAAACTGGCCGTCAGGATCGTACCGTCACCGGCCGCCGCGATGCCCTTGATCGGGCCGCCATGGCCCTTGAGGGTATAGAATTCCTGCGCCCCGGCGTGCCCCGAAGCGGCGAATAGAAACAATGCCGCGCCACATATGGCGCGCCAGCCCGGTAACGCAGGCCGGAACCGTGCCTGCGGCGGGATATTTGCATCTGCTTTGGTCACATTACCATCAAGTGGACTGCCCGAACCTGAACCTGCGTAACAACGCCAGTAACGCCAGATATTACATCAAGTTCCGGCTTCGGTCTATCGGTTGCAAACACAGACGGCGCGGCCCTGCCTGTCGCGGCGCTGCGCTGGTGTATTCACCCGCCGATCCTTGTGCCGGCGCAACCTGGCCAACATGGCCGAACCCCCTTGCCAACAAGGCAAAGCTGACCTATACCCCGCCTCGTCTAAGCGGCGGTCCAGATCGCAGACATATATGAGCAGGGTCGGGGGAATACGCCGGCCCTTCGTTTATTTGGACCAAAGCCCGTGACCAACTGAAACCCAAAGACCGGCGGAGACAACCGTTCGGCCCGTATAAACGCTAGATTAGGAAACCAGAGACCACATGGCTCAATCAACATCTATGGACGAATTCGAAGCCCTTTTGAACGAAAGCTTCGAAATGGACACACCCGAAGAAGGGTCTGTCGTTAAAGGCAAGGTCATCGCGATCGAAGCGGGACAAGCCATCATCGACGTCGGCTACAAAATGGAAGGCCGCGTTGAACTTAAAGAATTCGCAAATCCCGGGGAAGCTCCTGAAATCGCCGTTGGCGACGAAGTAGAAGTGTTCCTGCGTCAGGTCGAGAACGCGCGCGGCGAAGCCGTTATTTCGCGTGAAATGGCCCGCCGCGAAGAAGCCTGGGACCGTCTGGAAAAAGCCTACGAAAAAGAAGAGCGTGTCGAAGGCGCGATCTTTGGTCGTGTCAAAGGCGGCTTTACAGTCGATCTGGGCGGGGCGGTTGCGTTCCTTCCCGGTTCGCAGGTCGATGTGCGCCCGGTGCGCGATGCCGGCCCGCTGATGGGTCTGAAGCAGCCGTTCCAGGTTCTGAAAATGGACCGCCGCCGTGGCAACATCGTTGTGTCGCGTCGTGCCATCCTTGAAGAATCCCGTGCCGAACAGCGCGCCGAAGTCATCGGCAACCTGACCGAAGGCCAGGAAGTCGACGGTGTGGTCAAGAACATCACCGAATACGGTGCGTTCGTTGATCTGGGCGGTGTTGACGGCCTGCTGCACGTTACCGACATGGCATGGCGCCGTGTGAACCACCCGTCGGAAATTCTGACAATCGGTGAAACGATCAAGGTGCAGGTCATCAAGATCAACAAGGAAACCCACCGGATTTCCCTTGGTATGAAGCAGTTGCAGGAAGATCCTTGGGATCTGGTGGCTGGCAAGTACCCGCTGGGATCGACCCACACAGGCCGCGTGACCAACATCACCGACTACGGTGCGTTTGTTGAGCTGGAACCCGGTGTCGAAGGTCTGGTGCACGTTTCGGAAATGTCGTGGACCAAGAAAAACGTACATCCCGGCAAGATCGTTTCGACCAGCCAGGAAGTCGAAGTCATGGTTCTGGAAATCGACAGCGCCAAGCGCCGCGTTTCCCTGGGTCTGAAACAGACACAGCGCAACCCGTGGGAAGTGTTTGCAGAAACCCACCCCGAGGGCACCGAAGTCGAAGGCGAAGTCAAGAACATCACCGAATTCGGTCTGTTCATCGGTCTCGAAGGCGACATCGACGGCATGGTTCACCTGTCCGACCTGAGCTGGGACGAGCGCGGCGAAGACGCGATCCAGTCCTATCACAAGGGCGACATGGTGCAGGCGGTCGTGTCCGAAGTGGATGTGGAAAAAGAACGCATTTCACTGTCGGTCAAAGCCTTGGGCGGTGACAAGTTCGCAGAAGCGGTGGGCGGCGTGAAACGCGGATCGATCGTGACCGTGACAGTAACGTCGATCGAAGATGGCGGCATCGAAGTGGAATATGAAGGCATGAAATCCTTCATCCGCCGCTCTGACCTGTCGCGTGATCGTGCCGAACAGCGCCCCGAGCGGTTCAGCGTGGGTGACAAGGTTGATGTGCGCATCACCAATGTCGACGCGAAAACCCGCCGTCTGGGCGTGTCGATTAAGGCGCGCGAGATTGCAGAGGAAAAAGAAGCTGTCCAGCAATACGGCAGCTCGGATTCCGGCGCATCGCTGGGCGACATTCTGGGCGCGGCCCTGAAGGGCGACGAATAAGACCTGACGCCATTCCGGCGTTGAGTGATACGGCCCCGCACATCGCGTGCGGGGCCGTTTTTTATCGCGAATCGTTTTGGTCAAAAACGGTGGCGCCGCAACGCGGCATTCAACAATCGGTGCCCAACTTGGCGCTTTGATGCCTTCACATGGTAGAATGTGACCGGATTTCACGCGTATAAGGCATTATTTTTGCTACATTATCGTGCTTATTGTTTCCGCGGCGCAGGTTTGTTCCTATAGTTTGAAAGAACTCGGAACGAAAAAAAGAAACTACACCTCGGGGGGACCAACCGATGATCCGGTCGGAACTGATTCAAAAAATTGCAGACGACAACCCGCACTTGTACCAACGGGATGTCGAACGAATTGTGAACACGATCTTTGACGAGATCACCAATGCAATGGCACGGGGCGATCGTGTCGAACTGCGCGGTTTCGGCGCGTTCTCTGTCAAGAAACGCGATGCGCGCGTCGGGCGCAATCCGCGCACTGGCGAAACAGTGCAGGTCGAGGAAAAACACGTGCCGTTCTTCAAGACCGGAAAACTGCTGCGTGACCGTCTGAACGGAAAGTAAAACAGGTAATGCGCTATATCCGCTATGCGTTTCTGGCCACTCTGGCCATTGTTCTTGTCTGCCTTGCGCTGGCCAATCGTACGCACGTCACGGTCAGCACGATGCCCGAAGGCCTGCCCGATCCGCTGGGATTGCGCCACAGTGTCGATCTGCCGCTGTTTGTCATCATTTTCGGCGGCATCGTGGCGGGGCTGATCATCGGATTTGTCTGGGAATGGATGCGCGAATACAAACACCGCGCCGAAGCGACACGCAAATCACGCGAGGTGCGCAAGCTGGAGCGTGAAGTGACCAAGTTGAAAGGCGAGAAGCACGAGGGTAAAGACGAGGTGCTTGCCCTGCTGGAAGACGCACGCTGACCCGCAACCGATCAAAGGCCACCTGACAGATGACATCCCGGATCCGCGTAAAATTGTGCGGCCTGACACTGCCGTCGGATATTGCCGTGGCGGCCAAATCGGGCGCGGCCTATATCGGGTTCAACTTTTTCCCCAAATCGCCGCGCTATGTCGATTTTCAAAAGGCGGCAGACCTTGCGGCCGCTGTGCCCGCTGGCATCTGCAAGGTTGCGCTGACGGTCAACGCGGACAATGCGATGCTGGATGCGCTGACGACGGCTGTACCTGTCGATATGTTGCAACTTCATGGCAGCGAAACGCCCGAGCGTGTGGCCGAGATCAAGGCGCGTTACGGTTTGCCGGTGATGAAGGTGATCGGCGTGGCCGATGCCGGTGATCTGGAGGCGCTGGATGTCTACAACCGTGTGGCCGATCAGATCATGGTGGATGCCAAGCCGCCAAAGATGGCCGAATTGCCGGGCGGCAACGGTCTGGCCTTTGACTGGCGCCTGATTGCCGGGCGCCGCTGGCCGGTGCCGTGGATGCTGGCCGGTGGTCTGACCGCTCAGAACGTCGCCGAAGCGATCCGGATGACAGGCGCTGTTCAGGTCGATGTTGCCTCGGGCATCGAAAGCGCGCCGGGGATCAAGGATCCTGCGAAAATCGTGGCGTTTCTGGACGCCGCGCACGCGGCATGAGCGTGGTGTTCAGGTTGGCCGGGGTGGCGGATGTGCCCGCGGTCGTGGCCCTGTTGCGCGATGACATGCTGGGGCAGGCGCGCGAAGGGCTGGACATGGACGACTACATTGCCGCCTTTCACCAGATGCAATCCGAAGGCCACAATCATCTGATTGTGGGCGAAAGTGATGGCCGGATCGTAGCGACCTATCAGCTGACATTCATTCGCGGCCTGTCCCTGCGCGCCGCGCGCCGCGCCCAGATCGAAAGCGTCCGGGTGGCGAGCGACATGCGCGGCCAACAGATCGGTGAGGCGCTGATTGGCGATGCCGAAAACCGCGCGCGTGCCGCCGGATGCAGCCTGATGCAACTGACAATGAACGCGTCGCGCACCGATAGTGCGCGCTTCTACCAACGCGTTGGGTTTACCCCTTCGCATATCGGGTATAAACGCGACCTGACGTGATCTGCGGAGGCCAAAATGGCAAATGATCTTTTCAATTCTTTCATGACGGGGCCGGATGAAAACGGCCGCTTTGGCGACTTTGGCGGGCGCTTTGTGTCCGAAACGCTGATGCCCCTGATCCTGAGCCTTGAGGAAGAATACGAAAAGGCCAAGACAGACGAAAGTTTCTGGGCGGAAATGAACGATCTGTGGACCCATTATGTGGGTCGCCCCAGCCCGCTTTATTTTGCCGAACGGCTGACCGATCATCTGGGCGGCGCCAAAATCTATATGAAGCGCGACGAGTTGAACCACACAGGCGCGCACAAGATCAACAACGTGCTGGGCCAGATCATTCTGGCGCGGCGCATGGGCAAGACCCGGATCATCGCGGAAACCGGTGCCGGCCAGCACGGCGTGGCCACCGCAACCGTCTGTGCGAAATTCGGGCTGAAATGCATCGTTTACATGGGCGCGCATGATGTCGAACGTCAGGCCCCCAACGTGTTCCGGATGAAACTGCTCGGGGCCGAGGTTGTGCCCGTCACATCGGGGCGCGGCACCCTCAAGGATGCGATGAACGATGCGCTGCGCGACTGGGTGACCAATGTGCGCGATACGTTTTATTGCATTGGCACGGTGGCCGGCCCGCATCCCTATCCCGCGATGGTGCGCGATTTCCAAAGCATCATCGGCAAGGAAGTGCGCGACCAGATGACAGCCGCCGAAGGCCGCTTTCCCGACACGCTGATCGCCGCGATTGGCGGCGGATCAAACGCGATGGGCCTGTTCTATCCGTTTCTGGATGACAAGGAGGTCGGCATTATCGGGGTCGAGGCCGGCGGCAAGGGCGTCAACGCCAAGATGGAACATTGCGCCTCCTTGACCGGTGGCCGCCCCGGCGTGCTGCACGGCAACCGCACCTATCTGTTGCAGGATGATGACGGGCAGATATTGGAAGGCTTCAGCATTTCCGCGGGTCTGGATTACCCCGGCATCGGGCCGGAACACGCCTGGCTGCACGATATCGGACGCGCGCAATATGTGTCGATCACCGATGTCGAGGCGCTCGCGGCGTTCCAGCTGTGCTGCACCATGGAAGGCATCATTCCCGCGCTGGAACCCAGCCACGCACTGGCCCACGTGATGAAGATCGCCCCCGACCTGCCCAGGGACCACCTGATCTGCATGAACATGTGCGGCCGCGGCGACAAGGATATCTTTACGGTCGCCCGTGCGCTGGGGTTTGAAATGGGCGAGTTTGCTTAGGGGGGTGTGAAACACGCCGGGTTTTGCGTCTGTCTAAGGTACGGTTGGACGCCCACCGTGAACAAGGGCTTTGAGGCGATGCTGTTGAGGCAGCGTACCGTACCGCGGGCTTGTCAGCCAACCACCCTCGGTTGACTGACGGACAGTCGCAAACATAGAAAACGCTACTCCTTCAATTCGATCATGATCACATGCGTGGGCGTGGCACCGACGTTTTCGCCGACATGGGTCTGCGAATTTGAGAATAGCACATCACCTGCGGCGAATTCCCGGATCATCGTCTTCCCGTCTGGAAGCGTGATCAGACGCTTAAACGGACTAACCGCGTAGAGCACGAAATCGGGGTGATCGTGTTCTTTTGTTATGTCGCCAGGCGCATCCAGGTACTCGAGGACACGAACCCGTTCATTTTCAAACCGGACACTGTATTTGTCGGCATCGGTTTGGATTGGATCGGCGGCATGGGCGACCGACGCACACAAAAGCAGGGCCGGAACTGAAACGATCTTTGTCATTGCGATGTTCCCTTGTTTGAGCGAGCAACTAAAATCCTGTGCCGTTGGTACAGAATTCTTTGATGCTCGCATTGGATTGAAACTGACCGGTCGACCGGTCTGAGAAGAACATACCGTATCGCTATGCGATCTGTGATATGCTATTTTGCGCAATGGTGCTGCAGTATCGCGGTACCGGCGCGCTCTTGGCACACCCATCATGTACGATTGGAACGACCTGAAACACCTGCTTGCTGTTGCGCGGCACGGCAGCACATTGGCTGCCGCGCGTTCACTTGGAGTCAACCAGTCAACCGTACAGCGACGCATTGCGGAGCTCGAACGCAAACTCGGTTGCGCGTTAGTCGAGCGCCATCAGAGTGGCTACCGCTTGACTCAACTGGGAGAACATCTGCAACCTTTCGCGGAAAGTGTCGCGTCAGCGGCGTCGGCATTCGAACACCACGCCAAATTAGAGGACACTTCAAAATCGGGCTTGCTGCGGCTGACCTGTCCTGAGCCGATCGCCGCCCGGCTAACCAACAGCGGGTTCACCAACCGTTTTCACACCGCGCATACAGATATACATATCGAGTTCGTCCTGAGCGACAGGTATGTCGATCTGTCGACGGGTGAGGCCGATGTAGCACTGAGGTCCGGCGATACCGAAGATGGCGTTCTGGTGGGGCGGAAAATTGCGGACTCGATCTGGGGTATCTATGCCAGTCGAACCTACGTTGCACGCGTGCGGGTGCCGCAGTCTATTGAAGATTTGGCGGCCCATCCGCTGATCGGATTCGACGAGAAGATGCAGAAACACCGTTTGTCCATCTGGCTTTCCCGGGTGGCACCCGATGCGCAATACGCAGCGCGCAGCAGCAGTGTTCTGGGTCTGGTTTCAGCCGCGAAATCCGGTGTCGGCATTGCCCCTCTGCCGGTTGCTTTAGGAGATGCCGAACCCGATTTGATACGTGTCATCAATCTCGTGCCGGAACTGACAAGGGCATGGCGCATTCTGTGTCATCCTAACGTTCGGCAAACCCGGCGCGTGGTATTATTTTTTGATTTCGTCCACGCTGAAATAGACAACCTTAAACCGGTATTGACTGGTTGACGAGTCGATGCTGAGTTTTGCCGACGTGGCAACTTGGAATTTGAAGCGTTAACTGGCCACGGCGCTGAAAAACCTCTCCGCATTGCAGATACTCCCGCAGGAATGGCGATGGGCTCTGCGCGCAGCGATGTAGCTACGGGCGGCACCCTGACAGGGGCAGGTTGACGGCGCGTGAGCGGACCGTGCGCTTAGCCCGCGCTGTACTGGCGCAACACCTCAAGCGGAACAATCGCCAGCGCGCGTTTGTGGGTCGCCGCCAGATTGACCTGCGGCGCGCAGCCTTCGTCATGTGCCTGAAGAAAGCGGCTGGCGCACAGGCACCACGCATCGCCGTCTTTCAGACCGGCAAAGCCGAATTCGGGGCGCGGTGTGCTTAAATCGTTGCCGACATATTTTGAAAAGGCCAGAAATTCCACCGTCATGATGGCGCACACGGTGTGCGAGCCCTGATCGGCGGCGCAGGTGTTGCAGTGGCCATCGCGGAAGAAACCGGTCATCGGGTCGGTGCCGCAGATCAGAAGCGGGCCGCCCAGTACGTTTATGCTGTCGTCCTTTTCCATGTCGTCCCCCCTAAAGGCTGTTTGCGATGGTGCGGAACATGGCGACATTGGCGTCATTCACACCGTCATCGCGAAAATTCCGGTCGGCCCCCGTGGTCGCGATAACCACGCCGCTGTTCTGGTTGACATAGACGTACTGGCCGTAAATTCCACGCCCCATGAATTCACCCATAGGCGCGCCCTTGGGCACCCACCACTGATAGCCATAGCCGATTGCGTCGGCTTTCGTCGGGGCGCTGGGCGCGGTTGACGCGGCAACCCAGTCGGCCGGAACGATCTGTTGCCCGTTATAGCGGCCGTTTTGCAGAAACATCTGGCCAAAGCGCGCATAATCCCGCGTGGTCAGGTTCAGGCCGCCCAGCACAAAGGCCGTGCCCGCGCCATCGGTGATGTAAAGCGGCGACTGTTCCAGCCCCAAGGGTGCAATCACCTTTTCCGACAGCAGATCGGGAATGGTGCGCCCGGTTGCCCCCCGGATCACCATGCCGATCACATGGGTATCAATCGAGACATACTGCCATTGCTGGCCGGGCGCGACAAAGGTCTCCGTCAGGTCGGCGGCAAAATCATCCATCCGCCCGCCAAGGGCCAGAACCCGCCCCATGCGGTTGATGTCGGAATTGAAGTCCAGATAATCCTCGTCAAAAGTGACGCCGCTGGCCATCTGCAACACATCCCGGATGGTCGCGCCGTCATAGGCACCACCTTTCAGCATCGGCGCGTATTGCGTCACCGGATCGTCAAGCGACGCGATCGCGCCTTCGTCCAGCAGAATGCCGAACAGGGCCGACACAAAGCTTTTGGCGACGGACCAGGATAAGCGACGGTCATCCGCCGTTGTACCCAGATAATATTCTTCGAACACGATCTGCCCGTCTTTCAAAACCAGCAGCGATGTGACGGCGCGGTCTTGCACCCAGCCGGTTACTGCATCGGGCAGGGTGGTTTCCGGGCCGTAGGGCAGATCGGTTGTTGCGCCGCTGCCGCGCGGCACCTCGACCGTCAGGAACGCGCTGTCCATCGTGCTGAAATTGGCCACGATCCTGTCCGCGCTGAACAGCGAATTCACCGCCATCAGGCGGGTGATTTCGTCTTTTTTCCAGACCCCGATAACAATCGCCGCCACAAGCAGCGAAAGCAGGATCCGGCCCAGCCATTTTCCGAATGTGCGCATCTGGTGTACTTTTCTCCAGTCGGTTTTCATGCACCAGAACATGGCGCGCCGGGCGGTGCAATCCCGTGTGCAGGCGCTAGGCCCCGGTGACGCGCCAATTGACCCAACGTCCGTGAAAATCCGCGCGCCCCAAAGCCAGCGTCACATCGCCGGGCCACAGACGCAAGGTAAGTGCGGCGCCGCCCGCACCGGCATCACCATCGTTTTCATAGGCCAGCCAGGCCAGCGGGGCGCGCGCGGTCACCTTCGCGCCGGCCGCTTCGATCAGAGCGCGCCCGCGTTCTGCGGCATCGGGCGGAAAATACTGCCACGCGATGGTGTGATAGATCAGGTGCAGGTGATCCGGCGGGGCCGTGTTCAGGCGCGTTTCCAGCCAGTCGATGGCATCTCCGCGATCCACGGTGGCGTTCTGAACCGCAATGGCGGCGCGGGTCAGGCGGGCGCGGTGGGGTTGATCAGGCCACAGATAGGCCATCAGCCGCAGGGCCTGATCGGGATCGTGCGCGTTGATCGGGTTCAGATCAACGCCGCGCCGCTCTGCCACATGCAGTGCGGCAGGTACGGGCATGTCACCCTGCCAGTCCGGGGTCAGCGTCAGCGGCGCATCCGGTGGCCCCAGATGCCCGCGTGCGGTGGTCAGCCCGTAGTGATCCCACATCAGGTTCAACCCGGCGCTTGCGCCCAGTTCGGATGTGACAAACGGCAAATCATGGCGTGCCGCCAGCCAGTGACCTGCGGCAATCAAAGGGGCGCTGCGGCGCACTTCGTTGGTTTGGGGGGCGCTTTTGATCCAGTCGAGCAGGAAAGGTTCATGATCGTGCAGGGTGGCCAGAACCTGCGCACCCAGAACATCGTCGGCAACCCGCTGCGGTGGATAGACCGCCGCAAGTGCGCTGGACCGGTTGGTCAGCACCAGCGCGTGCAACCCGCCGGCAATGCGCAGCGGCAGGGACGCGCCGTTGGGGCCAGGATCACCCGGCCAGCGGGAACATAACTGCCCCAGTTCGGTATCTTCCGGCCAATCCCGAGCCAGCAGGCGCAACACCCGCCCCATAAAGCCGGAGCCCAGATTTTCACACGAGGCCGCCTGACTGAGAAACGCGGCACGCAGGCTCATCGAAACCGATCGACCAGCCGTTGCAGGGCAGAGCGGGGTTCGGATGTATCCGCATCTGGTTCGGGCGTGGTTTTCGCAGGCGTCGCCTTTGCGTCGGGTGCGCTGTCCCCCTTGCCCGATGTGCTGGAGCGGGGCGGATTGACCCGCAAGGCCACGGCATTCATGAATTTGCCGCTGTCGCCTGCGGCAAGATGGGCCGCACCGTCCGACAGGCCGCGCAACACATCCTCAAGCCAGTCCTGATCTGCCTTGGCAAAATCATGCAGGACATAGCCGGGCACCCGGTCTTTGTGGCCGGGATGGCCGACGCCAAGCCGTACGCGTTGATAGGTGTCGCCGATATGCGCGTGCATGGACCGCAATCCGTTGTGCCCCGCATGGCCACCGCCGGATTTGACCCGCACCTTGCCCGGTGCCAGATCGATTTCGTCGTGCAGCACAATCACATCCTGCGGGTCCAGTTTGTAAAACCGCATTGCTTTGCCCACCGACTGGCCGGAATTGTTCATGAAGGTTTCAGGCTTTAGCAAAACCACCTTGTCGCTGCCAAAACGGCCCTCGCTGATAACGCCCTGAAATTTCGATTTCCAAGGGCCAAAGCCGTGATCTTCGGCAATCCGGTCCAGCGCCATGAACCCGATGTTATGCCGGTTGCCCGCATATTTTGGGCCGGGGTTGCCCAATCCGACGATAAGTTTCATAGCCCGCGCCTGCCTGTCTCCGGTTTGACCCTGTCATGCCCGTAAATGGCGGGATTTTCCAGTGGTCAAACAAAAAACGGAGCCCAGAGGCTCCGTTTTCATCTGTCATGTCTGTCGTCAGATCATTCGTCGGACTGTTGTGTCGCCTCGACTTCGTCTGCAGCGACTTCTTCGGCTTCGTCCTCGTCTTCGTTGTCAGACGCGCGCAGGCCGGATGGTGCTGCGATGTTTGCGATCACAAAGTCGCGGTCGATTGTCGGCTTTGCACCGGCGGGCAGCGTGATCGACGAAATCGTGATCGTGTCGCCCACATCCAGACCGGTCAGGTCTGCGGTCAGGCTTTCGGGGATGTCGCCCGCGGTCACCTTGAGTTCAACCTCGGGGCGCACAACCGTCAGAACGCCACCGCGTTTCAGGCCGGGGCACTGGTCTTCGTTTTCAAAGTTCACGTGAATGAACAGATTGATCTGGGTCGTGCGCTTCAGGCGCATCAGGTCCAGATGCGTCGGCAGGTCTTTTACAACATCACGCTGGACGTTGCGGCAGATCACGCGCACATCATCGTGGCCGTCCATTTTCAGGTTGAACAGCGTCGACAGAAAACGCCCCTGCTTCAGCTTTTTCAGCAGGGCGTTAAAAGGAACGTTGATTGCAACGGGGTCTGCGCCACCGCCATAAACAACTCCGGGAACCATCCCGTCGCGACGGGCCTGACGAGCGGCGCCCTTGCCTGTCCCCGTACGTTCCAGGACTTCAAGATCAGGGATCTCTCCAGCCATGTTAATCTCCAATTTGATAAGGGCGGGACTCCTCCAAGGCTGTAGCCCCGCGTGAAAGCGCGCGTATAGACGGGATTTGCGGTGTTGAAAAGAGGCCGCAGCGCTCTTTTTGCTTGGCTTTGGTTCAGGGCGCGTGGCAGGTGTGGCGCCATGTCAATCAGAACCGATATCAGGATCAGCCGCGCGCCTTTGCTGGGCTTTATCGCAATCGGTCTGGTCTGGGCCGGTATATCGGCGCAAATCCCTGATCTAAAAGCACAAATCAAGGCAAGTGATGCGGATCTGGGCCTGATTTCCCTTGTTGCCAGTCTGGGCGCGCTGAGCGCGATGTGGCTGGCGCCGCTGTTTGACCGGGTGTTCAGGGCGGCATCGCTTCAGGTATGTACGGCGGCGATGGCTGTGGCTTTGTTGTTGCCGGGATATGCGCAGGGCATCTGGTTTTTCACGTTCGGGCTGATGATGGTTTCGGCGGGAACGGGAATCGCCGATGTGTTGATGAATGCGCGGATTTCGGAAACCGAAAGCGCCGCGCGCCGGTCCCTGATGAACCTGAACCATGCGATTTTTTCGTTCGCTTACGCGGGGGCCGCGATTTTGACCGGGTTTGCACGCGAGGCGGGGCTGGGCCCGGTGACGATTTTTTCGATCATCTGCGGCGCGATCCTGCTGATGTGCCTGTGGATGCGCGCGCCGCACAAAATCACGCCGCAGGATACAGTGCTGGACATGCACCCGGCGCCGCGCGGCATTGTCTGGATCGGCGGGCTGGTGGTGTTGGCGGCGCTGATGGCCGAACAGGCCACCGAAGGCTGGTCTGCGCTGCATCTGGAACGCACATTGGGGGCAGGGGCCGCCGAAGGGTCGTTCGGTCCGGCCGTTCTGGGCCTGACCATGGGGTTCGGGCGGCTGTTTGGCCATGTGCTGGCGGCGCGGGTACGCGATACGGTGATGATCACTGTGGCCTGCCTGATCTCTGCCGCAGGTCTGGCGCTGGCGGCGTTTGCGCCCAATATTCTGGTGGCCTATTTCGGGTTCGGGATCATGGGCCTTGGCATTTCCGTGGTCATGCCGCTGGCGCTGGCGCTGGTGGGGCGTGTGGTGCCGCCCGATGCGCGGGTGCATGCGCTGTCGCGCACATCGCTGATCGGATATGGTGCCTATTTCATCGGGCCAGCCATGATCGGCTTTGCATCCGAGGCGTTCAGCCTGTCGGTTGCGTTCCTGCTGGTGTCGGTCTGGCTGGTTCTGGTCGCGGCGTTTCTGGTTCCGCTTCTGGCGCGGCGGGTCGCAGTGCGCGGGTAGCTATCCCTCTACCCTGCTGACCAGATGGCCCCCTGCCTGCATGACCTGATCATAAAGCGCGAATTCCCGCGCGCGCGCCTTGCGCAACTGCGCCTCGATATCAGGATCAAGCGGGGCATGTGCGTCGGGTGATACGTTTTTCTGTTTCAGAACAATCTCTTTGCCGAACCGGTCTGACAGAAAACTGCGAAACAACGGCTGGTGATCATAGGCGAACAGGTGATGCACCAGAAGATCACCCTCTTTGTTCAGATTGCCCGATGTCAGCATATTATACTGGCTGCCGATGCCGGCAAAGGCGGGGGGATTTTTGGAAATCACTGCCAGCACAAAATCATTGAAACTGCATCCGTTCGTGCTGCGTGCCGTGCCGGCGCGGCGCGGACCGTTGCGGTATCTGTACCAGCTGCGGATCTGATCGACAGGGTCGCGGATCACCGCCACGCGGTCTGGCACCAGATCGAAAGTGTCGCGCAGAAACGGGGCGATCCTGGTGTGAAACCGCTGGGCCGTCATGTGTTTGCGCTGCTTGGTAAATACGATATCGGCGCGCGGTTTCAGCGCCATTTCCACAGCCGTCGTGCCGGTTTTGGGCACGGCAAGAAACGCCAGCGACTGATCGGAGAAAACCAACATGCCCCTGTTCTAGCCTGCCTGCGCTAGTCTTGCCAACGGCCTTCGAAATCCTGCGGAATAAGAAGATCCTTGCGGCTGAGGTTCTTGACGTCGCGGTGCCCGACCAGCGCCATTGTGAGATCCAGTTCCCTGTGGATCACATTCAGCGCGGCTGTCACCCCTTCCTGTCCCATCGCGCCCAGACCGTAGACAAAGGCGCGCCCGATATAGGTACCCTTGGCCCCCATCGCCAACGCCTTTAACACGTCCTGACCAGAGCGGATGCCGCTATCAAGATGCACCTCGACGCTGTCGCCCACCGCATCAAGGATCGCAGGCAGCATCCGGATCGAGCTGAGCGCACCATCAAGCTGACGGCCGCCATGGTTTGACACGATGATCGCGTCAGCCCCGACCTTGGCAGCCATTTTGGCGTCTTCGGCGTCCAGAATACCCTTGAGGATCACCTTGCCGTCCCACATCGAAATCAGTTCTTCGATCCGCTTCCAGTCAAGCGAATGATCAAAGGCTTCGGCTGTCCACGATGACAGCGAGCCGGGATCGGTGACGCCGGCAGCGTGGCCGACGATGTTGCCAAAGAACCGCCGTTTGGTGCCCAGCATGCCCAGGCCCCAACGCACCTTTGTCATCATGTTGGCGATGGATTTGACCGTCAGCTTGGGTGGGGCGGACAGGCCGTTTTTCAGATCCTTGTGGCGCTGGCCCATGATTTGCAGATCAACGGTAATGACCAGCGCGGAACATCCCGCATCCTTGGCGCGCGCGATCAGGCGGCGCATGAAATCATCGTCTTTCAGTGTATAGACCTGAAACCAGAACGGTTTGGTGGTGTTTTCGGCGACATCCTCGATCGAGCAGATCGACATGGTGGACAGGGTAAAGGGCACACCGAACTCTTCGGCGGCGCGGGCGGCCTTGATCTCGCCATCGGCCGATTGCATGCCGGTCAGTCCGACAGGGGCCAGCGCCACGGGCATTGCAACGTCCTGTCCGATCATCTGGCTGGCGGTAGTGCGCCCTGTCATGTCCACCGCGATCCGCTGGCGCAGGCGCAACTGATCGAAATCGGAACTGTTTTCGCGAAAGGTCTGCTCTGTCCAGCTGCCCGATTCCGCATAGTCGTAAAACATGCGGGGCGCGCGGCGCGCATACAGTTTCTTGAGATCGTCAATTGTGGTGATGACTGGCATTGAGAGCGGCCTTTTCCAAAGATTGGTAAATCTTCATTACCAATCGCCCGAATTTTTGGCAACGCGACAAATGCACTTGAAGGTAGTGCGAAGTCGTACTATATAGTGCGATATCGTATTAAATGGAGTGCTTGATCATGATCCTGTCCCGTCGAAAAACACTGGCCCTTATCGGAGGTGGATCCCTGCTGGCCGCAACCGGCGCCGCCGGTTTCGCAATCACCCGAACCCCAAAGGATGCGGTTGCGCCATGGGCCGCCGCCGGGCAGTACACCGATCCGCGCAAACGCGCGTTAAGCTATGCCATTCTGGCGCCGAACCCGCATAACATGCAGCCCTGGATCGTGGATCTGGACACACCGGATCAGGCAACCCTTTATGTCGATACGGACAGGTTGTTACCCCACACCGATCCGTTCAGCCGCCAGATTGTCATCGGGCTGGGCTGTTTTCTGGAACTGCTGGCGCTTTCGGCGGCGCAAGACGGATACCGCGTGCATTTCGATCTGTTCCCCGAAGGAACAGAGGCCGACAGCCTTGATCGCCGCCCGGTTGCCATCGCCCGTTTTGTGCCTGACACGTCGCTGGCGGAACCGGACCTGTTTGCCCAGATACTGCACCGCCGGTCTGTGAAAGAACCCTATGACACCGCGCGCCCGGTATCAGACGAAGTGCTGGCGACACTGCGCAAGTCGGTTTGCGCAACGACGGGTGTAGAAACCACAAACGACACCGCGCGGGTTGCGCAATTGCGCGATCTGACGGCCAACGCCTTCCTGAAAGAGTTCGAAACGCCCTCGGCCTACCGGGAAAGCGTCGATCTGTTCCGGATCGGCCACCGCGAAGTGAATGCAAACCCGGACGGTCTGGATTTTTCCGGTCCGATGTTCGAAGCGCTGCATCTGACCGGCCTGTTCACCCGCGAAGGATCACTGGACCGCGCGGGGTATTCCTATACGTCTGCGGTTCAAATGGTGCAGGATGTGGCGCGCACGGGCATGGCCTATATCTGGCAGGTAACGGCGACAAACACGCGCAATGATCAGATTGCCGCCGGTCGCGACTGGGTGCGCCTGAACCTTGCCGCCACAACGGTGGGGCTGGATGTTCAACCGATAAGCCAGGCCCTTCAGGAATACCCCGAAATGGCTGCTTGGTATGATGCGGTGCATTTGCAACTGGCGCCGGATGGCGGCACTGTGCAAATGTTGGGCAGACTGGGCTACGGGCCAAGTGTCGGGCACAGCCCGCGCTGGCCGCTGGAGGCAAAGATACGCAATGGATGAACAGGATGCCGGCGCCTATTTTGCGCTGTTCAATGAAATCGGCATTATCGAACAGATCAGCCGAACCTTTCTTGAGGCGCGTCTGCCGGAAGGGTTGCTGGCCTCGCATTTCGGAGTGGTCAACCACCTGATACGGGTTGCGGACGGCCAGACGCCGCTGGTTCTGGCCAATGCGTTTCAGGTACCCAAGACGACGATGACACATACGCTGGCGGGTCTGGAAAAACATGGGTTGGTCGAAATGCGCCCCAATCCCGATGACAAACGATCAAAGCAGGTCTGGCTGACGCCGAAAGGGCGCAGTTTTCGCGATGAAACGATCAAACGGATGGTGCCGCTGTTTCAGGAACTGGCGCAGGACATTCCGCCCGACAGAATTGCGGCCCTTTTGCCACTGTTGCAAGAGGTGCGCACCAGCATAGATGCCTTGCGCGACCGTGTATCCTAGGCCCGGTGCGCCCCGTCCGACAGGGTTTTGACAAAGGCCAGAACCTGTTGTGGTGTTTCACCCGCCCCGATTTTTGCAACTATCGCCGACCCTACAACCGCCCCGTCCGCCACGGACGCGATCGCCTGTGATTTTTCGGGCGTGTTGATGCCGAACCCGACAATGACCGGCAGATCTGTGGCCGATTTGATCCGCGCCACTTCCGGCCCGACATCGGTGGCCGATGCCTCGGCTGCGCCGGTGATACCGGTTATCGACACGTAATAGACAAAACCGGATGTGTTTTGCAGCACGCGGGGCAGGCGTTTATCATCGGTTGTTGGGGTGGCCAGACGGATAAAGTTCAACCCCGCCTTTTGTGCCGGAATGCACAGTTCCGCATCTTCTTCGGGGGGCAGATCGACAATGATCAGACCGTCAATGCCGGCGGCTTTGGCGTCTTTCAGAAAGGTTTCGACACCGCGACTGTAGATCGGGTTGTAATAGCCCATCAGCACAATCGGGGTTGTATCGTCCTGTTCGCGAAACGCCGCCGCCATATCCAGCGTCTTCTGCAATGTCATGCCGCCTTCCAGCGCGCGCTGACCGGCCAACTGGATGGTAGGCCCGTCTGCCATCGGATCGGTAAAGGGCAACCCCAGTTCGATAACATCCACCCCTGCGGCGGGCAGGCCGCGCACCACCTCAAGCGATGTGTCGTAATCGGGATCGCCCGCCATCACATAGGCGACAAACGCCTTTTTTCCGGCAGCAGCAAGTTCGGCGAATTTGGCATCTATACGGGTCATGATCAGGCCTTTTGAAACAGTCGTTTTGCAATGCACAAAGACTGCGGGAAAATCAATGCTCGGGCGCGAAAACTCTTGCAAAGAGTTTTGACGCAGCGTTTGGAAAAAATCCCGCGGCGCGGCGTGGCTTGCGCCCGTCGGGTCTGCGCACTAGAAGCGGCCAACTGCTATCAAGGAGAGCGTAATGGGCTTTAAAATGGGGATCGTCGGGCTGCCGAATGTCGGCAAATCCACGCTGTTTAACGCGCTGACCCGCACCGCGGCGGCGCAGGCGGCGAATTTTCCGTTCTGTACGATCGAACCCAATGTCGGTGAAGTGGGTGTGCCCGATGATCGGCTGGACAAACTGGCCGCGATTGCGAAATCCAAACAGATCATCCCAACGCGCATGACATTCGTCGATATTGCCGGTCTGGTCAAAGGCGCATCCAAGGGCGAGGGGCTGGGCAACCAGTTTCTGGCCAACATCCGCGAAGTGGATGCCATTGCCCATGTACTGCGCTGTTTTGAAGACGGCGATGTAACCCATGTGGAAGGGCGTGTTGATCCGGTATCGGACGCGGAAACCATCGAAACCGAACTGATGCTGGCCGATATCGAAAGCATCGAAAAGCGGCTTCAGGGGCTGGTGCGCAAGGTTCGGGGTGGCGACAAAGAGGCCGTGGCGCAGGAGCGTCTTTTGAAAATGGCGCTGGAGGCGCTGGAAAACGGACACCCCGCGCGCACGGTGTCCGTGGATGCCGAAGACGCCAAGGCATGGAAAATGCTACAGCTTCTGACGGCCAAGCCGGTACTATATGTCTGCAACGTGGGCGAAGCGGATGCGGCAGAGGGCAACGCGCATTCCGCCGCCGTTGCCGAGATGGCGGCAGCGCAGGGCAACGCCCACGTGATTATCTCGGCCCAGATCGAGGAAGAAATCAGCCAGCTTGATCCCGAAGAGGCCGAGATGTTTCTGACGGAAATGGGTTTGAAAGAGGCCGGGCTGGATCGGTTGATCCGCGCTGGCTATGACCTGTTGCATCTGGAAACCTATTTTACCGTTGGCCCGAAAGAGGCCCGCGCCTGGACCATCAGACAGGGCACTTCCGCGCCACAGGCCGCCGGTGTGATCCACGGCGATTTCGAACGCGGATTTATCCGCGCCGAAACCATCGCCTATGACGATTTTGTCGCGCTGGGGGGCGAACAGGCCGCCAAGGAAGCGGGCAAGATGCGCGCCGAGGGCAAGACCTATATCGTCAAGGACGGTGACGTCCTGCATTTCCTGTTCAACACCTGATCGGGGTGTTTCTATTGCGGAAGCGGGCGTTTAGCGCCGCCCGCTTTCACATTCAAAGGTTGGTGGCTGCCCGGGGCCGCCACGGCACCATTTCATCAATTGGTCGTTCTGTTCCACGCTTGCCCACAGGGGCGGGATGACCGTGTTGATCGGGTCTGCTGTCGCTGAGGTCTGCGCCAGACTGCCGGTTGTAATCAGGATCAAGCCAAGTATCCGGTTTTGAATGCCCATGTTCAAATGCTCCTTTTGCCACGTCCAAGTTTCTATGGACCGGCGCAAAGCGCAAAACACATCCGTTCACTCCTGTGTTGAAAACCGTGAGCGAATGCCGGTGGCACCGCACCTGGCCGTTCCCGAAAGCGCGTCCACAGTCGCGATAAAATCCAACGATTACCCGCCGCGTCATGTGCGGCGGGTCAGTGTATTTGCCCTCACAAACCCGAATTGAAAGCCGGTACCTTTTTCGCCTTGTTTCTCGCAGGCGCGCCCGATAAACGGGTCAGCGGAGACGTGGCCGAGTGGTCGAAGGCGCTCCCCTGCTAAGGGAGTAGGCCCGGAAGGGTCTCGAGGGTTCGAATCCCTTCGTCTCCGCCACCCATCCTTATTGCCTTTATTCTTATATAAATATAGGGTTCTGACCATACGTTGGAACATATTTTGGAACATATGGCATGGTGGAATTACCTCATACGACCCTCGTAAAGATCAAAGACAAATATTACGTCAACTGTACGATACCTGATGACTTGAGGCCGTTCTTCAAGGGTCGAAAGCAAATCAGACGAAGTACTGGTACGGCAGACAAGTCTCTTGCTGAGCGCAGGAAACATTCAATTTCCAGTAAGATTTATGCTGAGTTCGATGCAGCCAGACCTGACCCGATATCCGAACTATTCCGCATGATAGATTTCCCAAAGCATATCGAAGACAAGCTGTATGATGTCCCCCCAGAGGACGATGGTTTCGAAGACTGGGAACCCGAACTGACCAAAGCTGATCTGCAAGACCTGTTGGCTGTCGCTAGAGTTGCCATGACAAAGGTCGAACCGTGGGAGACAGTAGGTAGGACACCTGAACCAGAAGCCAGACGCAAGGGACGTGAAGCCTACTTGATCTTGAAAGAGATGCTAACTGACACAAAGACAACGAAGTCCTCAAGTGGCTGTCCTGTCCTATCTGTGGTTCAGAAGGACTATCTGGCTACCAAACCATATGGGCCAGCTAAGACAATGCGGGATGCTGAATTAGCGATAACGGAATTTATAGACTTCACGAAGGACATTGCTCTTGATGGTGTTACTGCTGTCCTGATCCACAGTTATGCTGAAAAGATCGGGGAGACTAAGAGCAGGGAGACTGTAGCCAAAAAGATTGGATACGTTAAACGAATGTTTGATTGGGCAGTCCGAAAAGGATTTGTCGAAACCAATATCTTTATGACTGTGAAACTTGATAAGAAACTTGGAACAGCAAGGGCAAGCTACCAGCCTTTCACCAATGCTGAACTAGAAAGCTTATTTAGCTTAAAGATGCCTGACCATCTCAGAAATTTGCTGTCTATCTTAGCGACAACTGGGATGCGCTTAGATGAAGCTGCGTTACTAGACTGGGAAAACATAAAGACAGAAGCGGGTATCCTTCACTTCGATCTGACAGACAGTATTGTTAAGACCAAAGGTTCAGCCCGTAAGGTTCCAATACCCAAGGTGATACAACCTCTTTTCATCTCTCCTGCCAAAGGACCACTGTTTCCTGAGTTCTCAAGAGACAAAGACGGGAAGGCACAGGCTCCAGCGAGTAAGGCTTTGATGAAACAGATTAGGAAGGTGACAGGCGATAGACTGAAGGTTGTTCATTCGCTACGGGGTAACTTGAAAGACCTGTTGCGTGACGCAGGAATATCAAAGGAGGTTAACGATTTCATAACGGGTCATGGGTCTGGCGATGTTGCCGGGTCTTATGGCTCTGGTCCTAGCTTGAAAGTCCGGGCAGATGCCTTGAACTCCGTGGAACACCCTTGGCTAAGAACAAGGTGAACCTGCCTCGTACGCGCGTAAGAACTTAAGGTATACTTTCTTTAGGTAAATATAAAGTTATTGTATTAAAAACAAATACTTATGTGTATATGAGGTATTCAGAGTGAAATTGAACATTAATGACTGCCTATATGTTGTGTCTTCTACTCAGAATAAATCAATATATAGAATATCCACGTACAGCCACGGAGAGGCACCTTACAGTCGTTCTAAGTCTCTAGGCTAGGGGTTCCTCAAAAATAGAGCTAGAGGCGCTCTAGCACCCCTCTCAGGCGCTCTACGGTGCCATTCTCTGCTCTACGTTACGTACCGTTGAAGCGTACCAGTTCCCACCCCTAGCTGTCTCAATCCCCAGTCTGTTCAATTCCTGGGCTGTCTCCTTGAGTGTCATCCCTTTGGCCCTGAAGGCTTCGATCATTGGGAAGACATGATTTGCCCGGTGATCAGCTTGAGCCTTGGTAGCTTCGTTCCTCTGTTCTGTCCCACGTCTGAGACCACCAAGGATAACACCCCTTGCCTTAGCTTCCTTAAGTGCAGCCTTGGTCCTCTTGCTTATGAACTCTCGCTCTTGTTGAGCTAAGGCAGCATAGATATGAAGTTGAAACATATCGGCATGAGGCATCTGGGCTACCTTCAGATCAAGGTTCTTGTCATCCATTAAGGTTGCAATGAAAGACACCTTACGTGATAGCCTGTCCAGCTTTGAGACAAGAAGTGTAGCCTTGCTCTCTTTTGCCAGTGCTATGGCCTTAGTTAGTTCTGGTCTGTCGTTTACCTTACCGGATACGATATCGGTAAACCTACCTATCACACTGTAATCATTTACATAATTGTCTAGGTATAACTGTATGTCTCTCTCTTGTGCATCTAGGCCAAGACCACTCTCACCCTGCCCTTTGGTACTAACCCTCTGATAAACAACGTACTTCATTATCTCTCATCCTTATGCATAACTAAAGTTTAGCTAAGCATACTATTGTAAATACAAAACTTCAAGGAACGTTGTGCTTTGTATACCCCTGTCAGGTAGGATCAGAGGAAGGAAATTCTTATTATTTGTCTTACGTACAGCAAGAGGGGACCGGGGGGGATGGGGGGCCTTCTTATATACTGAATGGTACCTAAAAATTATCTCGACAAAAATTAGCTGGTGCACCTATGGTATCCATTATCTGTATAAGGAAGAAATATTATGCCAAAGGAAGAATTTGAACTGAAAGACACAAGCAAAATCCACCTCAAAACGCTTGGTGAGCTACAGGCAGAACAGGCAGCCTTAGATGAAATTAAGAAAACATTGAAAAGAATTCAGAAAAACTACGATCAGAGACTAGCCAACTGGCAGAATGCTGGCGCTAAACTGTTTGGACTGAGCGGGTCTGGCGATACGGGCAAGAAAAGACAGACTTGGACGCCTGAACAAAAAGCTAAGATCATCAAGAAGTATGATGCTGCTAAAGAGGGAACAAAGACAGCCGTGCTAAAAGAACATGGCGTTAAAGCAAATCCTATTGGGACATGGAAAGATCAAAAGGATGTAAAGATGGCTATGCAAAAGATACAAGAAAAGAAGTGATCCAGTACACTATCCGCACTAGGATTGCTCTTTCATTATAGGTTTTGTGCTGACGTGGAACAGACGGGTCTAGGTGAAATAGTTTTACTATTTGGCGTAATTGTCATCAAGTGTGCGTTGGCTATTTTATGCGCGAAAATTGCACGCTCTTTGAACAGAAGTCCAATATTTTGGGGATTATTTGCAGTCCCATTTACGTTATTGGCAATGATTATTCTAGCAGTGATCCCCGCTGCGCCAAAGAAACCAGATACCTAGGGATAGGACCCTAAGAGGCAATGCGTAGTAGCCTAGTAGGCTGTCCTCTATCTGTTGCCACTGATGCGCACTTCAAATGAAAACACCAAAACGCTTGCTAAATCGATCTGGCGCAGTCTACGGATGATGCAAGATGGAAAATCTGATTTTTACGGCTTCGCTCAAGTCACCCCTGATAGCCCAAGGGTTCATGACCTTCGATAGCCTTTTGGCGGCAGTGCTTTTTGACCGATGCGGTGATGTCGAAACGGCTCATACATCAGTGCCGCTAAAGTGTTCGGAAGGCTTGTTCCACGCTTCTGCTGCAATCGTGACACCGGTGGAGCGAGGCAGTTATTCTATTGCGGCATCGCTTAGAGCGGATCATGATCTTGACGCCGATTTATTCCCCAAAAACAAATCAGGTCGAATCTACAGAAAAATGGGCAGGAAACGCCGACGGGACTTAGGCAACGTCTTGTCGACCTATCATACAATTTCAACGCCAAGTGTTCGCTGGATTTGCACGGGTGATCTGGACCAAATCAAAGGGCTACTCGGCGATCTCCGCTTTATTGGGAAAAAGCGCGCACAGGGTTTTGGCGAAGTTGCCGCCTGGAGCGTTGAAAAGACCGACCTTGATCCTCTTGTAGACGAACAAGGCTTACCACGTCGCCCGATCCCGGAAAACATGTTTACTGGTGATAGGAGCCTGCCTTTGCAGGATTTGGCTTGGAAGCCAGCCTACTGGAACCCCGAACACCGCGCAGCTTGTTACGCGCCTCAGCCGCTTTAGAGGAGGGCCGGATGAATACCTTTGAACTCATATCCAAGGGCTTTGCGCGGCATGTTCTCGGGAACTCAACAACCGGTGATCCGATCCGTGACGCTGCAAAGGCGTTGACAATGAACCACTTACTTAACAACGAAAAAGGTACATCGTCCCGATTAACGGGTTGGGCCATTTTTCGTGCGTCCGGATCAACAGTGCAGGCCAATTTGGCAGCGAAAGGAGTAATGGCAAACGATGGGCGCACCCGATACGAGGCTTTTGCCGACGAACTAAGCGATTTTCGGGAACCGGTAGTCTTTCTCCAGTTCACCAAGTCCACCGTCAACCTCGGTAATGTTTTCGCGACGTTCGATCCGCGTGTTACGAAAATCTGTGCGCCGGATGTAGCGCCAGAGATATTTGACTTTTCTGTTGGCACCCTCCCCGAAACTGCCGGTGTCGCGGAAAGGAACATCCGCAAGGCCGTTCTGAAGAAGGAGAAAAGCAATGCTGCATGATCACGTCATCCCCAAGCCGCCAACACTCGGGGCATACGCCAGTCATCAGCTTCTTGAAGGCTTAACGGATGGGGCCAGACCCCTTTTTGTCGATAACGGAGACCATCTGTTGGTTCGCTCAGTTGACCAATCCCTTACACAGTCATCAAAACCTGTCCCCACAGTGAACTTGGGAGATGTCCTTGGTTTTGAGTTGCGCGCGTCCTGTGGCGTCAAAGTCAAAGGTAAACACCGCTATTTCCCACTGAAGGACTGGCGTGCACGGCACGCTTGGCTGAACCGGCGGGCATCCGGATTTGACGTACTGGCTGTCACCGTTTCGGCACGGAGCACTCCAATAAAGAAAAACATCCGCATTGATCAGAGCGATTTTGCCGGGGTTCTGCGTGTGACGGACATCGAAGCGTTTAACCAAGTTCTTGAACATGGCATTGGCGGACCGGGCAAAGCCTTCGGCCACGGAATGCTGGTAATCTGAAGGAGAACACCTTGAACCAATCAACTTTAATTACCGAAGTCGTAATCCGGCTGGAAGCGCCACTCAGCATCGCAATGCCTGTGGCAGAATACACTAAGCCCAACAAGTGGGAAAACTTTCCAGTCGCCCCGGTTGGCTATGATGAAGAAGGCCAACCCATACAGTCAGGGTTTTTGCCTGCAACAACCATTCGCGGGGCCATACGTCGCTTTGCTGTACTGCCCGAAATGGCAGCCGCCGCTGAAAAAGGCGCGCATTATCGGCTGGAACGAGCCTATTCCGAGCTGATCGGGCAAGACCCCGGCAGTGAGCAGCAGCCCGACGAAATTGATCTGACCGCCATTGCGGAAGCGCGAGAGGAATCCCCTATCGTTGATCTGTTTGGCAGCGGTCTCGGAGTTAAGTCCCGGCTTTTGGTATCGAATTTTGTTCCTGACCACCCAACGCTCCCAATGGCCTTTACTTGGGTTCGGAAAGACATTGGTGACACCGAAGGCGTATTGGAGGCA
The DNA here is from genome assembly GCF_003352045.1 of Sulfitobacter sp. JL08. Taxonomy (NCBI): domain Bacteria; kingdom Pseudomonadati; phylum Pseudomonadota; class Alphaproteobacteria; order Rhodobacterales; family Roseobacteraceae; genus Sulfitobacter; species Sulfitobacter sp. JL08. The sequence continues at coordinate 799,161 of NZ_CP025815.1, forward strand.
TTGCCTGACGAAGACCGCAGCGCCTATCTTGCCCGCGAGCAGGCAAATCGACATCGGGCGCAGGCGGAAGCTCTGGTCGCCGATCTAAAGCGCAAAGAAAGCAAGGCTGTCAAAACAGGGTCGGACGATGCCGCTGACCTGAAGGTTCAGCTTGAAGCAGCAGAAAAACTGGCAGCAAAGTACAAGGAAGACATGGGCGACATGCAGGTATCAACGCGCTCACTGGGGGTCAGCTATGCATTGCCGCAAGGTTTGGAATTGAAGGGTAAATTTGTTGTGCGATCAGCCCGCGAACGTGATCAGGATATTCTACTTAGAGGGCTGGATGGGCTGAGCCGCTGGCCCGTTTTAGGCGCACAAAGCGCCCGTGGTGCAGGTGAGATTAGCGGGACTGCATCATTCAAGCTGGACGGGAAGATAACCAAGATTGTCAGTTTTGGTGGCTTTGAACCGCTAAAAATTCGCGACTTTGAAGCAACTTAAGAAGGAATTGGTGTGTTTTTTCCAACCTTCCTTTGCATTTATACGAGCTTTATCAGAGGGTTGATGTGACATCTAATACAGCCATCCGGAAATTGGGTGGCTACTAAAGGCTAAAAGGCATGTCGAGCGTGGTGGCGCGAATACAGCCATCCGGAAATTGGGTGGCTACTAAAGGAGGTGCGCGCATCCGAATGCAGGCAGGCTTAATACAGCCATCCGGAAATTGGGTGGCTACTAAAGGTGGATTGCGCGGATCACGTCTGGCGGTATGAATACAGCCATCCGGAAATTGGGTGGCTACTAAAGGTAGCCCTTGATCGTCTCTTTCGTCTCCGGGGATACAGCCATCCAGAATTTGGGTGGCTAACCCAAGGCACTTGACGCCAAAAGCGTAGCCACCAAGAGTGGTTAATCGAGACGAAAGGACGACCCGTGTTCAGATCGCCAGAACAAGCTGAGTTCAACCAATTTGTAGCAAACCATATCAGCAATCCGGATGCGCCTCTCTTGATCGAAGGGGCAACTGGCCTTGGAAAAACACGGGCCTATCTAGCGGCTGTGTTCCAAACTGATAAGCGCGTTGCGATCTGCCTTGCAACCAATGCCCTGATAGAACAGATTTTGAACTCCAGCGACTTGCCTTGGGCACAGGAACTAGCTCCGGACAAAACTGTCGCTGTCTTCCGCAGCCGTAGATACTTCGAAGATGACCGGGAAGCCTATGAAGCGCAACGAGAGGCCGCTCAGATTGCAGACATCCTGATCTGTACGGCAAGTTCTGTAATTTTTGATCAGCGTCTGTCGGGCAGCTACAATGGCGTTACCAACCGTGATGTCATCGTCTTTGATGAAGCAGATCAAATTCCGGGCCTTGCCGCATTGGCGTCGGATTTATCGATTGACCGAAAAACACTCCGCGATTTGAATTGCGCGGCGTCCACCGCACTGGAGGTGGCAGGCAAACTGCTTAGCCTCCCTCAGCTGGACAGCGAGATTAGGGCCAAGGCCAAGATCATTGCTGAAATCGCCAGCGAACCAGAGGTCTGGTATAAACGTGTCGGGATGACGGAAGAAGGCGGCGTATCCGTGATCCACCGGTTGCCAGGGCGGCTACTCAAGAAAATCTCCAACCGGCCTTCTACAATATTCATCTCGGCAACTCTATCAATCAACGGTCAGTTCAATGACTTCAAGCGCGCTATGGGGATCGGTGACAGTTCCAGCCTCAGCCGGATCATCGAACCAAAGCATCACGGCCACCTGAGCTTTTCGTTTTTCACGGATGATCCCGTTGATAGTGATGAATGGTTGGCAACCGTTGTCGAACAGATTGAAGCCAGTGATACACCGGTTCTGGTTGCGACACCCTCCCATAAACTGGCGACGGAATTGGGAGATCGTATAAGCGGATCAACCGTTCGTCAGCGTGACGAAACAATGACAGATGCGGTTGGGCGAATGGGGGATCGTGACATTGTTATCGGTGCCGGTGCTTGGGCCGGAATGGATACCCCGGTGCAATGGGCCACCGTTATCATCCCTCGTGTTCCGTTCACCGGGCCAAACGAGCTGTTCGATACTTGGACCGACGAGGATGCATTTCGGATCGGTGATCCAATGACTAGCTACTTTGATAGCAAGAACGCTGCGACAAGACGGCTAAAGCAGGTGTTTGGGCGCGGTCTCAGGCATCCGGACGCCCGTTGCGCCATCGTGATATGCGATCCGCGTATTTCCCAATTAGGCGATGTGGCTCCTGTCCGCTTTCGAGAGGGCTGGTTTGAGGGGCGTCGGGTTGAGGTTGTGCAAAGTAAGGCTGAACGCAATCCCGCTTTGCGTCGGGACGCTCTGCGCCACCATGGCACTGATTGCCAAACCTGCGGCCACCAACCTCTGATCTTGCGAGAGGTTGAAGTACACCATCTAAATCCCATAGCGGAGGCGAAGGGTATGATTGCAACGTCCATGGATGATGTGGCCGTGCTTTGCCGCATTTGCCATGCTCGCGCCCACAAGGATGGCAACAACGTCATCCCACTCGAAAGGCTGCGGGAAATTGCAAAGGCCAAAAGTCGGACAGAAGCCCAGCAGCTAATTAGTTTCTGAGATTTTGCGACCTTGATACTTCAAATGGGTCAGATCCTGTTTGATAGGGGTACCTGTTCTATTCAGAACGACATACCCAAATTATCTCGGTAATTTCTCACTGGATGTAACGAATTGATTTACTTGAGAATTTAAAGCCGACCTTTTGAGTTGATTTGGATCAGTGCTGGCTAAAAATTCCAATGTATGTATGTATTTCTGATCTGGGATTTATTATTTTGATGTGGGGGAATATTTTATGATGAAGAAAATTTTAATGGCGGCGGTCGTTTCGTTGTGGGGGGTGGCGGTTTCTACTTCTGCGCAGGCGGCCACTGTGACCTACACTTTGACGCTTGAGCAAACTCTCCCAGATGCATCAATTATTGTCGGAAGCTTTGGTATTGACGACTCATTGCTTGTCGCTAATTCATTTATCAACTTCGCTTCCTTCGATTTCTTCGACATTAATATCGAGGGTTTTACTTGGTCCTTAGCTGAAGCTGAATCGCCAAATATTGACGGTGTACAGACGGACGGATCGGGAGATGTAATAAATTGGAGTTCATATAATAATGTATCAGTCCTGTTTTGTTCTTTCGGTCAACGTGGCGTATGTTTTGATTATCTTCAGCTTTCCCAAACATCCACTTTTTGGAGATCGGGCGTGGATATCGGGCTCGTGAGTGAGGCGAGGGTATCGGGCTCGTGGCGCATCGCAGCCGTGACGAATCCTCCGCTGGGCCCTCCACCTCCCGGCTGCATACCTAGCAACTACACACCCCCGAAGTGTGAACCGTGGCGTCCCGATGGTCTGTCTGCAGTCCCCCTTCCTGCTGCCCTGCCGATGCTTCTGGCTGGCATAGGTGGTCTTGGCTTCATTGGTCGTCGTCGTAAAAGAAAGGCCAAACTAGTTGAGTGAACTATGGTTAAAAGTCCAATGGTCAGCCTTACGGGCCTCCCTTCAAAGTGAAATTCTTTGATTTTATTGGAAAAGGTCTGGCGCTGGTAGGTTGGGAGTTAGGAATGACATCTAGTTTTAGGCACCGCGCAGCTGTTCTGACGTTGTTAATTGTCACAGCTTTGTTCCCGTCAGCGACCTTAGCCGATCAATGCAAGTTGATTGTTGCGTCCAGAACCACTCTGCAGGAAAGTAAACAGCTTGCCACTGAATATAGCCAGAGTTTCCAGAACGTCGAACTTTTAGAAGCAGCGAATGGTCGATTTGCTATCTCTTTGGGTACGCTTCCTTATGCTAGTGGATCCGACGTGAGCGGGTATATCAGCGAATATGGATTGCCGCTGGATTCATTTTGCATGAGGATGGATAGAATTTCTCGCTATATAGCATTTGAGAAAGTCAAACAAAGACCAAGAACCGTTGCACCGACTGAAAACTCATTTGGCATGAGTAAATGTCCTAGAGGTTACAAGCCAGATGGGTTCCCGGTTGAGTATTGCACCGAAATAGTCACTCCCCCAAATGCCGAACTAGACCCCTCGGGGAATAATTGGAGATGTTTGACCGGCTACATCCGCAGAGGGGACCAATGTGCCTACGTTACTGTTCCAAAAAATGCTCATCTGACTTCAAACTCAATCATCTTACCTGGGATAAAGGGGTGGGCATGCAACAGAGGATATCGAGAAGTGGGAGATGAATGTGAAAGGGTTTTCGTCCCCGAAAATGCGTCTTTGAATGCATTTGGAACTGGTTACAGCTGCAACACTGGGTTTATCGACGCCAATAACAAATGCCGTGCAATGACATACACTGAACTTGTTACAGGCCTTGAGAGAGCGGAACAAATTGCGTTGCGGCTGCTATCTCAAGGAACTGGCAAGTCCTGTTCAAAGATTGTGGACTTGTGCGAGGATACTTGTGACGATGATTTCTCTTATTCTTCCTCTCCTAACAAAAGGGAATGCGAGAAGGTCTGTGAGGCGATTGAAGACAACTGCTGAAGCTCTACCAGCAACCGTGTTGTTTTGGTTGTGGATTCAGAGGCTGTACCGAGGGCAAGGGGGGGGCTGCCTTTACGGGTGGCCCTTCTAGATTTACGTGGGATTATCCTAATTAAATGTACCCAAATCTGACGAACGGCACCTATAGAATTCTAACAGTACCTTGCACTAAGGTAGTTAAATTATATGGCGATAGGTACTGTTAAAATTAGGTCACCCCTTTAGTTGTACCTTAGGAGAGTGTCTCCCCATAATTGAAATAAGAAGAGGGAACCCTTGGTGCCGTCTGCGTCAAATTGGTACGAATAGATGTCCTGTACCGTATCGGCCACTTTCACCCTTCTGGAATTGATAACCTGAACCCTTCAGTATGCCGTCCTTATCAGCCTTAAGGTCTGAAGTGTATTTCCTGTAGTTCTTTATTCCAAGTTGCTCCGATACGTACTTGACGGAAAGAGGTGCTTCTACGACCTGTTCCCGTAAGAAGTCTGCATATTTACTCAGAACAGCACCTTTCGTACTGGGTTTACTCCGGTATTCAACCTGACATTTGGGGAACTGAGCGGAGAGCATATCGAAGTAACGCTTATCAACCACCATGTAAGCTGTCATCTTATGGGAACTGCCATCGTCGTACCTCTGTCGTACCCTGCCGCGACCCAACAGTTGAATCATATTAGACAAGTAGCTTCCACGTTTAACATCTTGATATGAACCCCTCAGATAATTCTGTGCATCGTCCAGAGTTTCCTTGGTAATTTCATCCCCTACGATAGCGTGTCTTTTGGCGACATGAGCAGCACCTGGCTTATGATCATCAAGGAAATAGATCACTGCATCACAGTCCTGCCAATCGTTTGACCCAGTGCCAATGCCATGATGCGAGGTGAACACCTCCTTGCCCTCAACAAAATCACAATCCTGAACTAGGGGCAGTATCGCCTTTGGACACGTGATAAAAACCTTACGCTCTGGAATGTCCGCTACCAGTGTTTCAAGGTAATTCGTCATCTTGGCCTTAGCTGACCGGCTCCCAGAAAACGTCTTGTAATAGATCGGTAAGCCAGCAGGTTTATCTAGATGAACAAGGGACAAGTTGCGGTAATCTGGTTCTGGGAGATAACCGTCGAAGTGAGCCGTGTATTTGTCAGGAGCCAATTTGTAACCAGACACCCATGCTGTAGCAGACAGGATCACAGTCTTCTCTGGATAGGCCAGCTCCGACGATATGCCGTTAAATGAAATGACCTTCACATCACCGTAGGATCGGCTGTTTACAAACCCCATTCCGATAACCACAGCCTTACAGAACTGATTCAACTCGTTCACTTCCAAGGTCACAGCGGGGTCAGCCTTACGAAGTGCCAGCATATCCCAAGACGATATCTCCAGCACCCAAGGCAGGCATTCCACTGGTTCGAAGTTGGCTTTGATATTGTCATACGTGACCGTTGCCCAATCAAGGGCTTCACGTGTCGTAGCAATCATGGCCTTATCACCAACCGAATTGGCCCATTCGTGAGCATGAGCAAAGTCTGCCAGTGAAACAGAACTGAAACGGGAGTTCTCTGGTTCCTCGTCCCAAACCCACAGATCACGATCACCTAGGAACAGTGCCTTGCCATTCTCCGATACAGCCTTGTGACAAATGACAGCTATGCCGTAGTCCTTCACTTCTGACTTGGCAAATTTTTGGGAGTAAGTCTCATCTTTTGAGTTCAGATCATGTTTCGAAGTCCACACGCAAACGTTGTCACGGCCTACCAAGTCCACCAGACCCCTATCCTTGAGGAGCATCTGTTCCACAGCAGCTAGGATTTCTTCCCTGCGTTGAACATCAGGATCAGCCTTAGAGTAGAAAGCCTTCTCCCCTAGCTTTTTTCGGTCTTCTACCATCTGGCGTTGCACAGTGGTTGATTGATACTGGCGCTTCTGTTCACGGCGCATCTTGTTGTAATAGTCAAAGGTCTTAGGGTTTCGTTCAGTCATGGTGTTTTGCCTGTCTTTCTTTTGGTTGGTTGAAGGGTGTCCTGTTCGGACGGTCGATAGCCTCTCAAAAGAGGTCTAATTTTGGGGTTGAGGTAGGGTACCCGCTTGATGGCTAAAAACGGTGAATTTCAGCCATATAAATAAGGGGTTTCAGAAGCTAATTTGCAGAGTGGTATGGTCTGTGAGTAAGACAGTTGCCAGATGATAGAACTCTGCCTTTGTCAGCTCACCTTTGGTGGCCTTCAAACGACACTTCTCGAGTAGCGGTGCCTCTGTCACTGGGTCCAGCAAGCGATCAGCTTTCATGTCCAATGCGTCAACATCGTACAGAGTTGGCAGACGGGACTTCCACTGAGCTAGGGTGTAACCGTGAGGGCGTTGGACTGACTTCCATACGGTGTCAGCAACATCCCGTCCCTTCTGCTTCCGTGCCAATAGGATCAGATCATCGTATTTGTCAGAAGGACTACGAGCCTTGCTGATCTGTTCGACATGCTCTTTTGAGAGTGGGTGATCTTTTCGGAGAGGGGAGTTCTTGCGATAGATAGCCGTTAGTTCTTGAGCAGCAGCGGACATATTGAGCCAGCCTCCATATCATTCAAAATGTGATGTGAAGTCCGGGCGCTACCCCGGCGCTGACGTTCTCAAGGCTCTACGCCTCCTGCCGTCCTATGCTGACGCCTCGTCCTATGTGCTATCACGACACACAGCGGCAATCCCTCGGTTCGTCACGATTGGTTACGTGATCGCTCATCATCCAGCAGTCGATTACACTGCCCTATGCTAATACTCTACCACATAACACATGATATGTCAATAGTGCTGACACATTTACACAAAGGGACAGCATAGTTAATCCCTACAATAATATACTATCACATAACACAGGATATGTCAATAGTGTTGACACAGTTTTGACAATAAATGGAACATACGAACCGTACTCAGACGGAACATACAGGAAAATAAAATATAATAAAAACAATGCAGTAGAGATAATAGTTCTAATCCCTTCGTCTCCGCCACCAACATAACCCATTGTAATTATGTGATAAATTCTCAAAATTCTGTCCGATTTCCCCGCGATTTTGCAGGATTTGAGTCGTGCTGAGACGGGATTTCTGCTGATTTTCACGGGCATTTGCGTGGTTGTCTCAGTTGGCTGGTTTGGACGGTGGGGTTTGGCGGGGAATTCCCTGTTAACAGGGAATTTACAGGGAATTTTTTCGATTTCGGCCTGTTTGAGTGGTTTTGGCGTGAATAAAGCGCTGGCATTACAGTGGGTTAGAAGGAGAATTCCCTAAGATATGGAACAGGGAATTTTCTGACCCTTAACAGGGACTTTTCGCGGGCGAACAGGGATTTTCAGGGACGGAACAGGGAACGGGGTTGCAGGGGCGTTCGGGGTCAGGATTTTGCGTCAAACCCGAACAGGACCTCCTGAGCGTTCCAGTCCCGTGGCATGCGCGATCTGATCAGGGTTTCCAGGGTCAGAGATACCGGCTGGGTGCCGTCGATGATGGCTTTCTGGATCCGGGGAGCGAGGAAGGCCAGGAGCATGATGCGCGAGACATAGCTGTCGGACTTGTTGGCCTGCATCATGACCTCCCGGATCGAGGCGCCTGCCTTCATTTGTCTCACCCAGGCATGCGCATTGCGCAGGGCGCGGATCATGGTTTTGTCCGGTACGGGCTGGAAGCTGCCCGCGATAATCTTCATCTCCGCCCCGCGTCGCCGGCAATGGAACGGGGCCTTGATGCGCAAAAGGGCGGGAGTGAGTTCATCCACCTGCAGCTCCAGCGCATTCGAAAGCGCCGCCGCGCACAGCGTGATGCCGAGCCTGTCCTTGCGGATCGTGCCCCTGTCGATCAGAGGTGCCGCCTGGCGTATGCCTTCGCGTTCAATGCGTGCCGCCAGACTGTGTGCCCGCGCCGAGGCGTCCTGCACCACCACGACATCCTTCGCAATGATGACCTCGTGTCTCTCGGCTGCGCGTGTCAGGCTGTCCTGAATGGCGCAGGCCACGGCGGCTTCAAATGCCTTGGCCGGCAATCGCCAGCCTGCAGGGTCCGGCTTTCCCGAGACCAGTCGGTTTGAGACATAGTAGCGATGACGACGATTGCCTTTCTTCGTGTGCGACGGTGTCAGGATGTCGCCGGTCTCGTCGCGGAGCTTGCCGAGCAGCGGCGCTTGGACATTCAGGGCATGTGGGTGGGGGCCATTCGCTGTTTTGCTCCCGCGCTTGCGCTGATACGCTCGCTGGAAGTGTTCATCGCAGTGGCCGAAACCGGTCAGATGCGGGCCGGTGCAAAACTTCTTAACCTGACACAACCCGCAGCGTCTCAGCACATCTCGGCACTGGAAAAATCATTTGGCACTATGCTGCTTGACCGCGGAACACGCCCGGCTGGATTGACCCACGCGGGTGCGCGTTTGCTTGGCAAAGCTCAGAAGATTTTGAATGCAATTTCGGACATGGAAACCGAACTACGCCATATCGGTGAAAAGTCGCTTTCGCTACTACGTGTCGGACTTCAAGCCTCCATTGCAACGACCTTGACGCCCTCACTGATCGATTTGGCCCAACAGACTTTCGGTGTTGAGGACATCACCCTGTACGCCGGGCAAAGCGGCAACCATGAGCATCTCCTGCGGACCAAACGCGCGGATTTGGCGATCACGTCCAACCCATTCCTCGACATGGACGGGTTGGAGCGGCACCATGTCTTGACCGAAAAGTACCTTCTCGTTTTGCCAGGATCCTACGATGGCCCAACTGACAGCCTAGAAGCCATTCAGGAGAACTTGCCACTTGTCAGATTCGGCGACACGACAAATGCGGGCCGTCAGATTGCCCAACACTTGCGCCGTCTGAGGTTCGAGCCAAGGAAAGTCATCCTTGCCGATAGGTCCAGTATGGTGACATCCTGCGTGTCTGCCGGTCAGGGTTTCAGCATGCTGACACCGACTTTGCTGATCGATGGAATGGTCGAGAATATGAACCTGCAACTGAGAGAACTGCCGGTGTCAGGCCTGTCGCGTACTTTGACGGTTGTAGCGCGTAAGGCTGAACTACAGGATCTTCCAAGCGCGTTTGCAGACAGATCGAGCCAAGAATTGCTCCACCAGATCAGGGCACAGATGGGTGATATCGCCGAAGCGAATGTGAGTCTTGGCTGATCGCTGTGTCCGGGCAAAACACCAATCCCGTACATGTAATATCTCAGATCGGGAAAAGTGAAGTCCGCAAAGCGGGCTGCGACCGCAGCATGTCGACCAGTGGGTGAACGGCAGGAGTGGGCCGTTCGTGAGGTGGTCAACGGCAGCAATGCGCGGTTCGCGCTTGTTCATGCAAGACGCAGCATCGGTCAATATGGGCTCAAGGCAGTCTTTCGCCGCGGAACGTACTAATGTCGGCAGAGCGGACGAAGTACCAATTCGCGGCGTTGGCAGAAGGTGCTGGTCCGAGGCCATTCCTTGGCGTCTATGTGCCACGAACAGTTTCGGTGTCGCAAACGGAAGGCTAATGCAACAGCCTTAAAGCTAGCAATGAGGCAGAAATGTCTTATGGAGACTGAATTACTGCCATGAACCAATCGTCACTCGGCACTGACGGGCATCGGTTCGGTGTCCTGTTTGTCTTTGCTGCTGGTGTGCTTTGGTCGACCGTCGGGCTTGGAATACGGCTGATCGAAGACGCGGTTGTGTGGCAGATATTACTTTACCGTTCGGCCAGCTTGTCACTTCTGCTTTATGTGTTCATTCGCATGCGGTCTGGTGAAAGCCCCCTTGCCCAGATCCGCCGCACCGGTTTTCCAGCGGTGATCGCGGGGCTGTCGCTGGTGGCTGCCTATTCCGGCGGGATTTATGCGATTCAAGCGACATCCGTGGCAAATGCCATGCTGCTTTTTGCTACTGCGCCTTTTATGGCGGCAGTTCTGGGATGGATTGTTCTGCGTGAACCTGTACGCCCTGCCACCTGGGTGGCGATCACCGTTGCCATTGCCGGTATCGCGATCATGGTCGCAGATAAATCCGGAGGCGTCGCCCTGAAAGGCAGCCTTGCGGCGTTGGGGTCCGCCTTTGGATTTGCGGTCTTCACTGTGGCGCTGCGGTGGGGGAAATCGGGTGAAATGCTGCCGTCGGTGTTTCTGTCCGGATTGTTCGGCATCATCGTGACGTCCGGCATATGCCTATTTTTGGAATTGTCCCTAGTGTTGTCGGTCCGAGATGGCGGCATTGCAATGGGCATGGGGGTGTTTCAGGTCGGCGCAGGGTTGATCCTGTATACACTGGGGTCTCGCAGCCTTCCTGCAGCGGAACTTGCGCTGTTGTCACTGGCTGAGGTTCTGCTTGGCCCGTTATGGGTCTGGTTGTTCATCGGCGAAACCGCCACGCTAAACACACTGACAGGCGGCGCAGTTTTACTTGCGGCGATCGCCGGAAACGCTCTGTCAGGCAAGCGACGTAGGCCGCCGCCGATCACGTTACCTTAGGGGATTGGGAACAACCTATTCCTGATGGATCTGCCGTGGGTCGGTGCTTTGCATCAGTGATCAGATCCACTTGCGCGTGATGATTGTTGCACTTGGGGTTCCGCTGTATGTGTTGCTATTGCGCAGCTTTAGCCAAAAGGACGTCTAGCTACCCTTCGCGTTCCAGTTTTTTTCGCGCAAGTTTTCGGGCGCGGCGGATTGCTTCGCCTTTTTCCCGCAGCCTTTTCTCGGAAGGTTTTTCGAAGTGTTCCTTCAGCTTCATTTCGCGGAATACACCTTCGCGTTGTAGTTTCTTCTTCAACACCCGAAGAGCTTGATCAACATTGTTGTCGCGAACACTTACTTGCATGTGGTTTTCAAACCTTTCCAGAAACAACTTATTGAGATTTGCACGAGCCTGTCAGTTGTCAAGGTAATTTTTGTATATGCAACTGAACGTTGGAAAAACGGTGTTCTTCCTAATTCTGGTTTTCGACCGTTGAGCCGCGTTTTCAGCAGTATCTTCGCTCACCCAGTATCAGCCGAGGCTGCTGGCAGATTAAGGTAACTTCTTGTCAAACTCATCCAGTTCCATGGCCTCAGCATCCAACGCGTCCGCCAATACCACAGAAGGCGCGCCTGGGGTAAAAACCGTCTGAGCCGTGGGCGGGTTGTCGTCTGCGGAGCGATTGACCCGAAGCTCACGATAGGCTGTGTACATGCCGCTCACTATGATCAGTACCATGCCAATGAAGGTCGTATGGGGTGGGACTTCCCCCCACAGCAGGTATGCGAGGATGGCTGCCAACGGCAGGTAACTATAGTCGAATGGTGCGATCACACTCGCGCTGGCGATTTGATATGCGCGCGAGACCAGTGTATAGGCCACCGTTCCGATTGCACCCAGAAAAGCCAGCATGGCGATGCCCTCGACATTTGGCATCGGCCAACTCATGCGCAGATGGTTTAGTTCTGGCGAGACCACAACCATTTGCGTTACCACAAATCCCATCGGAACGATTACAAAACCCGAGAACGAGATCGTGTATAGCCCGATGACGAGCGATGTGTCCTGCTCTCCGATCTTTCGCACAATGATTTGGCTGATTGCATAGGTAAGTGCGCAAAAAAGCGGAAGAGCCGAAATCCAGCCAAAATTTCCGCCTGTGGGGTTCATCGCGATGACAACGCCCGCAAACCCTACCAGCAGCGCGGCAATGCGGTGCATTCCAACCTTCTCCTGCAGAAACAGCGCTGCCAAAGTCGCAGTCATCAGGGGTGCGGCGAAGAACAGCGTCGTGACCTCGGCAAGGCCCATAAAAGGGAAGGCGGCATAGAACATCGCGAAGCCTGAAGCAAAGAGCATGGCACGTGCTAGATACCAAGGCCAAAGAGGGGTCAAAATACGATGCGGCGCACCTAGCCACAGGACGAGCGGCAGCAAGGTCATCAAAGCGACGATGGAGCGGCTGAAGATCAGCATCCACACCGGGTAATGTGTCAACATACCCTTCATTAGAACGTCCTGCCCGACAAACAGCACCATGCCCGTTAGCACACAGGTGATCCCTTGGAGAGTGCGGGACAGCGACGGTGCGTGTGTATAAGTTGAGGCAGTCATGACAGTAGACTGCTTATTCCAAGATGAGCATCCCGCCACGAAGCGACCGGAATGTCGGTTTCAATCAATAATCCAGATCAAAGGCCAGTTTGTCCCACAACTCGGTCATAGCCTCTGTCGAGTTTGCTGCGGATTGCACCAACGGCCGCTTTTCTTTCTGCGGCGCAATTGATGGTTTCGCTCAACTGAGTTGCTGCATCTGCGAGCATCGGTGCCGGACCATGTCTGCATTGGGCTCGATGCAGTCATTCGACTGTTTTTCTCTGATGACCGGTTCGTCGCGTTAAGCAGCCGTTCACAACCGGAAATTCGAAGTTTTGGTTCTAAACGACTGCTTTCACCAGGACCGGACGTTCGCTGCGGTTGCGACGTATGTCTCACATGCGGGACAAAGCACCATTTCGCTGCTGCTGCGCCAAGGTCTGCTATTGCTGCGTACGGGACGCAGATGACTTTGTATAAGAAGCAGTTTCTCCGAATTGCTTTTTGTAAGCGCGTGCAAAACTCTCCGGGTTGTCAAAGCCGCATTGTGAGCCAACTTCGCTAATCCGGTAGTTCGCATTCAGCAAAAGGTTTCGTGCCTGAGACAGGCGGAGAAAACGGAAGTAGGCCGAAGGCGTCATTTTGAGGTGCCGCTTGAATAGGCGTTCGAGCGTCCATTGCGGGACGCTCAATTGCGAGCTGAGGGTCGAGATGCTCAATGGGTCGCTGAGGTTTGCCAACATCAGATCAACCGCACGACCGAGTGTGCGATCCAACTGGACTAGGGACGTTTCCGCGAGCATTCTCTGTTGCGGCCCGTCATATTCGGTTGGTCGGTAGGTCAGGATTTCCGCGACCCTTTTCGCAAGCTCTCGCCCCGAGAACCGCGCAATGAGGGCGAGGGTCATGTCAAAGGTTGCGACGCCACCGGCGCTGGAGCAACGATTGTCGGACAGATCAAACATCCGGTCCACGAACATCTGATCCGCATAGGTTTCTTTGTAGCTTCGCAATGCTTCAAAGTGGACCGCCGCCGGGTTTTGGGTCAGTAAGCCCGCCTCGGCAAAGATCATTGCACCAGTATCCACGCAGCCCATGAGGGTCCCGGCCCGCGCCCTACGTCTGAGCCATCCCAGAAACGGCTTCGTCAGTGCGCTTTCGGGGGTGTAGGACGACAGCAGCAACACGATATCATCGCGGGCTTCGTCCAGATGACCTGTCGGCACGTCGATACCGCTTGAGCTTCTGACAACACCTCCCGATGCGGACAAGATGCGACAATGCCATGCCGGTTGGGCCAGTTCGCGATTGGCCACGCGCAAGGGTTCTGTGACCAGCGTCAGCGACAGGATCGGGAAGTGATTCGTCAGGACGATTACGACATTTGGCACGGCTCGCCTCCACTATTTGCAGAAATGCGTCAAGCAATCGCTGATATTTGTCAAGTTGTTTGAGCGTCTACGTTGTATGCCGGAGAAAGGAGGATCGCACGATGACAGCTTTACCGATAACGCCCGACTTCGATGTTTGGCCCGTAGATCATCAGGTTCAAAGTCTCGACGTGTCGTCCGAGGCATTGACAATCACGTGGTCAGACGGCCGGAAAAGCGCGCATCACGCATTGCTGCTGCGCGAAAATAGCCCTGATCCCGTGACGACACACCCCAAAGCACGTGAAATGGCGATTGGACCGGAGGAGCTTGCGGAAGACCTTTGTCTCACGGGTGCCGAACTTCGGGCCTCTGGTGCCATCAGCGTTACCTTCTCTGATGGTCTTACCTCCGAATACCACCCCGGCTGGCTCCGCGGAACGGCCTGGTTCGGTGATGATACACCTGAACCCTTGGTTCTTTGGACCGCCGCCGAGCAACCCGAACCCCCGACCTTCAACGGGCCTGCCGCCTTGGATGATCCGGCAGTCTTTCTTGACTGGCTTGAAGCGCTGCACGTCTACGGCGTTGCGCGTTTGCGCGGTTTGCCACAGCAGGACGGGCTTCTGGAACAGATCGTGACCCGGATCGGCCCCGTTAGGGAAAGCAATTTTGGTCGGCAATACGTGCTCGAGATCAAGGACGATCCGGACAGCCAAGCCTATACCTCAGGCGCTTTGCTTCAGCACATCGACCTGCCCACGCGCGAACTGCCGTTCGGCCTCCAATTCCTCTACATGCGTGAAAATACCACGACTGGCGGCGAAGGCCTTTATGTGGATGCCTATCGCGTGGCCGAGGACATGCGCACTGCGCAACCAGAGCACTTCCATTCGCTTATCACCGACGTCTGGGAATATAACAACCGCGCCAAGACCTCGGATTATCGCGGGCGCGGTCCCGTCGTTGAAACCGATGCCACCGGCGCGATCACTGGGGTGCGCTATAACACGTTCCTTCGCGCTCCGATGAAGGCCCCTCTGGAGGTCCAGGCGCGGGCTTACAAAGCCTATCGCGCCTTTTCCGAGCGCGCGCAAAGCCCAGAATACCAAATGAAGTTCCGTTATGAAGCAGGCGATCTACTGGCTTTTGACAACCGCCGCGCCCTGCATGGGCGCGCAGGCTACGATGCCAAGGGCGGCGCGCGCTTCATCGAAGGCATTTATGCAGATCGTGACGATCTGCATTCCCGCATCCGCACCCTCAAACGCCAATTCCGCGCCGACAGCGTAAGCTAGATAAGGACCGCAATCATGACCCTTGCTTCGATCAAAACACGCCAGGACTGCTCAGACGCCGAATGGCAGGCGCGCGTCGACCTCGCCGCGCTGTTTCGGATCATCGCCCATTATGGCATGTCCGATCTGGCCAATGGTGCCGTCTGCGCACGCGTTCCCGACGAACCTGATCACTACCTTGTCCACCCATACGGTATGTTCTGGGAGGAGGCGCGTGCTTCCAACATGGTCAAGATCAATGCCGAGGGCCAGCCGGTAGACCCGGATGCACCGTGGCTGAATGACGGGGTGCAGAATCTGTGCCAATGGATCCTGGGATCTCGGCCGGACGCGAACTTCTTTGTACATGGGCATGAGGAAGAGGTGATGGCCGTGGGCTCAATCGAGGAAGGTCTTTTGCCCCTCAATCAACCCGCCGTCTATCTCGGAAACATAACTGGATACATTGAATATGAGTTCGAAGAGGATGAAGCCTTCGGTGATCACTTCGTGGAGTGCCTCGGCCAAAATCAAATCCTGATCAGCCGCAACCATGGCTACTACGCATTGGGCGAAACGGCTGCTGCTGCGTTTTTCCGCGCCTACTTCCTGCGGCAAACCTGTAGCACGCAGATCAAGACTTTATCGATGGGACGAGAGCTGCACCTAATCGATCCACAAAAGGTTGCACGGTATCAGGATCAAATGGCGGTGTCCGAACACTACCACTACAACGGAAAGACAGAGTGGGCAGGTCTTATGCGCATGCTGGATGCGCGCGGTCGAGACTACGCAAGCTGAGAACCACACAGGGAGCCGAAAAACCGCTATTCGCCATCACGCAGCAAAGTGGAAGGAATGGGCTCGGAACAGACCTTCGACGGATTTTGGTAAGTGTCTGCTGTGTCGCGTCAAGCCGCCGTTCGCGACTGGAAATTCGAAACTTTGGTTCTTAATGGCCGCTTGCCACAAGAGCGGACGCTACTGAAAAATAGGCCTACTTCCGCTCTGCGGGACTATTCAGACCTTCGCGACCCTCAAGCCGACACTTGCTGCCGGCCCAAAGGAGACATTAACCATCACCACTGGCGCTGCGGTGCAGCTTTCGCATCGCTGCCATTCGAGCGTCGTGCAGCACATTTAGAAAGGCAATGGCTGGGTCGTGGACCAAGCTGCCGTTCATTCGAATGGCCCACAGCCTAGCTTGTTCTATAGAAAAGCGTTCGAGAATAAGTTCAGGTTTCCGCCCATTGCGACTGATGCTGCGACCTTCACCGAGGTCGCCTCTGGGCTCGCAGCCGCCTTTCGGTGTTCCAGCAATCCAACCGGATTTGACGTAATCTGAATGTCTGCTCTCAACATTCTGCATCTAACAAAGCGCACCTGCAGAGAACGTCCGCTTTCCGCCCAATTCGACGGTGTCCAAAGTTGCATAATCGGCAGTATGAAAAGCAGACGTTCGTTTTCTGTGCAGCGAACGACCGGTCAGAGCCCACTTTGCCTAATGCTGTAAATTATTTGAATGGCAGTGTTTCGGTCAGATCGCCATGTAAGAGGATGTCACCTAGACCTCATAAAACTCGACACAATGAAAAATAGTATGCTGCGCTCAAAGCTGTCGCATTTGGGCAAGACTTGGCATCTTTCAGAAAGGACGCTGATCGCCTAAATGGCATTTCGAGGCTGCAATGGCGAACCATACTGACCCTGAACCCGTGAGCCGGGAATGGAATTATCACCCCGATCTGCCGCTCGCGGACCCGTCGATTTTCAAATGGCCGCCTGACCCTCGTTTCTTGGGTCGTTGGCTCGTGTGCAACTGGCTCATGCTAAGCGAGCGCGTGATGCTGGTGCTGCTGGCCACGCTGTGTTGGTGGTTATTCTACCCCTCATTGGAAGCGGCGAAGACCTTTTCAGTCGGGTGGATTTTTCAGGTGTGGCTTGTCAATCTGGGCCTGATGATTGGAATGGCCGGAGGGCTTCACGGGTATTTTTACATACGAAAAGGCCAAGGCAAGGCGCTGAAATTCGATCATCGTGAACCGGCACGCGGCAACCGTCTCTGGAATTTCTCGAACCAGGTCCATGACAACATGTTTTGGTCGCTGGGAAGCGGTGTGTTGCAGTTGACCCTGTTTCAGGCCGCCATGATGTGGCTCATGACAAACGGATACGTGCCGACGATTACTCTAGCCTCGAATCCGATCCTGTTTGCCGCCGGATTGGTGTTGTTGCCCATCTGGTCCGCCTTTCATTTTTACTGGGTGCATCGGTTGCTGCATGCGCCTGCCCTCTACAAGCGTGTCCACGCGCTGCATCACCGAAATGTTAACGTCGGGCCATGGTCCGGGCTGTCGATGCATCCGGTCGAGCATCTGCTCTATTTCTCTTCGCTGATGATCCATTGCGTGTTCCCAAGCCATCCTATCCATCTGTATTTCCACGTGATATATCTCGGGCCGGGGGCTGCGATGACCCATACGGGCTACGAAGACCTGCTGGTGAAAGACAAGCGCAGATTGGCGTTGGGGACGTTTTATCACCAACTGCATCATCGTTATTACGAATGCAACTATGGCAATCAGGAAATGCCATGGGACCGCTGGTTTGGTACGTTTCATGATGGAAGCGACGAGGGGACGAAAGTGACGCGCGCGCGCAAGAAAGAGATGCATGGCAAGATTTGACGATACGAGTGTTTTGCCAGAACGTGAGAGGGAGGCCGCTTGCTACCCGAAGCGGGCAAAGGCGCACCGCCCAATTCAGGCAAAGCTGATACGGTTTTGACGACAGCATCGTTCGCGTTCGCAGCATGACACTCCGAAAGCTGAACGTGGAGCAACTGCCACGAACGCACACTGAGTCCCGCAACTCAGTCATTGCCCCTCCAGATTTTGCTGCGCCGAGAAGGAACGACCGTTTTTCTTTCTGCAGCGCAGCTGATGGTTTCGCTCAACAGAGTTGCTGCATCTGCGAGCATCCGTGCCGGACCATGTCTGCTAATGGGATGTACCGGCTGCTTCACCCAGCAGGTTAGGCTTGGCCTATACTGCAAAAAGGAGAAGTAGCATGGCGAAGAATGATTTTGATGAGCTGATGTCAGTTGGCGTTGATATCGGCAAAGACGTATTTCACTTGGTTGGCTTTGACAAAGAAGGTCGGCTTGTTTTGCGCAAGAAGATCAAACGCATGGCGTTGGTTGCGACGTTTGAGGAGCTGCCGCAATGTATTGTCGGGATGGAAGCTTGCCTGAGCGCGCACTTTGTCAGCCGAACGCTGAGCAAGATGGGGTTCGAGCCCCGGATCATTCCCGCGATTTATGTGAAGCCTTTCAACAAGGGCCAGAAGAACGACTACAATGACGCTGAAGCTATTGCAGAAGCCGCTTTGCGTCCCAATCTCAAGACGGTATCGGAGAAGACGCAGGAGCAGCTTGATCTCCAGGCGCTGCATCGCGTTCGGTCACGGCTTGTGTCACGTCGGACAGCAGCAATGAATCAGATCCGGGCCTTTCTGATCGAACAGGGGATCACTGTCCGACGTAGTGTCGCGGCTCTGCGCGCCTCGCTCGAAGCCATTCTTAGCAATCGCGGCGACGAGATGTCCTTGCGGATGCGGAGATTGATCCTGGGGCTCCAACAGGATTGGATATGGCTGGATAAACGGATCGATATGACCACATCTGAAATCAAAGAGGTCAGCGAGACCGAGGAAAGCTGCCAACGTCTGATGACCATTCCGGGCATCGGGCCAATCATCTCAACGGCTGTGGTTGCAGCTGTCGGGACCGGCGAGGCTTATGATCGGGGGCGAGATTTTGCGGCTTGGCTGGGGCTCGTTCCGCGACAACACAGCACCGGCGGGCGCACCATCCTGGGTCGTATCACAAAACGAGGCAGCCGGTATCTCCGCATGCTGTTTGTGCAGGCCGCGCAGGTCATCATGATGCGACCGAAGAACTGGCATAAGTTTAGTTTTGGCGCATGGTTGGAAGCCGCCGCGACGCGCATGCAGCACAACAAGCTCGGCGTGGCGCTTGCCAATAAGCTAGCGCGGATCGCATGGAGTGTTCTTAACTCAGGCAAGGACTTCGATTGGATGGAAAAAGAATTGGCGACTGCGATCTGATCACAGCCGCAAACGACGTTCGTAAACCTCAAATGCATGGAACGGAATAAAAACGCACTCAAAGTCTGAGAGCCCGAATGGTCATAATCGACCTGTCCGCTAATGAGACAAAGGCGCGTGCGTACTCCCAACAGGGCCACGGCAAGCAACACAAGCCGATCCAAAGGCCGGATACATATCAGCGACTTCCAGAAGACATGCAATTGAACACTTGCGAACAGCAGCCGGTACATACATTGGGCTCGATGCAGTCATTCGACTGTTTTTCTCTGATGACCGGTTCGTCGCGTTAAGCAGCCGTTCACAACCGGAAATTCGAAGTTTTGGTTCTAAACGACTGCTTTCACCAGGACCGGACGTTCGCTGCGGTTGCGACGTATGTCTCACATGCGGGACTAAGGAGACATCAGGTTCTGTTTTTCTAGCCGAAAATCACTTTATCAAATCATCCGCTGTTGGCTTCCAGAAATGGACTGATCTCATGGAAAAACTCATCAAATCCTGGATGGCCGCGAATCATACAATGATTGGCTCCCGGTAACTCCGTAAATCCTGCGCCCGGAATTTCCTTAGCCAGTTCTCTGCCTTCCTTGATTGCTGCCGCCATGTCGCCTTTGACATGCAACACCAGCGTCGGAACGCGGATTGCACGTGCTTCTTTCCGTGAATCCACATATGCGTTCATTTCCATTATCCTGAGCGCGTTTTCCGGGCTGGTTGAAATTCGCTGCATCTCGTCAAAACTGTCTCCTTCTGCCTTCGTTGCATCTGGGATATAAGCGGTGGTGAAGAAGTGGCGATATACCGGACTTGGAGAGCCCCAACCTGACGAGACCATCGCGCGTGAGGCTTCATAAAATTGAGCTGCATCCGGATCATCACGAACCATTCGCCCTCGCGCGTATCCGCCAAGGAGGATTAAGAATTTAACCCTTTCCGGATGCTTTACGGCGAAGCGAACGCTGAAGGCCGCTCCCTGACTGATGCCAAAAAGACCAAAGCGCTCCAATCCCGCCGCGTCAGCGACTGCAAGCATATCATCTATCATTCGGTCTTCAGTAATGTCTTCGACATCCCAGTCCGACAGACCGTTTCCCCGCTGATCGAACCGCACAAGATTACAACGCTTCGAGAATTCCGAAAGGAAGTCTCCCCAAACGGGGCTAGTCCATTCATATTCAAGATGGTTCAGCCAATTTGGAGCCTTCAGCACAGGCATTCCGCTTCCTGTTGATGCCCATGCCAGATGTGTACCGTCTGCCGATTGGCAAAAGCTTACGCGCTGCTGCAGCGATATGTCTGGTGGTTTGCGTTCTGGCGGCGCGTCGGGAGACCATTGCCAGACGCGGATCGGACGTGAAAGGTTTTTGACGCGCTGTCCTCCCATATCTCGAAAGGAAACATCTATCCGGTCTGCCGCTGACTGGTGGACGACATCCGACACACAGATTCCTCCAGGCGGGGCAAGACTTTCAAGTCTGGAAGCAACATTTACGCCGTCACCGAAGACGTCACCATCGTCAAAAATAATATCGCCAAGATTAATACCTATGCGGTAAGAGATACGCTGTTCCTCAGGTTCATCGGTTTCTCGGCGGTTCATTTCACTTTGGACGTCTATTGCGCAACGAACTGCATCCTTTATCGATGAAAACGTGACGAGCATACCGTCGCCAGTCGTTTTGATAATTTCACCGCGGTTGGATGCGATCTTAGGATCTATCAACTCTTTCCGGTGTGCTTTTTGGCGAGTGAGAACGCCCAGTTCGTCGATTTCCATTAGTCGCGAGTAGCCGACCATATCTGTGGCCATTATTGCTGCCAGACGATTTTGCATAAGCGTGGTCCTCCTCGAGGATTACCTCTTAGCATCTTTTGCCTGCTTCAAGTTGGAAACATTTGCCCGAGCGTTTGGAACTATGTTGTGTAGAAGCAATTTCCACTAATGGGATGTACCGGCTGCTTCACCCAGCAGGTTAGGCTTGGCCTATACTGCAAAAAGGAGAAGTAGCATGGCGAAGAATGATTTTGATGAGCTGATGTCAGTTGGCGTTGATATCGGCAAAGACGTATTTCACTTGGTTGGCTTTGACAAAGAAGGTCGGCTTGTTTTGCGCAAGAAGATCAAACGCATGGCGTTGGTTGCGACGTTTGAGGAGCTGCCGCAATGTATTGTCGGGATGGAAGCTTGCCTGAGCGCGCACTTTGTCAGCCGAACGCTGAGCAAGATGGGGTTCGAGCCCCGGATGGCTCTGTCAGAAGAAACTGACTTGAGCCGGGCAGGACGGTTTCGTAACGTCTGAAGATGACCAAACCTGACCCATTTCGCTATTTCAAAACGAGCCGTGAGATCATCCGCCTGGCGGTAATGCTGTATGTCCGGTTTCCTCTGTCCCTTCGCAACGTGGAAGATCTGCTGCATGAGCGTGGCATAGATGTGAGCCATGAAGCTGTGAGATTCTGGTGGCATCGGTTCGGCCCGATGTTTGCTGCGGAGATAAGAAAGCGCCGGATTACCGGCATGAAATCCAGCCGGTGGCGCTGGCATCTGGACGAGATGTTCGTGAAGATCAACGGCGAACAGCACTATCTCTGGCGGGCCGTCGATCATGAAGGCGAAATCCTGGAAAGCTTCGTCACAAAGGCACGTGATAAGAAGGCTGCGTTGAAATTCCTAAAGAAAGCAATGCGTAAGCACGGCAGTCCCGACATGATCGTGACGGACGGGCTGGCATCGTATGGCGCGGCTCTTAAGGAGATCGGCGCTGCAGACAGACAGGAAACTGGTCGCTGGTTGAACAACAGAGCAGAAAACTCACACCTGCCGTTCCGACGACGAGAGCGAGCGATGCTGCGGTTCAGGCGCATGCGAAGTTTGCAGAAATTCGCCGCCGTTCACGCTTCCGTCTATAACCACTTTAATCAGGAACGCAGCCTCTCAAGTCGAACGAATTTCAAGCTCAACCGTGCCGCCGCTCTGGCTGAGTGGCGCGGTCTCGGTGCGGCATAAGGATCAGCCTTACTGTCCTTGCAGAGACTGGTTCGAATTCGTCTGACAGCACCAGTTCCTGAATTGGTCAAAGACCGGTGGCGTCTACAGTGCACTTGGCCGCAATCACCCGCTCACCGTCGAGAAACGTGAGCGGAGCCGAGAACGGCAAAGACGGAGACGCTGAATTCTTGCGTCGAGCACGACGAAGCGAACCATCGGTTCGAATCCCGCTTCCTTCGCCACAAACCATTCGCGAACCCGAGATGAGGCCCCAGTGTGGGCCTTTTTTCTTTTTGTTTCAAAGGGGTTTAGCGACGCCACCCGACTTTCAGAGACTGGCCATTGATCCAAAATCGGTCTCCGAACGCCCCGCGTCTCTTTCCACCCGCCCTTCACCCAAATCGAGACGCATTCAAAAATGGTTTTCTTTTCAGGTGCTTGCCGAAAATAGGTTGCGCCGCAGTTGAAGCAGGTTCGACCGCTATCGAAACGGTCAGAGACACCCGAAGGCGGCGTGGTCGTGCGGGGTGATGCGAAGGCTTGAGTGGGTTGGGCCGCACCTTGGTTGGAAGAAGTTGTCCCCGCGATTGTGGCCCCTGGATCCTGAACCGGTCATTCGCTGCAGCCTGCAGCAACAACCGAGATGCGGACCTTCCAGCCGTTCGCCGCGACCGCGAAATCTCAGGGCTTGCTAGCGCAGCATTTGGCACTAAGGGCGGATTGCGGACTTTCGCCGCAAGTGCGAAATCGAAAGGGCAGCTCGAAGAAAGCGGACGCTCAGGGCATCGACCAGTTTTTTTCTGTCGTGCAAACGCAGCGAAGGTCGGCAGTGAGTATTCAATGCAAACCACCAAATAACTTTGCTCACCGGCGCCCCATAATTTTCCCCAGCAGGCGGTCTGACTAAGCTGGCCAACTGAAATGTTCACGATCTGAGCCGACTTGCATTTCTTTTCAATTCAATCCAGACCGTGATAAACTTATCTAAGCACGCAGCATTCCGCTTTTCGGCGGAAGCTGGCAACGACTACTAACTTGGGGGAAAAAAGATCATGCGAATTCGTTTTCTGACCTGCTCAACAGCCATAGCGATACTTGTCGGCGGCGCAGTGTTTGCACAAGAATACCAAGCAAATGAGGAGCAACTTGAAGGGCTCTTTCCAGCGGGCACGCCCTATTCCCCATATGTTGATCGTAACTTTCCAGAACGCCCGATGTGGGGCGATAGCCATCTGCACACCGCCCTTTCAATGGACGCTGGTGGCTTTGGTAACCGGTTGGGCTTGCGCGAGGCCTACCGCGTGGCGCGCGGAGAACAGGTCACAGCCTCATCTGGGCAAGACATTCGCCTCAGCCGCCCGCTGGACTGGCTTGCGATCACAGACCACTCAGATGGCATGGGATTGATCACTGACATTTTGGCCAAAGCGCCGATTGTCACTCAGTATGAGCAGGGTGCGCGTTGGGCCGAAGGTTTTGGCGCCGGAGGTCAGGAAGCTGTAGAAGCCACTCTCAACCTCATTCAAACTTTTTCGCAGGGTGAAATGGACCCTGAAATGTTTGCCAACTATTCTCCCGGCGCGCGGCGCTACGCAACAATCTGGGATGATGTGATCAATGCCGCGGAAGAATTCAACGAACCCGGTCGCTTCACTGCATTTATCGGGTTCGAGTGGACGTCTCTTGAAAAAGGGGCAAACCTGCACCGCAACGTTATCTTCCGCGACGGCCCGGATCGGGCGCGTCAGGTTGTCCCCTATACAACTCAGGCACCCGTGGGCAGCAATGACCCTCTGGATTTGTACAAATACCTTGAGGAATACGAAGCCAAGACCAATGGCTCGACGATGACATTCGCGCACAATGGCAACCTGTCCAACGGCATTATGTTCCCGATGGATGCACAGTTCACCGGCAAGCCCATCGACAAATTCTATGTCGAGCAGCGCGCCAAATGGGAACGGATGTATGAAGCCACCCAGATCAAGGGCGATGGCGAAACGCACCCCTACCTGTCACCAGACGATGAATTTGCGGATTACGGCACATGGGATGTGGGTAACCTTGATCTGTCCGAGGCCAAGACCGAAGACATGCTCCAGTACGAATATGCGCGGGAAGCCCTCAAAAACGGCATGGTTCTGGAAGAAAAATTCGGCACGAACCCTTACAAATTTGGCATGGCGGGCGCAACGGATTCCCACACATCCTTGCCCGCGATCGAAGAGAACAACTTCTTTGGCAAACACGCAGGGTATGAGCCCTCTGCCGAACGTCTGACACACCCCTTCATGGAAAACGAAAACGGCAAACTCGCCAGTTGGCAACAGGTGGCCTCCGGCCTGACCGCTGTCTGGGCGCATGAAAACACGCGTGCCTCTTTGTTTGATGCCATGGACCGCAAGGAAGTCTATGGCACAACTGGCCCCCGCATGGCCGTTCGTTTCTTTGGGGGATATGATTTCAGCGACGCAGATTTGAAGCGCCGGGAAGTATCCGCTGTTGGATATGAAAAGGGCGTGCCCATGGGCGCTGATTTGACAGCGCCCCCCGAGGCGGGCGTGGCTCCCAGCTTTCTTGTAGCAGCCCTTCGTGATCCCATTGGTGCAAACCTTGATCGCGTTCAAATCATCAAAGGTTGGCTGGATGCAGAGGGCAAGACCCACGAAAAGGTCTATGATGTTGTCTGGTCCGGTACACGTGAGATCGCAGATAACGGCAAACTGCCCCCGGTTGGCAGTACGGTCGATCCTGCAACCGCAACTTGGTCCAATACAATCGGTGCGTCAGAACTGGTCACTGTCTGGAGTGATCCGGATTTTGATGCGAACGATCGGGCGTTCTACTATGCGCGCGTTCTCGAAATTCCAACACCTCCATGGTATTTGTATGATGTCGTGAGATTCGGCCTTGAGGTCCCAGAAGGGGCGCCGCTGGAGCAACAGGAACGCGCCTACACCTCACCAATTTGGTACACTCCAAAAGGGTAAGCTCAATCGGTAAATGTATGATCAGGCGTCTGAGCAGTGTTCTGCTCAGATGAATTTGGAGCAACTACCAACTATGGAGAAATTCAGCCATCTTCGCTGAACACTCTATTTTGGCTCAATCCGAAAGTTCATACGTTTAAAACTACAATTACCGTTTTGCCCGCACTCTGTGAGTTCAGTTAGGTGCGTGTTTTGCAGATGCAGCGAGCGGCTGGTTCGACGGGCCGCATCGCAGCATACAACACGTCCGGCGAGCGGCAGCTACACGCCCAGAAACGGGTAACGCGTAACCATCCACACATTGAAGGGGCTTGTTCTGCAGGCCCCTTCACATGCCAAGAGACCTCAATGACGCGACCAGCACCACAAGGTGGCCACTTGGCCCTATAACTTCAGACGTTCAAGGTGAGCAAGATCAATGGTTATTGACCTAAAGAAAGCCCTTCGGGAACCGATGCTGCATTTTCTGGCGATCGGGGCGGGCATGTTCATCGCTTTTGGGGCGCTGAACCCGTCTGAAGCGGACAACCCGGACCAGATTGTAGTCAGTTCGGGGCAGATCGAACAGCTGGAAGCGGGGTTCACCAAGACATGGTCGCGCCCTCCGACACCTCAGGAACGGCAGCGCCTGATCTCCGAATACATCCGGGATGAGGTGTTTTATCGCGAAGCCGTCAATCTGGGTTTGGACGAAGGTGACGGGGTGATCCGTCGCCGTCTGCGGCAAAAGCTGGAATTCATTCTTGAGGATGTATCTGCCCTGACATCCCCCTCGGACGAGGACCTGCAACAGATTTTAACCGCAAACGAAGACCGGTTTCGTCTGGACCCCAAGCTGTCCTTCCAACATGTCTATCTCAGCCCGGACAGGCGCAACGATATCGGCCAAGATGCCAGGGATATCCTGACGAGATTGCAGGCTGGCGAAGACGCTCCAATGCTTGGTGATCCGATTTTGCTGCCCTCATCATACGAGCTTGCCTCTGTTGCTCAGATCAGGCGTGATTTCGGCGGGGAGTTCGCTGGATCACTCGCCTCCGCCCCGGTGGGCACATGGGTGGGGCCGGTTCGATCCGGCTTTGGCGCGCATCTGGTTCTTGTCAGCGACAGGGTCCCGGGACGCTTGCCCGATCTGGCCGAAGTCCGCGATCTGGTCGCGCGGGAGTGGCAGCTTGAACAAAAAAAGGCCCTGGAAGAAGAGACCTTTCAAAAACTGCTGTCCAGATATGATGTCACTGTCATGCCGGTAGAAGAACAGGCCCAGCCCACAGGGGAGAACTGAGGATGGTGCGAAGCCTGCATTTTCTTGCCGTACTGCTGACGGTATGTGCGGTTCTTTTTGGCGGCGCGGCGCGCGCGGATGACTCGACGCCCGGCTACCTAGAATTTACTGAAGTTTCCGAGGGGCGTTACAGCGTGCTTTGGCGCAGCCCAAAGCTGTCTACCCCGCTGCCAGCGTTGGTCTTGCAACTGCCCGAGGCCGCGCAGAATCTGACCGAACCTGTGACGACGGAGTTGCCGAGATCAATTGTTGAGCGCCGCCTGATCGAGGTCGACCCCGCGCAGTTTCTGGGCAGCCGCATCGAAATTGCCGGGCTGCGCGAAACCAACACGGATGTGCTTGTGCGGATCGCATTCGCCAATGGAGCCGCGACAACAAATCTGTTGCAGCCGTCACAGCCCTGGATGATCGTGAAAGGCCCCCGAAGTGCAGCACAGGTCACGTGGGACTACACCGTTTTGGGTTTCGAACACATTCTTGGCGGGTTTGATCATCTGTTGTTCGTGTTGGCCCTGCTTCTGATCGTCGGACCAAGCAGGCGACTGTTGTGGGCGATCACATCCTTCACCCTCGCGCATAGTCTCACTTTGGCCGCAGCGACGTTGGGCTTGGTATGGGTGCCCGGACCACCGGTCGAGGCGACAATTGCATTGTCCATCTTGTTCCTTGCAGGCGAGCTTTTGAAGGTCGAGCAGAACAAGCCCAGCTTAACAGCAACCTACCCGTGGCTGGTTGCATTTACCTTTGGCCTCTTGCACGGTCTCGGATTTGCCGGTGCGCTGGCGGATGTGGGCCTGCCCGAACACGAAATTCCTCTGGCTCTGCTGATGTTCAACGTCGGTGTCGAACTGGGGCAGCTCACCTTTGTGCTGAGCGTGCTTGCCTTCATGTTCCTGCTGAAGAAGTTCTTTCGCGAGATGCCGAACTGGGCGGTGCAAATGCCGGCTTACTTCATAGGCTCCACCGCTTCTTTCTGGCTGATCGAACGGGTCAGTGGGTTTTGAACCCGGTTGTGCGCGTTGCGCAGCGCATTGGCACTTTGTCCGCGCTGCGGTCATTCGCTTCTCGAAAATGCTGTGCCATCGACGAATGTCCGGTCTGGGCAAGCTGGTGAGTCAGCATCGAGCATCGCTGAATGTCGGGAATGGGCCGGTCGTTTCGCTCGACACAAGGGGCGGATTGCGGACATTCGCTGCACTTCGCACCAAGGTCCGCAAAGCGGAAAATGCGATTGTACGCTGCGCTCACGCGTGAAAAGTTCTTGATCGGGGAAACAGCAGCAATAATGTAGGATAAAAGGTATTCCATGTAGAGAATGCGAGCTGGAAGGAGCTGGAAATGACAATCGAGACTTGGACTGCATTGTTTGGATGGATGACTGTGATTAATTTTGGGTTCCTTGCTGCCACAGGTATTGCTTTGACCGCATTCCGCCCAGCTGTGGCTCGCATTCACAATGCGTCTAACTGGACTAGATGAAAAAACCTTAAACGAGCCTATTTCGGTTACCTATCCAATTATAAAATTTTGGTATTGGTTACCAATTTTGTGCCCTACCTTGCCCTAAAACTGTTGTGAGAACTTAGGTTCTCAGCGGCAAACTGAAACGGGCGCAAAGTTCGTTTGCGCCCGTTATTCCGCGATTAACACGAGAGCTTTTAGTAGACCGATCAGCCGGGCGTGTACCAAATTGGCGAGGTGTAGGCGCGGTCTTGCTGCACCAAAACAGCATCGTCCTGAAGCGTAATGGCATTGCCGTAGAGGGCCTTGTCATAGGCCAACCAGCTTGGAGTTGGGATTTCCAGAACACGAACGTAGTAGAAAGCGCTCTCGGAAGCGTCAAAATCGGGGTCTTCCCAGTAAGCGCCCAGAACTGCCTCACCAATGTCATTTGTATAACGCGCGCCGTTTACCGTGTTGCCTACGGGAGGAAGTTTTCCTTTGGCGTCCGCTACGCGCTCGCCTGCCCATGCAGCGTCATAGACTTTTTCGTGCAGAGTGCCGTCGGCGTCTCTCCAACCTTTTACAATCTGGATGCGATCAAGGTTTGCGCCATCTGGGTCACGCAACGCGCGCACCAGCAATTTCGGCGCGGCTCCTTCTGCCGCAGCAGTCAAATCGCCGCCCATTGGAACGCCATTGGCATAACCGTGTGCGGCAAAATCTGGACGCGTGATTTCATCGGCTGCAAAATCCCATCCAGCAAAGACGCGCACTGTCAGGCGGGTACCGGTAGAGGCGTAAACTTCCTTGCGCTCCATTGCGTCCCAGATTGACTCGCGGGTGTTTTCTTTGGCCCAAACGGCAGCAAGACCAGAGGCCACAGTTTTGTAGTTCTTGATTCTGACGTCCACACCTTCGACGTCAATGACACCGGTGATCAGTTCGTCATAGCGCTCTTGACCAGAACCGGGTTCAACAGGTGTTGCTTTCCCAAAGAAATTCTCTTCGCGGCTTGTCGCCAAAGACGTGTGGCTATCGGTCGAGCCGATCATGCCAAACTTGAAAGGATTGACTCCAAGCTCTGCCTCTTTCTCCAACCCTTGTTTCAGGGCCTCTCGCGCATATTCCCGAGGCAACATATCTGGGGTTTTTTCGGCGAGTCCAAAATTGCCCTTATCCCAAGTATAATAATCTGCGAACTCATCATTGGGGGATAAGGCTGGATGTGCTTCGCCGTCACCCTTGATTTGGGTTACTTCATAGAGCGGTTCCCACAAGGCGCGGCGTTCGGCGTATTCACGTGTCAGCGGTGCGCCATCCAGCGTCACATCGTCAAACATTAACCCATTAGATAGGTTCCCGTTGTGCGGGATTGCCAGAACTTGTCCGCCGGTGCGTCCTTCGTAGGCATCCATCCATTCCCACAGTTTTTCCGGGTCGCTGGAATCGTAGTTAGAGAAGGGCACCAGGTCTTCAACCTCATCCGCGTCATCGCGGAAAACCACGACCCGATGCAGGTTGTTGGTTCCAGGAGATGACGTCCACTCAAAGCCATGCAATGCTGTGAAAACGCCGGGTTCATTGTACTGCTCTGCAGAATCAACAATTCGGTTCCAAACCGTCCGAACCAAGGCATCGTCCTGAAGTGGGTCAATTCCTTTGCCCATTTCCAAGCCCCAGAGGCCGTAGGCCTCAAATGGTTTCCCGGCTTTCACAAGGTCATGAACCTGCTTGCCCCACGGATTGCGCAGAAGTTGTGGGTTGGATTCTGCGATCAGATCAGCAAGACCAAGGTTCTCTGAGTGATCCGCGACGACCAGAAAATCGAGCGGGCGGATCAAGCGGGCACGCTGCCCCAGTGACGCCGTGACGGTTTCCCCCCGCGCAAAACGAAACGCTTCGTCCGGCCCGAGGTAGTTCCCGATCATGCCTGCGTCCGTGGAATAGGACGTGTGAAGGTGGGTGTCGCCCCACAGAACCTGGTTGGGGTAGGCCTGATGAAGATACGGTGAGTATTCTTCTTTGATGTCGCCTGCGGATGCAGCGGGCGCGTCTCCGGCATAAACTATGGGCTGTTCCTGCGCTGCTACAATGGATGGAATAATGACAGCAACTGTTAGGCTTAACGCGACGGAAATCTTCATGGGAAAATCCTGTTAGGCAAAATTTTGATCAGCTTGCATTGTAGCGAAGACCTGTACCGAAGCAACCGGACCTTCGCTGCAATGACCACCAAGGTCGGCAATGGGCCGTTCATGTTGGTCGGGGCGAGATCGTTTGGCAGGATCGCTGCGATGCGGCTAACGGCAGCAAGGAGCCCGGAGCAGACGGTCAACCGAAAGCACTCCTGTTGCAATCAAATGGTTTCACGGCCTAGGTTTAGCAATCAAAGCGAATCTCACGCCCGGGTCACTTCGGCAATGTACAAACGGTCCTACGTCACGGTATTTTTCATTTTTCTCCTGCACACTATCGCCAATGCAAGTGGAGAGCCTTCTATACCGTTTGTGGACGGTCGCTGGAGCGGGGGCATCGAAACCGGTCCTGGTAGCTCAGGTTTTAAAGAGTGTTGGGCCAGCACAACGTTTAGCGATGGAACCACGTTTGCGCTTGCGAAAAGAGACGATGGGAGTTGGCACCTGCGACTGTCAAATCCGGGTTGGCGCTTGCCGCCTTCCCACCGGTACGACATGATCGCGCTGGTCGATTTCTATCCCCAAAAAGTCCGCACTGCCGCCGAAGCCAAGAGCGAGACACGCCTGGAGATTGCAAATCTTGACCAGGTCTCCCTCCTGGGGCTCATCGAGAATGGGCACACGATCGACCTCACATCCAACGGCTTTAATGAAAAGTATGACCTTGAGGGTAGCGCCAAAATCATCCAAAGGATTCGAAACTGTTTCGCCGAACGCAGCTAGCGTCTGAAGGCCCAGCGACGGTCGATGGGCCAAGAGAATAGTCCCTTATTTGCAATGACCAGTTTTGGTAGACGTTTCCCAAAGCAGCTATCAAAAATGCCGAGGTGAATGGCTTGTAAGTCCGCACACCGACGTTTTACGGGGATGATGCCACTCATGCCATTAAGGTTCTTTCGGATCTCGTAAATGCAGACGAGCTTTGCATGAAAAATCCATCTGCAGAAGTATTTGTTGGCGAACTGGGTGAGAGTTCGGTGAACATTTTCTGCCGCCCATGGGTGAAATCCGAAAACTATTGGACAGTCTATTGGGGACTGACTGGGAGAGCCAAAGAACGGTTTGATGCCGAGGGCATTTCCATACCTTTCCCTCAAAGAGATGTGCATCTTTATCAAAGCAGCACCGGCTCTTCATAGTGCCGGATGTCAGCCGGTCCACGATCGGTGCAACAAAGCTATGACAACGCTTCCGGGAGTGGTACTGTCGCAGCAAAGCTGGCGGTTCGGGTGACTGTCTCTGTCATCTTGGCCGTGCGCCAAAGCCGATAATCGCCCCGTGAAGCAAGAAAGACTGCTGAGGGCCGGAAGCCGACCGTGATGGAAAATGGAAGCGGCCCGAATGCCGCACCATGCACATTTCGGTACTATGGGCGGAAAGTGTGCTTTCGCTGCGGGATGGACCAACGTCTGCTATGGCGTATACCAGATCGGAGAAGTGTATGCCCGATCCTGCTGTGACGGCGGTACGCCTTCAGGCAGATCGACGCCGTAAAAGGCCGCATCATATGTTGTCCAGCGTGGCGTCGGAATCTCAAGAACCCGAACATAGTAGAAGGCACGCTGGGTTGGATCGAAGTCAGGATCTTCCCAGAACGCCATCAGAAGTGAATCGCCAATATCGTTGGTGTATGTGGCAGCCTCAATGTTGACAGTATTGCCGACGGAGCGTTCACAACGGGCTTCAATGATTTCTCGGTCGTCGGAGCAAACGACATCATAGACAAGCTCTTGCGCCTGGCCGTTTGAATCGAGCCAACCCTTGACAACTTGAACGCGATCTAAGTTCGCTCCGTCCGGGTCACGCAGTGTGCGGATCATCAGTTTTGGGGCCATGCCGCCAGGCGCGTTCTGCAAATCACCGCCCATGGGTACACCGCCCAGATAGCCCGTCTTGGCAAAGTCTGGCCGCAGCACATCGTCGGCGTCATACTCCCAGCCGCCGAACACCCGGACCGTCATACGGCTACCCGTCGTTGCATATGTTTCTTTGCGTTTCATCGCATCCCACAACGCCTCGCGCGTGTTTTCCTTTGCCCAGACACCTTGAAGCCCCGACGCTATGGTCTCAAATTCATACGTACCTGTGCCCGCATTCTGCGGATCGGGGACGATCTCTCCTTCGAACCGGTCGAGACCGGGTTCCATTAATGACACTTTGCCAAAATAGTTGTCTTCTCGACTGGTGGCCAGCGAGGTGTGTGAATCGGTTCCACCGATCAATCCAAACTTGAATGGGTTGATGCCGAGTTGTTCTTCCATTTGAAGGCCGACCTTCAATCCACCCCGGGCGTATTCATGTGGCAACATTTCCGGTGTTTTTGGCTCACCGGCCCAATTTCCACGATCCCAATTTTCATAGTCGGCGAACTCGTCGTTCGGTGACAGGAACGGATGCGACTCTCCATCACCTTTCATTTGAGTGACCTCATAGAGAGGTTCCCACTTGGCGCGACGCTCGGCGTAGTCTTGGTCTATTGGCTCTCCAGACTGGGTCTCGACTGAGAACATCACACCATTTGAGATGTTGCCGTTGTGGGGGATAGCGAGAATCTGCCCTCCGGTTTTTTCTTCGTAGATTTCCATCCAATCCCACAGTTTCTCGGGGTCGTCGGACTCATAGGCAGCGAACGGTAGAACTTTTTTCGCCTCCGCAGCACCATCCCGCGTTATGACTATGCGGTGCAGATTATTGCCACCTGGCGCTGATGACCATTCGTAGCCGATGAAGGCCGTAAACTGCCCGGGGGTATTGTGGTTTTCAGCGTGGTCTATGATCTCTTCCCAGACAGTGCGGGTCAGCGCAGGGTCTTTGAGCGGATCATTGCCCCCAACGATGACATTTAGACCCCAGTTTTCAAAGGCTTCGTAGATCTTGCCTTTTTTGTACAGGTCATGCGTCGTCCGGCCGACTTCGCTTTTTAGAATGGCGGGATCTGAACGCTCGATAAGTACAGCGACACCAAGGCTCTCTGCGTGATCAGCTACCACCAGCCAATCCAGAGGTCTGACCAGTTTGACCGGCTGTCCAGAGCTTGCAATAACCTGCTGACCTTTCGCAAAGCGATAAGCCTCATCCGGGCCTAACGTATTGCCTACCAATCCAGCATCCCAAGAATACGAAGTGTGCAGATGTGAATCTCCCCAGAAGACACGATCAGGTGCCTCGAAGTTTACGAAAGGGGAATAATTTTCTGTCTTCTCGACAATTTCGTTTTTCGGTACGGAAAAATCAGGCCCGCTCGCTTGTTGGGCAGCGGCCGATGACGGCAGGACTGTACTCAAAGTGAGCAGTGCGCCAGTTAGCGTTTTTCCAATAGGCATATTCAAATCCGCCTTCCAATATTTCTACTGTTATCCATCTGGAAGGGCGTTCGCTCCAGAGGCTCATATTATGCATAAAACTACATTCAGTCGGCTGCGGCAACAATGACTTGGATCAAGTTCAACGGCTTCCCATAGTGGGACCTTTGCCGTCCTTCGCTGCAAAGAGCACCAAGGTCGGCTTTGGGCCGGTTCTATCGGGCACGTTTTTCTGCATGTGCAAAAACCTTCCAGGCGCGAGGCGGTAAAATCGGGCTCTCAACAGTCATTAGCTGCAGAAGGCACGAACGTCCGCTCCATCCGAAACAGGCACGGTGCCTGGGTCGTTTGAGGCCAAAGGCCAGCTGCTAGTCGAACACGCGCTGCTCTTGTTCCCCCCAAGCCTCCCCTGCCAAAAAACACAGATCATAAAGGCTGACCGCCGATGGCTCGCGCCCGCAGGTCAGCCGCTTCAGGACCTCCGGGGCAAGGTTGGCCATGTCTCGATCATAAGGGATTCAAATACGGCTGGGTACCAAACAGATCCCCGCGCCGAGCGGCTCGCTCTAATTCATAAGCGGCGGCAGAGGTTTCGACCAGGGCGTAGGCATACTCCAAGTGGTCGCGGATAAAGGTCCTCGTGCGGGAATCAAGTGTAAGCGAACCGCTCGCGAACAGGGGCAGTTCCTCGGCCTTTAGCGACGGGATCACGAAACGGTTTGCCACGTAGACGCAGAACTGGTCGCCTGACAGCCTGCCGCTAGCGTGGCTGTTTAGGCGGGTGACCAAGCCGTACTTCTTGGGCGCGGCCTTGCCCTTGCTGTCGATCTCTCGCCCGGACATGCCGCAATAGATTAGTTCGTTATCCTTCCAGATCGCATAGACGCCTGCGGCGACCGCAGGGACGTCTGGGTTTGGCCAATCTGCGAAGGGAAATCGCGGGGTAAACCGATCGCTGTTCATCCTAATACGTCTGCTTCTCAGGAATGACCCCTCGCACGCCGCCGCGGGGATCGGCAACGTCGCCCTTCCGACGCGGGATCAGGTGAACGTGGACATGGAAGATGGTCTGACCGGCATCGGCCCCGGCGTTGATCCCGACATTGAATCCTGTGACGGAGGGGTCTGCGGCAAGAATTTGTTCGCGCTGTTCCTTGAGCAACGTCTGGATCGCGTTCAACTCGGGCTGATAGAGGTCGAAGTGATCGGCCACATGCCGCTTGGGGATGACCAGCGTGTGCATTGGGGTAACGGGAAATCCGTCACGGATCGCGTAGCAAAGCTCGTTCTCGGCGATGATCCTGTCTTCGCCGATTGTGCAAAATATGCAGGCTTGATCTCTGATGCCGTAGGATGCCAGCACGTCCCGAAAATCGGTATCGTCCCTGTCTCGCTTGTTCGTGTTGCATGTGACGCAGAGCGCCTGAAAGTTGCTCAAGTCGTCGCTTCCGCCTTTGGCGCGTGGCACGATATGATCGACATGCAGCGCGGCTTGGTCTTCATGGGCCCCGCATAGCTCACAACGGTGCTTGGCGCGCTTGAGCACCTCATACCGGACCGAGCCAGGAACGTAGCCATCCGCAATGCCGCGATGCCCCCAAATGCCATCGCCTCGCTGACCGATATAGGCGGACAGACGTTGCTGGCAGAGTTCAATGAGTGCAGCGATTTCCTGTTCAGACAGATCGCTGGCCACCAGCCTGTATCCGACAATGCGCCGTCCATCTTTGACCGGCTCGATCACGCCATTTTGCGTGAGTACCTTGCCGACCATGTTTTTTGTTCGGATTTCATAGTACTCGACCTGCGAGCGATCATAGCTCAGCAGAGCCTTGGCAACGTCCTCGGTCGATGCGGAGCCACCCTTTTCCAGCAGAACCTGAAGCATGACCGGCTGATAAACATGAGACATCCGCATCTGTTCGCGGATGTAGGTCTCAAGCTGTTGAAAGGATTGGTTTGCGCTCATGGGCCGAAGGTGGCCGATAAGCCAAGGAAAATCTAGCCTTGGTAATGCTTTGGGGCATCTGACGCTCCGCCAAACACCACCCCCGCCTGGCCCTGCCACGGCAACGCCGCGCATTCAGTCAGCTGCATGACCGTCACCGCTATGACCTCCCGCTTGTAGACCAGCCGCTTCAGCACCTCGGGCGCGAGGTATGCCAGCCGCAACTGACGGCTGACATGACGCTCGGCCAACCCAACAGCCTCGGCCAATTCCTGGATCGTGCTGAATTCGCCTGCCTCCATCCGCCGCCGCCAGCCCCATGCCCGGCCTATGGCGCGCAGGACATGCGGGTCCTGCATCTGATCTTCGCTGGGCAGGTAGTCGGCGGGCGGCATGATTTTTGGCCGACCGTTCTTCTTGCGAATCTTCAACGGGATCACGATGCGGATCGTGTCATCGGCGTTCGTCATTCTGCCGCCTCCAGATTGCGCGGCGCGACCATCTCACGGATGACGCCCGTGATTCCCTCGCGCCGAATGTCCACCTCAAGACCTGCGGCGGTGACAGTAACGCGCCGGATTAGGAGCTGGATGATCCTTGCCTGCTCGGCCGGGAACAGTTGCGCCCAGAGCGCGCTGAATTCATGCAATGCCGCGATGGCGTCCGCCTCCGAAACCGCGCCATCCTGTTGGTTCAGGGCCGTGATCACCTTCGTCACGACTTCTGGCGTTTGCAGGATGCGCCGGACCTCGGTCACGACCGCGTCCTCGACCATTCCAGCCGCCAGCCGCATCGGGGCGGTCTCTTCGCCGGTCTCGCGGTTCCGGATAACGTCCATTGACACATAGTAGCGGTAAAGCTTCGCGCCTTTCTTCGTGCTTGTGGGCGTCATGGCTGCGCCGGTGTCGCTGAAGATGAGCCCTTTCAGGAGAGCGGGGGTCCGCGACCGACTGTTATTTGCGCGTTTGCGGGGGCTTTCCTTCAGGATGGCGTGCGCCCGATCCCAGAGGTCGTTGTCGATTATCGCGTCGTGCTCGCCGGGATAAGCCTTACCCTTGTGGACGGCTTCACCACGATAAACGCGGTTGTTCAGGAGCCGATAGAGGTAACCCTTGTCGATCAGCGTACCCTGCTTGTTACGGAAGCCGTCGCGGCGGAGTTCGCGTGCCAGAACCGTGGCGGACCCGAGTTCGACAAACCGCTCGAAAATGCGACGGACCGATGCGGCCTCGTCATCGTTCACCAACAGTTTGCGATCCTGCACATCATAGCCCAGCGGAACATAGCCGCCCATCCAGATCCCGCGCTTGCGCGAAGCCGCCACCTTGTCGCGGATCCGCTCGCCGATGACCTCACGCTCGAACTGGGCGAAACTGAGAAGGATGTTCAGCGTCAACCGTCCCATTGACGTGGTGGTATTGAACGACTGCGTGACCGAGACGAAGGTGACACCGTTACGGTCGAAGATCTCAACCAGCTTGGAAAAATCCATTAGCGACCGCGACAGACGGTCGATCTTGTAAACCACGACGACGTCGATCAAGCCATCGTCGATGTCGGCCAGAAGCTGCTTGAGACCGGGCCGCTCGAGGGTGCCACCGGAAAAACCGCCATCGTCGTAACGTTCGCGGGTCGCAACCCAGCCCTCGGATCGCTGGCTGGCGATATAGGCTTCGCAGGCCTCTCGCTGGGCATCGAGGCTGTTGAATTCCATGTCGAGCCCTTCCTCGCTCGACTTGCGGGTGTAGATCGCACAGCGCAGGCGGCGGTTGGGGCGGGCTTTGATGTCCATCATGCCTCCTCCCGCTTGCGTTCGCGCAAGCCGAAGAAGCGATAGCCATTCCAGCGCGTTCCAGTGATGGCACGGGCCACCGCCGAGAGCGATTTGAACTTCCGGCCCTGCCAGTCGAAACCGTCTTTCAGGACGATCACCGTCTGCTCGACCCCGTCCCATTCCCGGATCAGTCTGGTGCCCACTACGGGATTGCGCGGATCGGCGATCTGATTTTTGCGGCGCGCGACGCCTTCGACCTCATCGGCCAGCAGATCCAGCATGCGGCGGGTTTCACGGTCGGGGCCGCCGTAGGTCAGTTCCTGAATACGATAAGCGATCCGGATTTCCAGAAAGGTCCGGCTGTTGTTCGGCGCGGCACTGCCGATGAGCTTCTCCCATTCGGCCTTCAGGTCCTTGACGGACATGGCTTTCAGCGTGGCCAGGCGCGCCAGGACGGTTTGATCCATGGCTCGGTACTGCCCAGGCTTTGACGCTGTTATCTTATTGTTATTCTTCATTACTTCCTCCGATGCGGATACGTTTTGCACGACGACCACCGCTCTTTCGGGGCGAGAAGTCCACGAAACTGTCTCCGCCTTCGGCAGATAAAGAACTGGACTTGGCAGCGTTCAGGCGAATGAAGCCGACAGCCAGAATGCGGCCGAGTTCTTCGAAACGCGCGCGCGCTGACATGTTGTCCGGGCATAGGGGATTGGGCCCCGAAGCCGGGGTTGAGACATCATTAAGCATGGGAGCGCCTTTTCATTTGATGCCCTATCTGGGCTTCAAAAGGTGCTGGTAATCAAGTTAAAACAATGGGTTGCGGTGGTTGTGCGTTGGCCTGCGTAATGGATCGGGTTTGCGTCGCGCGACCCTTCAGTGCCGCGTGGCCTGCCGAACCATCGAATCTGTCTCGAGTTTGAGCGCGACTTTCCAAAGAGGGGTTTTGGTGAACACGCTTTCCTGCGACCGAAAGGATTTCCCAGGGCGTGTTTCTTGCAGCAGGCCCGTCCAGATCAGTGGGCGAAGCACCTGGATGTAAAGATTGCCCATGACTTCGTCATAGCGCGGGAATGGGCTCGGCTCCGGTTCGCCAAAAAGCACGTGCCGTAGTTCTTCGCCTGTAACGCCATTCTCGGCCTCCACGTTAATCACGTTGAGGAAGATATCCCAGTTCCCCAAGAGGCGTTCGTCCGGGAGACGGGACCAGGCGGAATGATCAATCTCGAAGAGATAGAAGGGCGTGATGATCCCGAATAGGCGGCCCGGTTGACCGATAAGTTCGGTCCCGGCCTTGGTCAATTTGAACTGGCCCTTGTAATGCCGCCCCATCTTCAGCGTTGTCAGCAGGAAATGGATGTCTCCGAGCGGCATGAAATCCTGCTCGTTCAGCACTTTGTTGACTGCGAAAAGATCTGCTTCGGAATGGCCTGGCCAGTCAAACTCAGCAGCGGCCCAGTGGACGAAGTTGCGTTTGAAGCCTTTTGACTGTGTCAGACCAATACTCCCGTGTTCACCAAGATAGGCGAAGGTTTTCTGAAAACCCCGCAAGAGCGGCGAAAAGGCAAGCGCAGGTTCGTCATCTGCGAGAGAGCGCAACTCGATCATGCGGCATCACCTCCAACCAGCCATTCGTCCAGCTTGGACCAGCGCCGCCGTCCGGACACGTTCTTCACGGCAATGGCCACCGCCTTGCGTTGGCCGACGATTACCACCAGGCGCTTGCCACGAGTAATACCGGTATACAGCAGGTTGCGCTGAAGCATGGCGTAATGCTGCGTCAGGACCGGGATGACAACGGCGGGGTACTCCGATCCCTGGCTTTTGTGAATCGTTGCGGCGTAGGCCAGTACCAGCGTATCAAGTTCTCCGAACAGGTAGGTTACGGTGCGGCCGTCAAAGCTGGCGGTCAACTCGCCCTCATTCAGATCGACACCCTCAACGTAGCCGATATCTCCGTTGTAGACTTCTTTGTCATAGTCGTTCTCGATCTGCATGACCTTGTCGCCGGGTGCGAAGGTCGACCCAAATCGTTCCACCTTGTTGTCCCCGGAAGGATTCAGCGCGGCCTGAAGTTCGATGTTGAGCGAACGGGCGCCGACACCTCCGCGGTTCATTGGGCAAAGAACCTGGATGTCCCGAATGGGGTCCAGACCGAAGCGTTTCGGGATCCTGTTCTTGACCATATCGAGAATGCGCGTCACCGCCTGATCCGGATCTTCGGCGGGAACAAAATAGAAATCGCTCTCGCCGTCGGGCTTGGTCAGGTCCGGCAATTGGCCCTGATTGATCCGGTGGGCGCTTGTGATGATCTTGCTCTGGGCGGCCTGCCGAAACACTTCCGTCAGCCGCACGACCGGGATTGCGTTGGATCCGATGACATCGGCCAGCACCTGCCCGGGGCCGACGGAAGGCAACTGGTCGATGTCTCCGACAATCAGGACCGCCGCATGATCCGGAACTGCCTTGAGGAGCGCATGCATCAGGGAGACGTCGACCATTGAGCTTTCATCAACGACCAGCAGATCGCAGTCGAGAGGGCTCTCCTCGTTTCGCTTGAAGCCGAATGACTTTGGATCGATTTCCAGCATACGGTGGATGGTTTTCGCCTCCATGCCAGTCGCTTCTTTCATCCGCTTTGCAGCCCGCCCGGTCGGGGCGCACAGCAACAGCTTGACGGCTTTTGCCGCCAGGATCTGCAGGATCGAGTTAACGATGGTGGTTTTGCCAACGCCGGGTCCACCGGTGATCACCATGATCTTGGAGCTAAGCGCGAGCCGAATGGCCTCAGCTTGGGTCTCAGCAAGTGTCAGTCCCGTCTTCTTCTCGATCCAGGGGATTGCCTTGTCGGCATCAATGTCTGGCCAGGGAAGCGGGCCTGAGATCAGATTCTGGAACCGGTCGGCGACGCCTTTCTCTGCTTGGTACAGCCCACTTAGGAAGACACAGGGCATATCGCCGACGGTGTCTGCGGTGACCGTGCCTTCAGACATTTCCAATTCGATGGCTGTGTGGATCAGGTCATCCGGGACCTCGAGCAACTTGATTGCCAGAGGGATCAGTTCCTCTCGCGGCAGGCCGCAATGACCGTTGCCCATGGCCTCAGTAAGGGCATAGGAAATCCCGGCGCGAATGCGGATCATTGCGGTTTTTTCGATGCCGAGCTTCTCGGCGATCAGATCCGCCGTTCGGAACCCGATGCCGCGAATGTCCCGCGCGAGGCGGTAGGGGTTCTCGCTCATCACCTGCACGGAATCGACGCCATAGGTCTTGAAGATGCGCGCGGCCCGGGCGGTTCCGACCGCGTGGCTGTGGAGAAACACCATGATTTCGCGAATGACTTTCTGATCGGCCCAAGCGGACGTGATCTTGTCAGCGCGTTTCGGTCCGATGCCCTCGACTTCCCGCAATCGAGCGGGCTCGGCCTCGATCAGGTCAAATACGTCCTTGCCGAACATCTTGACCATCCGTTTGGCATACACAGGTCCAATGCCCCGGATCATGCCTGAACCAAGGTACTTTTCGATGCCATCTAGGGATGTTGGTGCGGAGGTTTTCAAGAACCGGGCGCGGAATTGCAGGCCATGGGTTCGGTCATTGACCCATTCGCCAGAGGCGGTGACCCATTCCCCGGCCGAGATCATTGCCGCATGTCCGGTGGTCGTGACAAGTTCCCTGTGGCCACGTGCTTTCAGGCGCAGCACGCAAAAGCCGCTTTCAAGGCTGTGGAAGGTCACGCGTTCAACCAGACCGGCGAGAACTTCGCCCGGGGTGTCTTGATGCGCGGGACCTTTGGCGTTCACGGCTCTCGATCCCTGGTACTTTTCGCAAGATCCGCGATTGCCTTGCTGAACAGATGGCGCGGTATGTTTACAAGCGCAAACCGGCGCCGTTCTTCTGGCCTGCCGTCCTGGTCTGCTTCGATGAACAGTTCGACGGTCTCAGAATTCGCATGAAGGGATACCGAGATTTCGTCATCCCCGAAATCGACCTCATATCGGCGCATGTTGGTACCACGAAGGATAACATGGCTCATCGTCAGATCTCCCGCGCGAACCAGCGGATGCGGCCGATGATGTGGATTTCCTCGGAGCTGCGCTCATACGGGCTGTAGAAGCCGTTGTCCGAGATCACCCGCACGGCCGGTGGGTCGCTGTTGGGGACGTGCTCGAGCCGCTTGGCGACCAGCCCCATGCCGTCATCCAGAACGAAGATACCCGGCGGGTTCGGCGCGCGGCGGGTCATGTCGACCAGCACGGTGTCGCCATCCAGCAGTGTTGGTGACATGCTGTCGCCTTCCACATGCATGATGCGCAGCTGCGACGGGCTGGCCTTGAGGCTGCCCTTTATCCAGGATCGGCGGAAATGGTAGGCGCGGCCGGGCGTGTCGTGATCCTCGGTCACCACCGCACCCCCGCCCATCGACGGACGCGGGCTGGCATGTGCGATCGCGACGAAGGTTTCATCCGGGTTCTCAATGAAGGGCGGCTCGCCTTCGACCTCGCCGATGCCGTGGATCAGCCATTCCCGCTCGACCTTCAGCACGCGGGCGACCTCTTCGAGCTTGTCGATGCCGGGCCGCGCAGAGCGGCCGCGCAGGATGTCGTAGACAAAGGAACGATTGACCCCGGCCATCTCTGCGACATGGGCAGGACTGAGTCCGAGTTGCTGAGCGCGGGCACGGAGGCGGTCGGAGAGCGTGTGGTGCTCGGTCATGTTTTCCCCAAGGGTCTGTGGATTAAATAGGATAAAACAGGATTGATTGGAGCGCGTCAAGGATTTAGAACAAACCCTAAACACTCAATGGCAGGAATCGGGGGACAGATGGAGATCGAGAAGGCGTATTTTACTCTCCCGGAGATCCTCGATCGCTGGTCCATCTCCGAGGCCGACCTGATCTATCTGGCGGAGAACGACAAGCTGCGACTTTCGGTGCGTGTCTTCGGTGTGCCATTAGAGCTAGGGGATTACGAGGAAACCCGTGAGGGCGAGCACTTTCGGGTGCCGACCGAGCAGAGCTATTACAATGGTTTGCTCGAACTGCATGCGCGGGACGTCTTCCAGATGTTTCGTGCTGCCGAGTTGACAGTGAGCGACTTCCGCACGCCCGGGTCAGACTATGCTTCGATCTGGGGCGATCGCGATGGCGTGCCTCTGAGCATTGAGGATTTGCTGCTAAGGCGCGAGGAACGTGATCGTTTCGAAGCCGAGACAGGGTTCTCTGGCGCAGAGACCGGACCGCAGTTGCCGATCTTCAGCGCGTCATCCGACTATCACGAGGTGCGCTGCGGCGGACACCAGTTCCGCCTTGGCCCTATCCAGGCGCAAGTTGTCCGAGCGCTGCATCAGGCTGCGCGCCGTGGTGAGCCTTGGCAGAGCGGCAAGGTGATCCTGTCGACGGCTGGCTCCAAGAGCCTGAAGATGTCCGATGTGTTCAAATCGCAGAAGCAGTGGCGCTCGCTGATCGAATCGAACGGTCGCGGCAACTACCGTCTGAACTGCGACTGATTCTGACCCTTCCCGTTCAAGCACGCGCCTCCTTCCGGCTCCACAGTGGGATGCGCAGGGGGATGAGTGTGGGATGACAATCCCCCGCCAGGGTGTTCGCCGTTGAGTTGCAAGGCTGAAACTGATCCCCCTCTGCATCCCACTTCGATCCTGACGACATCCCACAGCAGGATTTCGCATCTTCCTCCCAACGCAGCGAGCGACAGGAGACGAAGATGCAACTCAAACACCTCAATCAGAAAGAACTGGCCCGGCGGTGGAACATCTCGCACCGCACATTAGAGCGGTGGCGGTGGGCCGGTGAAGGCCCGCAGTTCATGAAGCTGGGCGGCCGTGTGGTTTACCGCATGGAGGCCCGCCCGAGCCGCTGCGTTGATGGCGGCCGATCTGGGGGTGGAAACCGCCGCCATGCAGAAAGTTCTGGAGAAACATGTCCGTGCCCAGCTCGACGAGCTTGCCGAGGCCAAACCCGATCTCCGGTGATGAAGCCCTCGAGTTCGACGGCGCGGCAGAGATCCTGCGCGCCTGGGGAGCGGGCCTCACGCCGGATGCGGACCTGACCGTGTCTGAATGGGCGGATCGACATCGGATGCTTTCCGGCCGCGCCTCGGCTGAGCCGGGTCGGTATCGCACCGCCCGCACGCCCTACATGGGCGAAATCATGGATCGGCTCTCGCCCGGAGATCCGACTCAGCGGATCGTCTTCATGAAGGCCGCACAAGTCGGCGCGACTGAGGCCGGGAATAACTGGATCGGCTTTGCGATCCACCAGGCGCCGGGACCGATGCTTGCGGTCCAGCCGACGGTGGAACTGGCGAAAAGGAACTCGCGCCAGCGGATCGATCCGCTGATCGACGAGAGCCCGGAACTGCGAGAACGGGTCAAACCGGCGCGCTCCCGCGACGCCGGGAACACCATGCTGTCGAAGGAATTCGCGGGCGGCATCCTGATCATGACGGGCGCGAACTCGGCGGTAGGCCTGCGCTCGACGCCCGCTCGCTACATCTTCCTCGACGAGGTCGACGCCTATCCGGCCTCGGCCGACGAGGAAGGTGATCCCGTCACGCTGGCCGAAGCCCGGTCGCTGACCTTCGCCCATCGGCGCAAGGTGTTCCTGGTCTCGACACCCACAATCCGGGGGCTGAGCCGGATCGAGCGGGAGTTCGAGGCAAGCGATCAGCGGCGGTTTTTCGTGCCGTGTCCGCATTGCGGCGCGATGCAGTGGCTGAAGTTCGAGCGGTTGCGCTGGCAAAAGGGTCGACCGGAAACGGCCGAATATCATTGCGAGGGCTGCGAACAGCCCATCGCCGAGCATAACAAGACGGCCATGCTGGAAGCGGGTGAATGGCGCGCGACGGCCGTGGCCGCCGACCCTAATACCGTCGGCTATCACCTCTCTGCGCTCTATTCGCCGATCGGCTGGCTCAGCTGGGAGCGGATCGTACGGGCATGGGACGCGGCGCAAGGATCGGATGAGGCGATCAAAGCCTTCCGCAATACGATCCTCGGTGAGACGTGGGTCGAAACTGGCGAAGCGCCGGACTGGCAGCGCTTGGCGGACCGGCGCGAGACCTGGGACGGAGGGACTGTTCCAGAGCGCGGCTTGTTCCTGACAGCCGGGGCCGATGTTCAGAAGGATCGCATCGAGGTTGATGTCTGGGGCTGGGGCCGCGGCCTGGAGAGTTGGCTGATCGATCACCTGGTCATTGAGGGCGGTCCCGGCGATCCGGCGTGCTGGCAGCAACTGGCCAATTTGCTCGGTCAGACATGGGAGCATGCTTCCGGTCAGAAGATGACGTTGGCGCGGCTGGCGATCGACACGGGCTACGAGACCAGTGCCGTGTATGCTTGGTCGCGACGGGTCGGCTCCCAAACTCAACCGGTACGCCCGATAGCCAGCCTTCGCAGCTCAACTCAACATAACTGTCTTTCTTCACCAATTCTTCCCCCAAATGACTGCAGCTGACAGTCTTAAGCATTTGCCAATGATATTGCCAATGCAAATGGCGACCAAGCGTTGAAAATCAGCTCTAACTTTTGTGGGGGAAAGAGA
Organism: Sulfitobacter sp. JL08; assembly: GCF_003352045.1. Taxonomy (NCBI): domain Bacteria; kingdom Pseudomonadati; phylum Pseudomonadota; class Alphaproteobacteria; order Rhodobacterales; family Roseobacteraceae; genus Sulfitobacter; species Sulfitobacter sp. JL08. The sequence continues at coordinate 844,023 of NZ_CP025815.1, forward strand.
AAGTGAAACCTTTGAAAATGAAAATCGCGGCGATTGGCTTATGCGCATGCCTTGCATCGACCACCGCGATTGCAGCTGACGTGTCGATCACCGAGGACAATGTAAATATCGGCGCAGCGAAGTATTCCCCGTATCTCTACCGCGGGCATCCCACACAAGTTTTCTGGGGCGACCCGAGCTGGCGAGCCAATCGACGCGGCCTATGCAAAACGGCGGATGCGTTGGGAACCAATCTACGAGGTAACTCAGGGCAAAGGCGATGGAGAAGCGCATCCTTTCCTTTCGCCCGAGGACGAGTTCGCGGAATTCCATAACTGGGACAAAGGCGACTTTGGCTTCGAAGCAAAGACGCCCGAAATGCTGCCAAATGAATACGCCCGCAGTGCGCTGAAGCTCGGCCTGGAGCAGCAGGCAGCGCTTGGCATCAACCCTTTCAAATTCGGCATGATCGGATCGAGCGACTCCCACACTTCACTTGCCGGCACGCGTGAAGAAAACTATTTTGGAAAATTCTCCGGGGTGGAGCCGGGCACTGGAGAATTCCGCTATGACGACGACGTTGTTTCAGATCGACGTCCAGATGGTGACGGAGGCGTTCAGGTCAAACACTGGGAGACGACGGCTGGAGCGCTGGCCGGTGTTTGGGCTCGGGAGAATACCCGAAAAGCGATATGGGACGCGATGGCCCGCAAGGAGGTATATGCTTCTACCGGCACGCGACCAGTGCTCAGGGTCTTCGCCGGATGGAGTTTCACGGAGGACGATGTGTTCAAGCCGGACTTTGCCACCATCGGATATGCAAGCGGTGTGCCCATGGGCGGCGACATGACCGCGGCACCCGCGGGGCGCGCGCCCAAACTGATGGTCCGCGCCTTGCGTGATCCGAATGGTGCCAACCTCGACCGGATCCAGATTGTGAAGGGTTGGCTTGATGCCAACGGAGTGTCTCAGGAACGGATATACGACGTGGCCTGCTCGGACGAACGAGCGATTTCGGACAACAATCGCTGCGACCGCCCTGTAGGAGACACTGTCGATCTGAATACCGCGACCTATACCAACACTATTGGAGAGGCGGCATTGGCAGCCTATTGGGAAGACCCGGATTTCGATCCGTCCAGCAGCGCCTTCTACTATGTGCGCATCCTGGAAATTCCCACGCCAACGTGGCTTGCCTATGACCGTGTCAAGCTTGGCTCAGAGATTCCGGCCGAAGGCGTCTTGAAGCATCAGGAACGCGCCTACACCTCGCCGATCTGGTATACGCCGGAAGGTTGACTCCAGTTTTTTCGATTTGCGACTGGAGATAGAACTTCGTTTAGGCTGTCAAAGCGTGAAAGGCGTCACCAACTGCGAGGCGGCGCCTTTTTTCGGCTGTTTTGGGGCTCGGAACTGACCTGCGCTGGTTTTCATCGGCGACTGTCGTCATTGAGAATTGAAGATTTGGAATTTCCGGTAGCCGGAGATAAAGGGTTGTAGATCGTAAGACAGGCCATGGAGGCTGGACCAACATATGCGTTTCTTGAAGTGGTTATTGGTGATTGCGGCTTTATTTACCATCGGGGCGGTGGTGTTGAGAACAGTATTCCCTCTGCCAGAGAAGAATTTTTCAGCTCCCACGAACAGACTGGAACCGGATTGGGAAGGGCCACTCGGCCGGGTCATTCAAGGCGCCATGGAGCGCAATCCAGGGCTCGATGGCGTTCGCCCACTTTTCGATGGGCGTTTCGCGTTCGCGGCACGGGCTGTTCTAACAGATGCTGCGGTATCCTCAATCGATGTGCAGTACTACATTTGGCAAAAAGACGTGACCGGTCTGATGCTTCTTGATGAACTTAGGGCCGCTGCCGAGCGCGGTGTGCGCGTCAGGCTCCTGATCGACGACAACGGTATTTCGGGGCTCGACCCTCTGTTGGCGGAACTTAACGAGATGCCAACTGCAAGCGTTCGCATTTTTAACCCGTTCACATTCAGGGATCCGAAACTTCTCTCCTTCGCGTATGATTTCAGGCGTTTAAATCGCCGTATGCACAACAAGTCCATGACGTTCGATGGTGTCGCCACCATCGTGGGCGGGCGCAATATTGGGGATATTTATTTCGACTACGGTACTGGGACCCACTATCTCGACCTCGACGCTTTTGCCATCGGACCGATCGTTAAAGAGGTATCGGCGGCCTTTGACGATTATTGGAACAGTAAATCGGCCTATGACGCAGCATTTTTTCTCACACCGACTGACGGAGAGACAATCTTGGACGCGGCGCAGATTGCGCGACAGTCTGCCTCCGGTGCCGGCTATCAGAAGGCGATTGACGAAAACCCGCTCGCAAAAAGGATTGCCGAAAGAAATTTGAAGTTCGAGTGGAGCGACGTCACGCTAATCGTTGATGACCCGGCAAAGGGGCTTGGAAATGCTGATGGCGACGGGATGATGGTTGAACATCTCGTCAGGCTGGCATTGCAGGCTCAAACGTCCCTCGATCTGGTTTCGGCGTATTTCATCCCCGGCGAAAGGGGGCCAGAGATATTGGAGGGTCTGGCCCGATCAGGGGTAAATGTCCGCGTGTTGACAAACTCGCTCGACGCAACCGATGTCATGCCCGTTCACGCAGCCTACATGGGTTATCGCGAAGATCTCCTGAAATCCGGTGTGGAACTGTTGGAGCTTCATGCACTACGCGAAAGGCGTCGCGATCGCAGTCTGCCGGAGATCCTTGCCGGATCGGCCTCGGGATTGCATGCAAAGGTCTTCGCGTTTGACGGAGAGAAAGTCTTTATTGGATCCTACAATCTCGACCCTCGCTCTGCGAGTCTCAACACCGAGATGGGGCTCTTAATCGAAAGCCGCTCCATCGCAGAGGCGCTTGCATCGCAACTCGCAAAACCAGCGTTCGCATATCGGGTCGAGTTATCCAATGATGGTAACCTCATCTGGATTGAAACAGGCGCAGATGGACAGGTGACAACACACGAGGTCGAACCCGAGACCAGCAGAATCCAGAGAGCCGTGGCCTGGCTCATAGCGAGGCTCCCGATCGAATGGATGCTTTGATCTTACCCAGAGCGTCCGCCCCCTCTCGTTGCCAAAGGTCGCGGCCAGACAATCGAACGACCGCTTCAAGTCCTTGGCGGAAGCATTCCGTTTTTGACTTTCGCAGACGCTGCGATGAAATGTGCAAACCCATTGGCTGCGACTCAGCAAGAAAAGCGGACGTTCATTCATATTGCCGTGAAATTTAGCAGTTCTATTTCCACAAATGCGGACAAACCCGCCATTCGCCGCACCGTTCATCAATGGCCGCTTCGCCGACAAAAACGTTGCGCTTCAATCGCGAGTATCGCGATCTGTCTGACGTTGCGCCAGAATCGATCCCATATCTCTGACTTCTGTTTATCTGTGAAAAATATCCGGCGACGATACTTCATTATGCTCACTCCATCTTTGGTCAAAGATTAAAGTGTTGCGTCGACCCGTTGAAACCGCCGCTCTGACCGGTCATTCGCCGTAGTCTGCACCAATGGCTGAGTTGCGGACATATCCGCCGTTCAAGGCATGGCTATCCGATTACCGACTGCTGGAGGTGTTTCGGTTGATCCACGTCATGTGCTTTGAAAGCCGTAAATGATATGCGTTGGGGCCAGAAGGCGTTTGGAGACACTTGATGATACATGATTTCGATATGGCGATCGTGATCACGCCGGCTGGCCCAATCTATTGGTACGGAGCGGTTTATACGCTCGGATTTGTCGGCATCTTTCTTTGGTTCTGGTTCCGCCGCCATGTGCGTGGCTTCACCAATTCGGACGTCCTTACCTTCTCGATTTCCTTTGCCGTCGGCGTCCTTGTTGGGGGGCGGGTTTTCGACATACTCGTCTACGAACTGGACTACTACTTAGAACGTCCGCTGGCCGCGCTGAACTGGTGGGAGGGAGGGATGGCCTCCCATGGCGTCCTGCTGGGCGGGCTGACCGCCACTGCGGCCTTCGCCCGACTTAAAGGGCATGCTCTGATCACACTTCTCGACGAGATCGTAGTGCCCGGAGTATTTCTTCTGGCAATCAGCCGCTTCGGGAACTTCATCGAAGGCGGGGTTGTCGGCTCTCAGACTACGGTGCCTTGGGGGTTCGTCTACCCGGACCTGGAAGGTGCAAGACACCCTGTGGCACTCTACGAAAGTGCCAAGAACTTCGTGATCTTTCCTATCCTGATTTGGGCCCTTGCCAAATGGCCCCCAGGCCGTGGCGTCGTCGCGAGCCTATTCATTTTTCTTTACGCCGCCTTGCGGTTCTCTGTGGATATCTTCCGCGATTATGAGGCCGCATGGTTGGGTATCGGGACAGGACAAGTCTTCAACCTCGCCATGGCCGTCGCGGGACTGGCCATGCTGATCTGGGTACTGAAGTCACCGCGAGAAGTGAAGCCGCCGCCAAATCCGCCAGCCCGAGACGCCAGCTGGCTTCAAGTTGCAGTTCTGATCGCTGTCTTACTATATCCGCTTGGCATTCCCACAAGTTGGACCCGATCGAACATCGAAGAAAAACGGCAAGAAACCGTCGAATAGGCCGACGGGCTTAAACACGCCGCGCCAGTTTACCGCTTTTCCGCCAAGACCGCGGGTACAGACAGAAACACCAACCCGAACGCAACAAACTGAACCGCGTGATAGACGGCAAGGGTCGTCGCCCAACGCGGGTGGAGCGACAGATCAAACACGATCACGAGGCCAGCGACCGCGGCGAGGGTGACACCGGCCGCACCGTATATGCCATGGATCACGTGGCCACTTTGAGCGCGGATGATGTAGCCCACAACAGTCGCCGCCATCGGCGGCAACAGACCTACGGCTGGGACAAGGAAGCTGTCGGCGACACAGACCGAAACAAAAACCTGAAAAATGAACTGGATTACGGCCACCCAAGATGCCAAGAGAGCCCACGCTGGCCTTCGGATCAACCGGCCTGAAATGAGCCAAAGCAACGCAGCGGAACCAGCGAGGGCGGCCATGGCAATAGACCAGATCGCGTCTCCTGTAACCGTATCGGCTTTGGAGAAGGCGCCGTGCCAAAGCCCACCAAACAAGGAAGACACAGCAAGAGCGGCGAACAGCGCAGCAAACAGTCGGGTTTCAACTGGGTTTATGCCACGCCCACGAAGAAGCACGACAGCGAATGCCGCGCACTGCATTGCGAGAAACAAATCAGTCAGTGTTACATCTGGCTCCAACATCTTTGTATCCGCCGGTATCCCTGTGACCACGCAGCGACCGGCCGCCAGGACCGATGTAGGATCGCTTGACCTGCACTTTAAGCGCCATTTCCGTCCGAGGGTTTGTCCTCGATCAATGCGGTTCGGTGACTGGCGGCTAGAAAAGGTCAAGTGCTGCCACAAGGCGACGGGTTCGCAGGGAGAACCATGAAATGGCGAACACAGTGGAACGCACCCCGCCGCGGCAATCCGTGGTGACGGGAGCCTCAAGTGGTCTCGGTCTGGCCTTCGCTGAACATTTGGCGCAAGCAGGGAGCGACCTAGTTCTGGTGGCACGAGATCAATCGCGCCTTGAAGCATGCGCCGGCGATCTTGCGGCGACCCATGGTGTGAAGGTCAGGACGATACCAGCGGATTTGTCGAACAGCGTGGCGGCAGGTAGAGTTTTTTCCCAACTGCGTGACTGGGACGTGACCGCCGATGTCCTGGTCAACAATGCTGGGTTCAATGTCTATGGCCGTTTCGAAGAAACTCGTCTCGAAAGAGAAATCGAGATGATCCGGCTCCATACAATCGCCGTTGCGCAATTAACGAAAGGCTTCTTGTTGGATCGCAAAAGGACTCACCGGAACCGGATCGTAAATGTTTCTTCAATAGCCGCACTCGTTCCGGGACCATTTGTCTCTGTACACTTCGCAACCCGTGCGCACTTGCTGAGCTTCTCTCTCGCTCTGGCTGAGGAATACCGCGGAACTGATGTCGATGTAACTTGCCTTTGTCCTGGCCCCATGCGAACTGACTTCTTCAGGCGTGCGGGAATGAGCGATGTGAGGCTTGCCAGCGGATGGCCCATGCAAACCATGTCCCCTTCCGAGGTTGCTAAGGATGGCTTTGATGCGATGATGAAGGGTAAGCGGATGACGATACCCGGTTGGCGCAACAAGCTTTTTTCGTTTGCCGCCGAGATGGCACCACGGCCCCTAAGGTCCCGTTTCACGAAATGGATCATGGATCGGGTTGAAGCCTAACCCGCTCAGTCACATTCTGCGTTTAACGCGGTATGAGAGCGACTGCATTGGGCTGATTGTGTTGAAAAACTCAGTTTTCACCTAAAAACGGCGAAAAACTTTGTCACCGAGCGGCAGTTGGGAATTTTGGCCAGGGGGTCGGCCAAATCAATAGGTTGGCGATGTGCGCAGCTCTACCAAGGCCGTCCGCGCAAATAGGGCCAGCTTTTCCAATGCAACGGATTTTGGCAGAAAAACGAGAGTGCGAATTTTTCGAGTTTTTCAACATGGCGTAATCAGAACCAGCGCGCATCGATGCCTGTTATTCTTGATGTTCATATCATTGAAAAGGAGACCGACCGATGGAATATTTTGCTGGTTTGGATGTGTCCATGGAAGAGACGCATATCTGCATTCTTGATCGAGACGGGGCGCTTATCCTGGAAGGAAAAGCATCCTCGACACCGAAGGCGATCACCGCGTTTCTGGCCGCCGGACCCACATGTACCAAAGTTGTTTTTGAGACTGGGCGGATGGCTCCAATGCTCCACCACGGCCTGACGGAGCTTGGTGTCCCGGTTGTTTGCATCGAAAGCCGCCAAGCCTATCAGGCACTGAAGTCCCTAGCTGGGCATAAAACCGACCGAAACGACGCGCGTGGATTGGCGCATTTGGCACGGACAGGGTTCTACAAACCGACCCATGTCAAATCGCTTTCCGCTCATGCGATCCGCTCGCTGATCGCGGCGCGCAAGAAGCTGGTCGGACAACGCGTGACCATCGATAATCAGATCCGTGGACTTGTTGTCGTGTTTGGTGTGCGATTGCCACGGGCTCTGTCGCCTGCATTCAAGGACGCTGCCCTCAAAGTCAGCGACGGCGTTCCCGGTTTGCATGCTGCGTTGCGAGGCCTGTTTGCGGCGCGCCACGCGATATTGACGGCCGTGGTCGCCATCGACAGCGATATCAAAGTGATGACGCGCAAATCAAACATCTGCACCCGCCTCATGACAGTGCCAGGCGTTGGCCCGATCACGGCACTGGCGTTCGCGGCAGCCATTGATGATCCGACACGCTTTAAACGCTCGCGAGATGTAGGGCCCTATCTCGGGCTGGTTCCCAAACGCCACCAGTCCGGCGAGGTCGACTATATACGCACAAAAAAAGTCACTGGTCGCGACCGAACGGCTGCGCGCACGGGTAAAACATCTGCGGCAGGAATGGTTCAAATATCGCATCCCCAAAATGCAGACGTATCCTGATCGGCTTGTGTTCATTGATGAAACGTCCGTCAAAACCAACCTGACCCGTCTGCGAGGGCGCAGCTTGCGTGGCAAGCGCTTGGAAATGAGCGCACCCTTCGGCGCTTGGGGCACGCAAACGTTCATCGCGGGTCTGACCCATGACAGCTTGATTGCGCCCTGGGTGATCAAAGGGGCAATGGATGGAGAAGCCTTCGCCGCATACATTCGGGAGGTCCTTGCGCCAGAGCTGCTGCCGGGAACCGTCGTGATCTGTGACAACCTTGCGACGCATCGCAACAAGGAGGCGGCGCAGGCGCTGAAAGATATCGGATGCTGGTTCTTATATCTGCCGCCTTACTCGCCAGATCTCAATCCAATCGAGATGGCCTTCTCCAAACTGAAAGCACATCTTCGACGAATCGGGGCCAGGACGTTCGATCAGATGTTCGATGCATTGGCCGAAGTCTGCGACCTGTTCACCCCACAAGAATGCTGGAACTACTTTTGCGAGGCAGGATATGGATCAGGTTAAAGGCGCGAAGCTTTAAGCCTCAAAGAGGCGTGTCACACGGACCACTGTCAACCGACGCCATCAATGATCGCGAGATTACATTTCGCAGAGGCGTGCCGGTGTTTCGCCAATTCAATGTAATCCGGATCGGCAAGCCATTCTTCAGCTTTGCTTCGACTGGGAAATTTCATGACAACCGTGCGTGGGAAACCCCATTCGCCTTCAACCACCGTTGTTTTGCCGCTTGTTGTCGCAAGAATTTCACCATCATGCCGTCGAAAGATCGGCATAAAGCCCGCGAGGTAAGACTTATATCTCTCTTCATCAAAAATCTCGAGTTGACCTATCACATATGCTGCCATTTCATCCTCCAAACGTCAGGTAAGTGGTAGAGTAACACGAAAGCTTCGGAGGAGGCTTCACCGCTTTTGCCTGAAGCTCTTCTCGGTCCATTTAGCCATAGCTCTATTCCCTTTCCAGAAGCCCCCCTCTAAAAGTAATCGCGGAAAAATCTGATTATCTACGCCGGTCCCCTGACCCGAATGTTTCGAACTTATATACCCCCCCGTCGCAGGTATCCCGCCCATCCTCAGTGCAAGCTGATCAAAAATCGTGTTGGTGCGCGAACGGACCGCGACATCCAGCAAGCCGGATTGACGATTGGGTGATCGGCCAAAGTTGCCGAACGCACCCGCCTGAAACGGAGCAGGAGCGCGTCTAGGCGGCGCTGGCATGGGTCTCCCCGCCCGCTGTATATAGGCGGGGTACGCAGGGCCGCCGGATATGGGCGCTGGCTGGGTAACTAAAGGCCGCATTCTTCTCAATGTGTCGGTGTGCAGGAAAAAAATGCTGGTAAAGACCGCCTGAAAATGTGATGATAATACAAAGAACACTCGAAACAATTCGAGGAACGAGGCAGTAGTTTGGCGAAATTAGTCGTTACCACAAGCGGCACGACAATTGTCGTGAAAAATGGCGATTCCGTTCTCGTTGATATAGTTGGCGGTGGAACCGTTACCATTGTCGCGGCGCCGGACGCCAATATCAAGAACCTCAAGATCGACTTTGGCGGGAATGACCACGTCGCCGACGAAGTAGAAATCGATCTTTCGACTTTCCAGAGTTACAGTCTGCATATCGATATCAACGATTACGACCCTACTGACTCAGTTGTCCTGAACAATGCTTTCAACCGCCATGTCGATCCAGGAAAAGAAGACGAATACAACTTTGAATACATTGGTGCAAATGGCGCCACGTTCAACGGCTTCCTCCGCGCCAAAGATAAAGGTGAAAAGGATTTCACAGACCAACCTCCTCCGATTGTCATCTGCTTTGCGAAGGGAACAATCATTGACACCACTCTTGGTCCGACGCCCGTCGAATGTCTGACCGAAGGCGATCTGGTTCGCACCAGAGATAATGATGACCAGCCTATCAGGTGGATCGGCCGTAGGCGGTTGGACAGTCTTGAACTGGCCCGCAGACCCAATCTCGCACCGGTCCGGATCCATACTGGCGCCCTCGGCCGCGGGCTGCCACATGTAGATCTGACAGTGTCGCCACAGCATCGGATTCTTGTCGAAGGTTGGCAGGCCGAACTGCATTTCGGCGAGTCGGAGATCCTCGTCCCCGCCATCGCCTTGGTCAACGGAAAGTCCGTTCGAACGTTGCCCGATATTGACCAAATCACCTACTATCACCTGCTCTTCGACCAACACGAAATCATCACCGCAAACGGCGCTCCGACAGAAAGTATGTTGACCGGTGAAATGGCGCTTTTAGCATTGGATCAGGAAGCCCAACATGAAATCCAAATGCTTTTTGAATCGCGACAAGAACCAAGTGGCGTTCAACGTGCCGCCCGGCCCATCCTGCGCCAGAGAGATGCGGCGATCTTCAAAGTCGCCTGAAGAAGTCCTCGCAGCAAAGCACGGCCAATTGTCGACCCAATCGGGGCAAAAGTGCATCTGCTGATACTTCAGACCGGCCATTCGCCGCACAGGACAGGAGTGGCGTCTTTGTGAGCGTCAGCTCAGTAGCACTTCTGCTCTGACGATCAGGTCGACAGTCTCTCACAGTCATGCTGTCAGACCAAAGAATGAAGGCAATTGATACTTCTCGGACATTGGTGCTCTTCGCAGCATCGGTCAAGTTGGGCTCTTGTCCGAACACTACCACTACAACGGAAAGACAGAGTGGGCAGGTCTTATGCGCATGCTGGATGCGCGCGGTCGAGACTACGCAAGCTGAGAACCACACAGGGAGCCGAAAAACCGCTATTCGCCATCACGCAGCAAAGTGGAAGGAATGGGCTCTTGGCGGTCATTAGCCGCTGTCTGCACCTATGACTGCAATGCAGGACTTACCCGACATTGAGATTTAGGATAGTCTGAGTTTGTCCGAATTACTTGGAAAGCCATCGCCATGGAAATTCGCTCAATCGACAAGCTAGAGAGAGAAGCGCAGCTTCGGGATTTGGTTCGTGAATATCTGAACCATGAAATCTCGGAGTTGCGTGCAGTCTCAGGGCTTGATCTCAACGTCGATGAGTTGGTTGCAAATACCTTTGATCACATCGACGAATACCTTCCTCCTGCCGGAGGCCTTCACATCTCGATTGACGGCAGCGACAATTTGCAAGGGTGCGTATTTCTAAAAATGATCCGACCGGACGCGTGCGAAATCAAACGATTGTACGTCAAACCAGCGGCCCGTGGGTTGGGCCTCGGACGAAAGCTCATGGAGAGTATTCTGTCCCACGCGTCAAACTTGGGCGCAGCGCGCGTTCTGCTGGATACAGGCGTCTATGACACCGCTGCACAGGGATTGTATCACAACTTGGGTTTCCGCCAGATCGAAAGCTACCCGGAAGGAGAAAGCGACCCTGAACTGCAGCCCTATTTGCTTTTCATGCAGCTCGATCTTTAGACTTCCGCATCTGTGTATTTGAGACAAATCTCGGAAACTTAGTTTGACGACCTGACATACGCTTTGGGCTGAAAGGTCATTCGCCGCAGTCTGAGCCAATTGTAGCTCAGCGGATGAAGCCGAAGTTTCCAGTGGCCCTAAAATCCATTTGAGATTAATGAAGCTTGATTAGGGCGCATCAAATCCGGAGCGTTTTGTGTCACTTATAAAACTATCGCTACCTCTGCTGCTTGTGTGCATCGTCGCATGCTCTCGCGCTCCAGAACTTGTGGGCATCGATAATCCCGAAATCCCTATAAGATCGGTTGCCGAAGCTACCAAACATAAGGTCTTTATTGTCACAACGCGCGAAGACACGGAGGTCGTTGGAGCTCTTTTTTCCGAGCTACGAGCGGATGAGTTGGGACTAGCCTCAGTAGAAGTATCTGTACCTCCGACCCATGTTACCGGTGCTTTGGAGCGACCAAAAACTCTTCCACCTGATCCACGAACTGAATTCGCAGTCATCGATCCCGCAAGATACTCATCAAAGAGCCTTTTTCTCTCATCGCTAAATACGGAGCTACGAGTTCGCGCTCCGGCTCAGCGGGAAGTGCTATTGTTCGTCCATGGGTACAACATGACCACCAGCGACGCCATTTTGCAGGTGGGACAATTTGTAGAAGACAGTGGCTTTGAAGGAGTTCCGGTACTCTTCACCTGGGCGTCCGCAGGTCGCACCTCCAGATACGTTTACGACCTCAACAGTGCTCTTGTTGCACGGCCTCTTTTGATCGACGCGTCCGAACTCCTCAGCAAGAGCATTGCTACTAAGTATCACATCTTCGCCCATTCCATGGGAAGTTTTCTGACGATGGAAGCGATCGTTGATGTGGCGCAGAAGAATCAGTTCAACAGAACGGGTCGACTGCAGAACGTAGTGCTTGCATCACCCGACATAGATATCGACTTGTTTCGGTCTCAGATGGGACAAATCAATACGACATTCGACAGATTCTTTGTCCTTTTGTCCAAGGATGACTCTGCGTTACGTGCTGCGCGCCAAATCGCCGGTGGTGTCCCGCGCGTGGGGGCTGCGGATGCCGAAGAACTAAGCACTCTTGGCGTCAACGCGATCGACCTGTCGAAAGTTCAGGACTCAAGGACCGGCAGTCATTCAAAATTCGCGGGATCCCCAGAAGTCGTCCAGTTGATCGGGCGCGCACTCAACAATGCTCCATCTTATGGTTCACGAAGACAAACAGCTTTGGAAGAAGTCATCGGAGACCTGCCTGTGCGCGTAGTTACAGCGCGGAACTGAGTACTTGAGCGCCATAATGAACTTTCGCTTCGGGCTGATTGTGTTGAAAAACTCTGTTTTCTGTAAGAAATGGTGAAAAACTTTGCCATAGAGCGCCGGTTGAAGATTTTGGCTGGGGGCTCGACCAAATCAGAGCTTTGGCGATGTGCGCGTCTCTAACAACCATCGACACGCAAACGGGTCGCTGCAACACTTTAATCTTTGACCAAAGATGGAGTGAGCATCTTGCTTGGATTCAGTCAGGTTTCTCTGGCGTTTTGCCGCTGTCCTCCAGATGGAGCATGGCACGGGCGAATTGCGAAAAAAGCGCCACGAACACGCCAACGCCTACAAAGATGTAAACCACCGTAAACAGTTTTCCAAAGTCCGTCTGCGGCGACAGGTCCCCCAGACCCACAGTAGAAATAGTAGTTACGCTGAAATAGAGGGCGTCGATCCATGACCATCCTTCGACTGTGCGGTAAAAGACCGTGCCTGATAGCAGGATGAGCATGGCAAGTACGAATCCCGCACGAAATGTAGGGTTTTTCCAGGATCTGCCAACGGCGCTGAGTAGACGGAGCAAATTGACCGTAAGGGAACCCGATGTTCGTTCTGCCCGCAGCGCTGAAAGCGCGGGGGGCGAGTATAGCCGCAGGCTGGGCTTCGTCGCTGACGATGGGTGCCGGACAGTTCTGCACCAATCCGGGCATCGCGGTTGTCGAGACTGGCGCAGAAGGTGATGCTTTTGTTGCCGCAACCGCCGAGGCGCTGAAAGGCGTGTCGTCCCAGTGCATGCTGACGGACGGCATCGCGGACGCCTATAAGGATGGAAAAACCCGGTTCGATGGCCGCAACGCGGTCAAGGCCGTTTTCACCACCGATAGCGAAGGCCGCAATGCCAGCCCGAACCTGTTTGAAACGAACGCATCCGATTACCTGCAAGATCATGCCTTGGGCGAAGAGGTCTTTGGCCCGCTGGGTCTTGTCGTCCGCGTGTCCGGGCCGGACGAGATGATGACGCTTGCAAAGGGGTTCGAGGGGCAACTTACGGCTACGCTGCACATGGACGAAGCTGACTCCGACCTGGCGCAGCGGCTAGTGCCGGTGCTTGAGCGCAAGGCAGGAAGATTGCTTGCCAACGGTTATCCTACCGGCGTCGAAGTGGCCGACAGCATGGTCCACGGCGGCCCCTATCCGGCATCAACCAATTTCGGCCATACCTCGGTCGGCACCCTCTCGATCCGCCGGTTCCTTAGGCCCGTCTGCTACCAGAACATGCCAGAGGCTCTGCTCCCGCGGTAACCTGAATGAACGCAATTTTCTCCGATCGGGGATCGACATCGGCACTTTCAGACAAAACCAGCTTGAGCCGGGCAGGGCGGTTTCGTAGCCTCACCGGATGACCAAACCTGACCCATTTCGCTACTTCAAGACGAGCCGTGAGATTATCCGCTTGGCGGTGATGCTGTACGTCCGTTTTCCTCTGTCCCTTCGAAATGTCGAAGACTTGCTGCATGAACGCGGCATCGATGTCAGTCATGAGGCTGTGAGATACTGGTGGCATCGGTTCGGTCCAATGTTCGCGGCGGAGATACGAAAACGGCGGATTGCCGGGATGAAATCGAGCAAGTGGCGCTGGCATCTTGACGAGATGTTCGTGAAGATCAACGGCGAGAAACACTATCTTTGGCGGGCCGTCGATCATGAAGGCGAAGTTCTGGAAAGCTACGTCACAAAGGTGCGCGATAAGAAGGCTGCCTTGAAATTCTTAAAGAAAACAATGCGGAAGTACGGCAATCCTGAAGTTATCGTGACGGACGGGCTGGCATCGTACGGCGCTGCGCTGAAAGAGATTGGCGTCGCAGACAAGCAGGAAACGGGTCGCTGGCTGAATAACCGAGTGGAGAATTCGCATCTGCCGTTTCGACGACGAGAGCGAGCCATGCTTCCCCGAATGCAGCTCAGCCGAAATTGACCGAACTGCTTGAATCAGGAGGCCAGGGCCTCCGTCTCCGTGATCTTTTCGAACTCAGGCAGAAACTCGGGATGATACATCTCGAGATACCGCGTGATGCGTGCATTGGTGATGAGCTTTGAGACGTAGCCGCGGGCCAGAACGAGATCGAGGTGATCGCTGCCGTAAGTGTCCTCGACCAGGCGCAACTCTCGCTCCAAGTTCGCGGACTCGCGCTCCATCAGCTCGAGCTGCTGCCGGGAGATCCCTTTCACAGCTTTCGGCTTCTCCGGATCTTTCAGCTGGCTGGCCGGCGTCGCAGCCAAGAGCGAGCGGGCGTAATTGACGGTATACTTGTTCATCGTCACCATCAGTTCCGCCGCCTCAATCTGACGCATCGGCTTCATTTTCTTCAGGATTTGGAACCCGGTCAGCGCGACCTGCTTGTCCTTGAGGAGCTCTGCTGCCTCCGGGCATATGCCGTCGAGCAGCCGCTTTTTGTCCTGCAAGGATTTGACGTTCACATTGAGGGCTCGCGCCAATCGCTCTTCCGGTACGCCGCGCTCGAGCGCTTTCAGGATCATCTTGTGTTCCTGAATGGTGGCGAGGCGGCTGATGCGCTTGTTGTAGGTGAAGGCCTCGTCGTCCGTCGAAACCTGACACGGCGCATCCTGCTCATGTCGAGGCTCGGCAGCAGGTAGTAGTCGAGCGGCTGTTGGTTTGGCCGATCCATACGAACGGCTATCGTTATGTCGGGTTTGAGGCTCATGTCGAAGCGGATGTTCCACCGCAAAGAGCCCGCATTGGTTTCGTTGCAACGGACGATGACAAGAGACGCGGTGAATTCACCATTGATGGTGAGCAGGTCTGTTTGGGGATGCCGCTCTACCTTGCCGCCCGAAGCCTCGATACCAGCAATCGTCTCGGCGACAATGTCGGGATGCAGCGCGCGTAACGACCCCGCCCTCGGGATGCTGAAGAACTTGGCGGTTCACTTCAACCTCAATCACGCCCGTAGCGATGATGGCACCCGATATCCGTGCCTGAACGCTCCACCCGCCCAGAACCACGACAAGCACAAACAGCGCTATTGCGCCAACAAAAAAGGGGTCCGGTCGCGCGCCACTGGCGGGGCACATGCTGGCCCGCTGTCATGATCCCGATACCCTGAGAAGGGATGCCTGAATGGGTTTCACATTTGCGATCATGGATTTGAGCACGGTATCGCGCGCGCCCTCGGTCTTGATGCAGCCGTTTTCAAGAACCATCAACCGGTCACATTCCGAAATCGCCGATGGTCTGTGGGTCATGATGGTCACCGCGCAATTGGCGGCTTTGAAACTGCGTATGGCAGTGTTCAGCGCGACCGATCCGTCATGATCAAGCGCTGAATTCGGCTCGTCCAGAAGCAATAGAACCGGAGACCCGTAAACCGCACGGGCAAGGGCGATGCGCTGGCGTTGCCCGCCGGACAAGCGGCTGTCGTCGCCGTGAAGGCGCGTGTCGTATCCGTCGGGCAGGGACAGGATCATTTCATGCGCATTGGCGCATTTTGCCGCCCTGACGTCCAGTTCCGCATCTGGGTTGGGGGACAGCCGCGCGATGTTTTCCGCGATTGTGCCGGAAAACAGGGTCACGGTCTGGGGCAGGTACCCAATGTAAGACCCCAGAATATCGGGATCGTACTGATCAAGCCTGACCCCGCCAATCCGCACCTCTCCGGTGGTGATACGTGTCAGGCCCAGAAGCGTTCTGGCAAGGGTTGTCTTGCCCGAACCGCTTTTGCCGATGATCCCGATGGCCTGACCCGGGACAAGTGAAAACGTGATACCGTCCAGCAGCGTGGTGCGGGTCTTTGGGTCCGCAACCGATACGCTGGCAAAGGATATGTTCGCTTCTGGGCGGGGCAGGGCGTGGCATCGCGCCCGCACGGGCGATGTTTCCAGCAGGTTTCCCAAAGTCGCCCACGCGCCTTGGGCCTGTTGCACCATTGGCCACTGCGCCAGTGCATGTTGAACCGGAGCCACCGCGCGCCGGAGCAGAACCGAGCTTGCAATCATCGCGCCTGCACTCAGTTCGTTTTGAAGAACCAGATAGGCTCCGAGGGCCAGCATGGCCGCTTGCAGGAACAGCGCGTAGGATTTGCCAACCGCCATGAACAGGCCGGCCCAGTCGCTTGATCTGATCGAGTGGTCCAGTGCCTCATCCCGACAGGCATGCCAGCGCATCCTGATTGAAGCGCCGACGCCTTGAGCGTGGACATAATCGGCCGACCGGCGCGCCTGTTCGGCCAGTGCCTGCGCGCAAAGTTCGTGTGTTTGCGCATCCGACACGCATGCACTGGTCATCCGGTTGTTGAGAAGGGCAATCACGATCGTCGTCGCGCTGCCGAACATCGCCATCCAGCCCAACCAGGGATGAAAGACGAAAATCGCGGCGATAAACACCGGCGTCCAGGGAATATCGAACAGTGCGAGAGCGACCGGCGAGGTGAACAGGCTTCGTATGGTAGCCAGATCCCTTAACCCGCTGGCAGGTTCGGGCCGTTTTGTCGGTGAAACCGCGTGATCAAGAACGGCATCAAACACCCGGCCTTCCAGCACGGATTGAAAGCGCGCCCCGAACCGCGCGAGAACCCGGCCCCGCGCCCAGTCCAGAACGGCCATCAAACCAAAAAGAACACTGACCAGAAGAAACAGCGCCACAAGCGTTTCTTCCGAGCGTGACGTGAGAACGCGGTCATAGACCTGCACCATGAAAAGCGGGCCGGTCAGCATCAGCAGGTTCACGAATATGCTGAACAGAAACACCGCCCATACCAGTCGGATACCGGACCGGGCGGCGTTGCGGAGTTCGGGCAGCCCTGATCGTACAGTGTTCATGCGGCAGACAGCTCATCACTTTGGGACAAAGACAGACAAGCGGGTTGTGCCGCAAATTCACTAAGACCGGGCTAACGCCGCTGATTTCGACAGGGTTCAACCTGTCCGGTCATTCTAAATCCTTAGTCGCGTCGCTTTCTGACATCGCGGCGATTTCGCCCAGCGTTACCGGTTTCAGAGGCGGGCGGATTCTGTAATATCCGGTCTTGTCCTGTGATGTGCCAAGAGTGTCTGACAGTA
Organism: Sulfitobacter sp. JL08; assembly: GCF_003352045.1. Taxonomy (NCBI): domain Bacteria; kingdom Pseudomonadati; phylum Pseudomonadota; class Alphaproteobacteria; order Rhodobacterales; family Roseobacteraceae; genus Sulfitobacter; species Sulfitobacter sp. JL08. The sequence continues at coordinate 861,283 of NZ_CP025815.1, forward strand.
TCTGCGTTACCGACAGACCGCAGTATCGCCCCTGGCAGGGCCCCATTCCCGGCCGCCCGAACGCCTTGGTCTGGTTCGGACCCAGACAGCCAAGCGCTGCCATGCGCCGGATGGCGCCTGCGGTCACTTCCTCGCATCGGCAAATAATCGTGTCATCTGCCGGCAAAACGGCCCCCGCATAAGGGGGATAGGCCGCATCAAGAAAAGGCCGCGCCCTGCGTTCGTTTGCGTTGTTCCTGTTCAGCGGGAGCGCTGCCGCATCGCGTTCGGCTGTTGTGATCCTGCCGAGATCGCAGGCAATTTCCAGCGCTGCAATCTGGCCCGCGAGGGCCGCAACCTTTGCGCCGCCGATAGCCGCCCCATCGCCGGCGATGAAAACACTGGGAACGGCGGTGCGCCCCCAGCGATCGCAATCGGACACAAAGCAGTTTTGTGATGCGTTCCAATGATGCGGGATGTCGATGGATCTGGCGGCCTGCGTGTTGGGAATAACGCCATGATGCATCAGCACCGTTTCGCATTCGATCCTGTGATCTGTGTTGCCGGCGTGAAAGGTGACGGCGCGCGCCTTTGTGTCGCCGTCAATCGCTATTGCCGTGGCGCAGACATGGCGGGGGATACCGGCGCGCCGCAGTTGCCAAAGCATCCCAAGACCTTTGAGAAGATAGCGCCAGCCGCGCAGGGCGCCGCCCAGATGGCGCAGCGATTTCGCAAAATCCTGCCGGGATTGCGTTTCGACCAGCGCCAGAGGCGGTGCGCCCGCGCGCAGCATCTGGGTCGCGACAAGATAAAGAAGAGGACCGGACCCGACCAGAACGGCACGTCTGCTCACGATCCCGGATTGCTTGAGCAGTATTTGCGCCGCACCTGCCGTCATCACCCCCGGAAGCGTCCAGCCGGGCACCGGCATTGATCGTTCAAGCGCGCCTGTTGCCAGCAGAATGCGCTTGCCGTCTGCGAGGGCCGCGGCTCCGTCGCGGGAAAAGGATACCCGCGATCCATCTTCGATTTGCCAGACGACGGACCCGCGCAGGTGGGTGATGTTGTCGTGCGCCAGACCACGGGTCAAAGCCAGGCCATCGGTGAAATCGCGCCCCAGAATATCCCCGCGCGCGGAACTGGCGCGTTCTACATCGCGGTATATCTGCCCGCCCGGTGCGGGCTGTTCATCCAGAACAAGCACGCTGAGCCCGGCATCGCCAGCCTGTCGGGCTGCCGCCATACCTGCGGGCCCCGCGCCAATGACAATAAGGTCCGCTTTATACATCATGTCCCCCGTTGGCGGCGGGCATGGTGATTTCCATGTTCTCGCTGACCTGCATCATGCAGGCTTGGCGGGTTGTACCGTCAATTTCGACAAGACAATCGTAACATGCGCCCATCATGCAGAACGGGCCGCGCGGTGCGCCCGATACGGGCGAATGACGAAATGGCATGACACCCGCAACCAGCAGGGCACCGGCCAGATTGTCGCCGCGTGGCAGAATCAGGGTTTCCCCTTCGAAACGGACAGGCACATGATCCTGTGACGGGGTGATTTCAAGAAACGGCAAATCGGTCTTCACTGAACACCTCCAGATTTGGCGCGGCCTCTGACGCTTCAAGCCAGTCGGGCAGGAACCTGGCATGCGCGGCAGCCAGCGTGATCCCGCTGTGGCAGGTGACAAGATAGGCCCCCGGCATCGTGGGGCTTTCCTGATAGATGGGCAGTCCGTCAGGCGACAGGATGCGAAGGGCACCCCAACTGCGCACAAGCTGCGCCTTGGCCAATGCGGGAAAGGCAGCGACCGCCTCTGCGGCCAGACCGGAAAGGCCGGGCTGTGTGACGTGATCATCAAGGCCGACCTCTTCGTTGGTGGCACCGATCTGGATGCCGCCCTCGTCCACCTGCCGCGCGATAAGGGACGGGCGGTTGATCAGCTTGGGCAGTTTTTCGGTGATCAGAACCTGCCCGCGCTGCGGCCGGATCGGGGCTTTGAACCCCATCATCGGGCCAAGGGTGATCGCGCCCAGACCTGCAGATAAAACCACCTTGCGCGACCGGATATCCGAACCGTCGCTGCAGCGGATGCAGAACAGATCGGTCTTTTCCACATCTGTCACGGTCTTGCCGTTCAGGATCACACCGCCCAGCCGGCGCACATCGTCGGCCAGCGCGCGCAGCAGTTTCAGCGGATTCGCGTGACCGTCCTGATGGTGCAGGATCGCCCCTGCAACGCGTGGGCCGATTGCCGGTTCTTCGCGGCGCAGGGCATTGTGCCCCAGCACTTCGAAAGGATAGTTGCCGCCCAGGTTTTCTTTCAGAACGTTGTATTGCGCGACCGTCGCCTCAAGGCTTTCTTCCGAGAAGTGCAAATCATAGCCGCCATTTTGCGCGAGCCCGACGTCACGTCCGGTTACATCGCCCAACTCATTTGCAAAATCGGCCCATGCGGCGGCAGATTCCTGTGACCATTGCGCATAGCGCGGCTGGTTCATGCCCTTGGACTGTACCCAGACTAGCCCGAAATTTCCCCGGCTGGCGCGAAACGATCCGTCATCGCCATCCAGCACCGTCACCCGCAGCCCGCGTTTCAGCAGGCCCCAGGCCGTTGAAAGGCCAACGATCCCGCCGCCGATGATAGCATAATCCGAGGTCATGGGGGGTGTCTTTCACTTGCGTTTCGGGGTGGCAATAGCGCGCCACCCCGAAACTCTGTTTTAATTGCTGGCGGCGGCCACTTGATCCAGGATCGCCTGACCCCAATCGGCACCGACATCTTCCAGCACGGCAGGCCAGACTTCGGCACGTACCTTGGCTGACATGGCCGCCAGATCTGCATCCGAAAGCGCTGCAACTGTTGCGCCCAGTTCATCGACCAGACGCTGCTCGTTGCGGCCCTGATCGGCTTCGGCGACGGTCCATCGGGTTGCCTCGAACGCAGCCGCCTGTTCAGCCAGGGCGGCCTGATCGTCTTCGGAAAGGGCTGCAAGGCTTTCGTTCGAGATGATCATATACCAGACTTCGAAATGCGTATTGGCCGGAATGTATGTTTTGGTCACATCGCGGAACGAGGCATAATACCCTTCCGCGCCCGATCCGATCACACCGTCGACCACACCTGTCTGCACGGCAGTGAACGCTTCGGAAAACGGAATCGGCGACGGGATGTACCCCAGCGCTTCGCCGGTAAGCTGGAAGGATTTGATGCCCGGCACACGGACCTTGATGCCGTTTGGCGCTGTGCTGGCCGCATCCGGATTTGCCACGTTCAGCGCAATGCCACCAAAATAAACAGGGTATGCGGCCAGCATGGTGATGTCCTGTTCGGCATAAAGGCCGGTCATTACATCGCGTACGACGCCGCCGGGGCCATAGACCGCGCGCGCCTGAGCCCATGTCTCAGCCATGTAGGGAAAGGACGAGATTTGCATCCGGCGATCCGCGGCAGCGGCAGCGGGTTGTGTCGCCATATCAAGCGCGCCAACGCTGATCCGTTCTTGCACGGTCGTGTAATCCCCCAGCGCCGACGCCGGGAACAGCTGGATTTCGACACCGCTGCCCGTGGCTTCGGATACGGATGCCGCAAAGGCGCGCAACTCGACGTCGATGGTGGCGTCTTGCGGGCGCACATGGCTCATCTTCAGGGTTTCAGCGATCGCGGGCGATGCCGCCATCAGGGCGGCAAGTGCGGTGGCCAGGATTTGGGTTTTCATGATTTCCTCCTTTGATTGGGTTTCTTTGGCTGAAAATGCCGGGCTTAGTACCCGAACAAGCGCGGCAAATAGAGAGACAGGTCAGGCCAGAACGATGTGAGAAACACGACAGGCACATAGCCGGTCACGATCAGGAACATTGCAGGTGGGATGACCTTGGTAACTTTGACCTTGCCGATCCGTGCACCCAGATACAGGATCGATGCATAGGGCGGCGTGACGCCACCCATCGCGGTATTGACGCCCATGATGGCGGCAAACTGCACAGGGCTGACGCCAATCGCTGTCATCAGGGGCAAGAGCAGGGGGGCAATCAGAATGATGGCTGTCACATCGTTGACGACCATGCCCACCAGAAACAGCAGAATGTTGATGAAAATCAGAAGCAGAACCTTGTTTTCCGTGATCGCAAAGATGCTGGATACGATCTGCTGCGGGATGCTTTCATAAACGAACATCTGGCTCAGGATCATCGAAAACAGGATCATGAACATGATTGCGCCGACGGCGGTCGCCGCTTCTTTACCGGCTGCGAAAAAGTTGGAAAGGCGCAAGCCCTTGTAAACCAGAAAGCCCACCGGAACCGAATAGATCACTGCGACCGCCGCCGCCTCGGTGGGGGTCATGATCCCGCCGTAGATGCCGCCAAGGATGATCACCGGCATCAAAAGCGCGGGAAAGGCGTGAAAGCCGCGTTTGGCGACTTCTGTCGAAAGTTCGCTGAATGTGGGTTTGTCGTCCAGAATCAGGTTGAATTTCCGGCTCATCCACAGGTTCACGACCGAAAAACTGAACATGATCAGCAGCCCCGGACCAAGAGTGGCCAGAAAGCAGGCCAGAATAGACGTGTCCGTTACCCAGCCATAGACGATCATGGTGACCGATGGCGGGATCAGCAACCCGAGGATCGAGGAATTGGCGATCAGCGCGGTTGCGTATTCACGCGGATAGCCGCGTTTTTCCATTTCGGGGATCAGGATCGGGCCGATCGCGGCAATGCCGGTCAGGCCAGACCCTGAAATCGCGCCGATCACGGCACAGCTGACAGCCGCCACAACGCCCAGACCGCCACGCACATGGCCGACAAAGGCATTCACGAACCGCAGCAACGACGCCGCGATCCCGCTTTCCGACATGATCGTTCCGGCCAGCACAAACAGCGGGATGGCAAGCAGGATGGGGTTGCCCAGTTGCTGCACGCCCCAAAGCATCATCCCCTTCATGGTGACGTCGCCGATGAAATACATCACCATCAGGGCCGCCCCGAAACAGTAGGGCAAAGGAACGCCAAGGGTCAGCGTGATGACCAGAACGGCGATGGCAAGAAGCGCGATCTCGATCATGCGGCTGTTCCATTTTTCAGGCTTAGGATGTGGCGGGAAAGGTGCCAGGCCGTGTAGGCCATCATCAGCGCCACGCCCACCAGAAGTGCGACATCCGAATAAAAGGTAGGGATGTAAAGCGTCGGGCTTTCACGCCAGACACGCCACGCGTAGCGGGTGTAATCCCAGGCCCAGCTAAGGATCCAGAGGCCGACGATCAGGCTGATGATTTCGCCAATGATCGCGAGGATAGTGTGCGCCCGAGGGGATGTTATGAAAATCTCGAGCACGTTGGCGCGGATATGGGTGTTTTCGCGCGATGCGTTGATGGCGCCGAAAAAATAAAGCCAGATCGTGGGATAAAGCATTGTCTCTTCCAGACCCATGACAGGGATCTGAAGCACATAACGGGTGATCACCTGCACAAATTGTCCAAGTGCAACAAAGCAGATCAGCCCGGTCAGCAATACAGACATGAAACGATCCATGATCCCCCCCTCGCATCAAAGTTCGGGATCAGCATCGTTCCAGGCTGGCCATAAATTCAAATCTATAATATTACTATAGCCATAAACTGGATTTATATCATGCTGGCAAACCTGACCATACGGCAACTTCAGACGTTCCGCGAAGTGATGCGCAGCGGTTCAATTTCAGAAGCAAGCCGTACGCTGTTTCGCACGCAACCTGCGGTCAGCACGATGATCCTGAACATCGAAAAAGAGCTGGGTTTCCGGCTGTTTGTGCGCGAACACGGGCGTCTTACGCCATCGCCCGAGGCGCATTATTTTCTGGAAGAGGCCGAAGAAGTGCTGGACCGGCTGGACCGGACGGCGCGCATAATGTCCGAGTTTGGCAACCGGGATCGCGGCAGCCTTCGGATCGCCTGTCATCCCGCATCATCCGGTTTTTTCATGCCCAAGGTTCTGGCTGCGTTCCTTAAGGACAGGCCCGAGGTCAAGGCAGATCTGATGATGCGCAATTCGCAGGCGGTCGAGGATCTGATTGCGTCGCAGGAATTTGACATCGGCTTGGCCGAGACACCAAAGCAACGCGGTTCGATCAGGTTCGAATCCTTTGATTCCGAGTGTGTGATCGCGCTTTCTGATCAGGATCCGCTTGCCGGCAAGGATGTTCTGACCCCGACCGATCTGGAAAACTACCCGATGGCCACGCTGTTCGCGGAACACCCTCTGACCCGATCCACCCAAAGCGCTTTCGTTCGCGATAACGCCACACTGAACACACGGTTTGTCCTGCGGACCCTGCTGCCTGCGCTGCAACTTGTCGGATCGGGTCTGTGCGCCGCGGTGGTTGACCGGATAACTGCCGTCACCAGCCCCGCGCCGGGCATCACCTACAAGGCTTTCACCCCAGCGATCACCAGCAGTATCTCGCTTCTTACTCCTGCACATCGGCCCGCATCGGTGCTTGCCAACGCATTCGAGGATTTTCTGCGCAAAGAGTTGGTGCACGTTGACAAAGCGCCACTGGCCCGGATGCGCGATGCTTGGGCGCCATTCCAGGCCACCTGAACCCGGCGCAGGCGGCCCTGTTAGGCCGCAATCCCATGGCTGCCCTGCCGAATTCGATCGCTGTTTGTGAAAAAGCGGAAAAGCGCCGGGATCAATCTTTTGACGCATCGCGCCCGCGATTTAGGTTTCACCTAAGGCGAACTGTTCGGTTTTTCCCAGCCGGTTAAACCCCAGATTGTCCGTTTTGGTTTTTGTAGTTAGATTTTGAAACAACTTTCTCACTCTTCTGACGCCGGGGATTTATTCTGATGCTTCGATTTATGGCCATTGTCACCGTTTTCACCTTCAGCATGATTGCCTCTCTGGCCGCTGCGTCGCAATTGCCGAACCCTGCGGCGGTCTATTGTATCGAACAGGGCGGAACCTATTCCACCGAGGAGGGCACCGATGGGCAGCGCGGGCTTTGCACCCTTGCAGACGGAAGCGTGGTTGATGCGTGGGAGTATTTCCGCCAGCAGCACGCCCAGAACCAGACAGGCGGCAGCACGCAACTGGCAAACCCCGCCGCGACATATTGCGTTGCGCAGGGTGGAACCTATGCCATCGAACGCGAGGCGGATGGCGACCGTGGCTATTGCACCCTTGCGGACGGGCGCGTGATCGATGCATGGGAGTATTTCCGCCAGCAGCACAGTGCGGCCCCGCAGCAAGATACCGGCCTCGTGGTGGCCGACCGTATCTGGACGGGTGGTCCGATCCTGACCATGGTCGATGACGCGATGCGCGCCGAGGCACTGGCCGAAAAGGATGGTCTTATTCTGGGCGTCGGAACCGCAGATGATATCATGGCGTTCAAAGGGCCCGAGACACAAATGATCGATCTGGCTGGTCGCACGATGATCCCCGGATTTGTCGACGCCCATGGCCATGTCTTCATGATCGGTATTCAGGCGTTGTCGGCCAATCTGCTACCGGCACCTGATGGTTCGGTCAACGACATCCCCACATTGCAGCAGGTGCTGCGCGACTTTGCCGAGGCCCAGCCCGAGCGTGTCGGGGCGGCGGGCCTGATCCTGGGCTTTGGCTATGACGATGCCCAGCTAGCCGAACAGCGGCACCCGACCCGTGACGAACTGGATGCCGTTTCGACGGAAATCCCGGTTTATGCGGTGCATCAGTCGGGCCATCTGGGGGTTGCGAATTCCAAGGCGCTGGAACTGGCGGGGATCACAGCCGATACGCCGGATCCTGCGGGCGGGGTGATCCGGCGGCGCGATGGCAGTACGGAGCCCAGCGGTGTTCTGGAAGAAAACGCAGCGAATATGGTGATCGGCGGGCTGCTTGGCGGCCTTGACGAAAATGCCAACCGCGCGATTTTCCGCGCCGGAACGGAACTGATTGCAAGCTTTGGCTATACCACCGCGCAAGAGGGGCGATCTATCCCCGCCGTTGTGCGGCTAATGCAGGCCGTTGCCACCGAAGAAGGTCTTGATATCGATGTAGTGACCTATCCCGACGTGCTGGTGAACCGCGATTTCATTGTGGAAAACCAGTCGCGCGACTATAAGGACAGGTTCCGCGTGGGGGGCGCCAAACTGACCATCGACGGATCGCCTCAGGGCTTTACCGCCTTGCGGGACCGCCCCTATTTCAAACCGCCCGAAGGGCTGCGCTCGGATTACAAGGGCTACAGCGCGGCAACGGGCGATCAGGTATTTGACGCGATCGACTGGGCCTTTGCCAACGATGTGCAAATTCTGACCCATGCCAATGGCGAAGGTGCGTCAGACATCCTGATTGGCGCGATCGAAACTGCAACCCAGACGCACGGGCAGGCCGACCGCCGCCCGGTTCTGATCCATGGCCAGTTTCTGCGCGAGGATCAGGTAGATGCCTACAACCGTCTGGATGTGTTCCCGTCGTTGTTTCCGATGCACACCTTTTACTGGGGCGACTGGCACCGCGACCGCACGGTTGGTCCTGCGGCTGCCGATAACATTTCGCCCACCGGATGGGTGCGTGATCGCGGTATGATGTTTTCAAGCCATCACGATGCGCCGGTGGCGTTTCCCGATTCAATGCGGATTCTGGATGCCACCGTGACACGCCGGTCGCGCTCGAACGATATTATTGGCCCGGCGCAGCGGGTTGATGTTCTGACGGGTTTGAAATCGCTGACGATCTGGCCCGCCTACCAGCATTTCGAAGAAGATCGCAAAGGCTCCCTTGCAGCTGGCAAGCTGGCCGATCTGGTCATCCTGTCGGATGACCCCACCGCCATCGACCCCGAAACGATTGACGGCATAACCGTGCTGGAAACGATCAAGGAAGGCGAAACGATCTATCAGGCGGAAACGCGTGAAGGCCGCATGCACTATCGCCCGCGCCAGGACGGCAGCGATCCTTACGCCGATTTCCTGCGGGTCTTTGCCGTTTCGCACGAAATGCAGGGATCACCGCATTCCTTCAGCCAGATGCGTCCGTCAGTTTTGGCCCGTGCGCCACATTCGGGGGCTTGCGTGGCACGCACATTGGGCAACATAATTGCCGCTTCCATCGTCGCGTCCGACAGCATCGCGAACGAACCTGCGTTGAGATAAGCCAAAGAATGCGCCTAATCGGCAGACAGACTGCGAACACCCTGCGCATGTAAATGCGTATCGCGGGTACGCTGCTGCGCCTTTGTAAGATCTGAACAGCAACCATTTGAACCGGACGGACGTGCTTTCAGGCCTGATTTGACCGTTGTGTTACTGTAGACATCACAGGTACCACTCCGTTTGCCTGTACTGGCAGATGCCGGGGCCAACGCGAACCACCCCAAAGGTCTGATATGCTATCTGTTCTTGCCGACCGTACCTACCGCCACCTGTTTCTGGCGCAGATCGTCGCGCTGCTGGGTACCGGGCTTGCCACTGTCGCACTTGGGCTCTTGGCCTATGATCTTTCGGGCGACCGGGCCGGTCTGGTTCTGGGGACGGTCTTTACAATCAAGATGGTCGCTTATGTTGGTATCGCGCCCGTCGCCGGGGCTTTTGCAAACCGCTGGCCGCGCCGCTCCATGCTTGTCAGCCTTGATCTGGTTCGCGCAGTTGTCGCGCTTTGCCTGCCGTTTGTTACGCAGGTGTGGCAGGTCTATGTGCTGATATTTGTGCTGCAATCCGCCTCTGCCGCCTTCACGCCCACATTTCAGGCGACGATCCCTGATATCCTGCTGCAAGAAGACCGCTATACCCGCGCCTTGTCCCTGTCGCGACTTGCCTATGATCTTGAAAACATCATCAGTCCGACGCTGGCGGCGATCGTGCTGGTTTTTGTCAGCTATCAGGCGTTGTTTTTCGGAACGGTGATCGGGTTTGTCGGTTCGGCCCTGCTGGTGGTTTCGGTGCTTCTGCCGAGCCCGCAGGAAACAACGCGGCGCGGCATTTATGACCGCACAACGCGGGGCATGCGCATCTATCTGGCCACGCCGCGGCTGCGCGGTTTGCTGTCGCTGAACCTTGCCGCAGCGGCGGCGGGCGCGATGGTGCTGGTCAATACCGTTGTGCTGGTATGCTCTGATCTGGGTTTTGACGACACTCGGGTTGCCATTGCACTTGCCGCATTTGGCAGTGGCTCCATGCTTGCCGCCCTTGTGTTGCCAAGGCTGCTGGATCATCGACCGGACCGGCCGGTGATGATCGGCGGTGCCGCCGTGCTGGTTGTCATCCTGCTGGGTCTGGCCTTGATGACGGTGATCAATGGCGTTGGCTGGACTGTGCTGTTGGCGGGATGGTTGGTGATCGGGGTGGGGTATTCAACCATCCTCACGCCGTCGGGACGACTGCTTAAACGCTCGGCCCATCCCGAGGACAGGCCCGCAGTCTATGCTGCCCAGTTCGCGTTGTCGCATGCCTGCTGGCTCGTGACCTATCCGCTGGCCGGTTGGCTGATGACCGTTGCCGGGGCCGCCACCGCCTTTGTCACGCTTGCCGTTCTGGCGGCGATCGGTCTGGCCGGGGCGTTGGTGTTCTGGCCAAAGCGCGAAGCTGAGGTTCTGCAGCACACCCACGAAAATCTGGCGGACGATCATCCGCATGTGCGGCATGGCCGATCGCACGCGCATCCCTACATCATTGATGATCATCACCCGCACTGGCCACCTGTGACCAAAGCCGGATATCCCAACACTGGGGATGAATAGGCGCCCATTTGCTGTTCGGGTGACAGCGATGCCCGGAACGACAGCCGACCATCGGTTGAGCCGTTAGCAATACCCTTCGACGCCGTGCCATTGATCAGGCGAATACCGGTCGCCATGCGCCCATCCGGCCGGAAGAACCTGCTCGATCATGGTCATGATATCTTCTGTCATCGGGAATGAACTGCCCGCGACACAGTCTTTCAGGTGATCTGCGCTGCGCGTTCCCGGAATGGGAACAAGGTGATCACCGCGAGCCAGACACCACGCGATTGCCAGCGCGATCGGGCTTGTATCAAGATCGCGGGCCAGTGCCTTGAACCCTTCGATTTTTTTGACGTTGTAGCTGAAATTGGGTTCGGTGAAACGTGGTGTTCCGGTTCTGAAATGACCCTTTTCAAAGGTCGCCGGGTCAGGCGGAACTGGCGCAAACATGCCCCGCCCCAGCGGCGAGAACGGGACAAATGCAACGCCAAGTTCCTTGCATGCCCTTATCATCCCGAGGTCGGGCTGACGCGTCCAAAGGGAATATTCGCTTTGCACGGCATCCACAGGACCGACAGCAACAGCCCTTTGCAGGGTCGCTGGTGAAATCTCGGAAAAACCGATCCCGCCGATCTTGCCTTCTGCCTTGAACCGCAGAAGCGTTTGCATCAGGTCTTCGATCTGCACGTTCTGGTCGCGACGGTGAATGTAGAAAAGATCGACACGCTCCAGCCCCAGCCGCGATAATGACAGTTCAAGCTCGGTGCGCAGGTAATCCGCAGTATTGTCGAACCCGCGTTTGCCCGTCTCAGGATCGCGCCGGATCCCGGCCTTGGTCGCGATGGTGAAACAACCGCTGTCGCCCTTCAGGAACGAACCGATGATCGTTTCGGAAACGCCCATCCCGTAAACGTTTGCCGTGTCCAGAAAATCAACCCCAAGGTCCAGCGCCGCCGAAAGGGTATTGTGCGCTTCGGCTTGCGTGGTCGGGCCGTAAGAGCCACCAAAGCTCCAGCATCCCAAACCGACTTCTGATACCTTTTTCCCGTCCTGGCGAATTTGTCGTGACTTCATGGTGATCCTCAAAAAGTATTGAATAACGTGCTGGCTGTCCGTCCGGCAGCCTTTGACCGCCGCGTGACAGAGTCAACAGATACTGACGTGTTTGTTGAATGGTGTTACGGTCTTTATGCGCATCAGATGTGAGGATTTCTGCATCTTGTGGGTGCATCCGGACGAAAGGGGATGAAACAGTGAACAAAGAAGACGCAAAAATCGAAGGTCGCCTTCACGGAGAACAGATTGAACCGCAGACGCCTGACAGCATGCTGATGCGGCTTATCTACATGTTGCTGATCGCCGTGATGATCTCGTTCGCGCAAACGGTTCTGGGCCTCGCGACAATTGTTCAGTTTGTCATCATGCTGGTCAGCAACAGGGAACCGAATGCGCGGCTTGCAGAGTTCGGGACCGACCTTGGCATCTGGATTGCAAAAGCGGCACGATATCAAACGGCGGCAAGTCAGGTTAAGCCCTGGCCCTGGACCGAACTGGACTGACGCGATGTGCTGCCATTCTGGTGGCACATGGTTTCGCCAGCCAGATATTACTGACATCCCAGCGCCGGCGGTGGGGCAGCCTGTGCATCTGTGCAATTGGGACCAGCAAAGCTTGAACAACCCCCGGTGATCGTAACCACAGTTTTGAACTGCTGACCCCGGCTGAGTTGCGCCCGCCGGGCGGGGCAGGGTGCGTCGTATCAGGCGAGGGTGGCAAAAGATTTTTCTCGCAGATCGGAACCTTTCATGGGGCTGATGTCTTTATCCTTCATATCTGAGCTGTTCTGCCCGGTTTTCTGTGCAGAAAAATGCGCATTAGAAGGAGCAAAGCGCGATTGCGACCTGTTAAGGAACGTCTGATCAACGCCTTCGGCTTCGCCGCCGTGCCGGCTTGAAGGTAGTTTGGGGCGTCAGACGTCCCATTTCCAGCGATTTTCCCGCTGTTTCGGCCGCCTGAGTGGCGGTTTCGGCGTTTTTGGGCAGACTCTGCCTCATGCTGCCAGCTTTCTCCGGGTCATGAACAGGTTGCCGAGGGCGAAGAGCGTGAACAGATGCGCCCGGTTCTTGGCCAGCCCACGGTAGCGCGTCTTCACGTGGCCGAACTGGCGCTTCAGGATCCGGAACGGGTGCTCAACCTTGGCCCGGACCTTTGCGATGATCCGGTTGATCTGCACGTCGAGCGGATCCAGTTCGCCACCTTTGGGTGCCTTGCGCATCACGCCCCAGAACCGGCCTGCATCCTTGGTGAAGGCCGCCTCTCGTTCGGAATGCACGTAGCCCTTGTCCGCCCAGACGGATGTTTCGTTGCCGTGCAGCAGTTCGTCCCAGACCTGGCTATCGTGGGTCTTGGCAGTGGTGGTCTCCAGGCTGTGGACGATGCCGCTGTCTGCATCGACGCCAACATGGGCCTTCATGCCGAAGTACCAGTCATTACCCTTCTTGGTGGATGACATCTCGGGATCGCGGGCCTTGGCTTCATTCTTGGTCGAGGACGGCGCATCGATGATCGTCGCATCCACCAACGTGCCAGAGCGCAGCGTGACGCCCTTGTCGGCAAGATAGGCATTCACCTCGGCAAACAGCTTCTCGGTCAGCTGATGCTTCTCCAGCAGGTGCCGGAAGTTCAGGATCGTTGTTTCGTCGGGGATGCGGTCATCGCCAAGCTCGATACCGGCAAACCGGCGCATGGCCTCGCTGTCATACAGGCTCTCTTCGGCCATCGGATCGCTCAGCGCGTACCAGCTCTGAAGGAAATACACTCGCAGCATCGTCTCCAGTGGCATCGGTGGCCGACCACCCTTTGACCCAACCTTCGGATAGTGCGGCTCGATCAGCGCCAACAGACGACCCCAAGGCACCACCGCATCCATCTCCGACAGGAACTTCTCGCGGCGCGTCACCTTCTTCTTCACCGCATCACCAAGGCCGGGAATGGCAGGCTGTTTGGGCATCGGCGGGCTCCTCTCTCATCCGCAGAAACCATACCAAATCACGCCAAAATGGGGGAGTTCTTCAGAGATTCCTTAACATATTGGACAAAAACACAAATCGACCAGCGCCAAAGGGCATATGGTCGCGCGTGCCGCTGACGCGCATTGAAGATCTGCAAGATGCCGTTTTTGGTTCCGGCCTCGAACCGGTCCAGATGACCAATTCGCCCGTTACCGGCTCGCTGGCGTTCCCAACGGGTACTTCACCTTCGAATCCTCCACCTACAATGTGTTCCTGTTCTTCCGTACGATCATGGGGCAGGGCGACGGAGTGCCGGACCCGGCACCGGCGGTGGAGCAGGCCGAACAGACGCGGATCTATCCGCTGTGGGCACAGGAAAAAGATATCCCCGCGATGGAGTTTCCCAACGCGAGCAACCAGCGCGTGAACATGATGTATCCGATCGACAACGCCTTCTGGACCAAGCTGAAGGACTTCGTCGATTACGAACCGCTGACTGCGATTGATCCCGAGTTGCGCGGCGTGCTCGCGTCCATCGGCATCGTCAAGGGTCAGCCCTTCGAGCCCAGTGAACGGCAGCAGGAGTTGCTATTGAAAGCGGTCGAAACAGCGCCGAAGATGATCCTGGCGAGCAAGCAGCTTGGCCGTGCGGATGGGCGCAATCTTTACTATGACGACCGGCAGTATGAACGCGCCTGGGCTGCCGCGACTGCGGAGTGGATGCAGGAAACATACCTGGACATCGATCAGCGCGCCGGCTTTTTCCAGTATGCCTATTCTTCGGCCCCCGCGATGGTCCAGCGCTCCATCGGCGCCGGGTCGAAATACCCCTATACGCTGCGGGATGCGGACGGAAATTTCCTTGACGGTTCCAACACCTACCGGATGCACCTGCCTGCCAACCCACCGGCGGCGCTGTTCTGGGCGGTGACTGCGTACAATCTGACAGACGGAACCATGCCCGAAACGGAACAACTGCTGCCCTCGACGAACAGCTACTATGATGTGGCCAAGAACGAAGATGGCTCCATCGACATCTGGTTCGCGCCAGAGCAGCCGGAAGATGTCGCGGATACCAACTTTATCCAGACCATCCCGGGCCGCAACTTCATGGCCATCCTTAGGCTCTATGGCGCCGAGATTGAGTTCTACGACCAGAGCTGGAAGCCCGATGATCTGGTCAAGGTCGAGTAGCAGTTTCGACATTCAGACAAATCTCTGCCTGCGCCGGTCATGACCTGCGCAGACGACGAAAAACAACTGACACTGGAGTTTCCTCAATGAAACGGCGTTTTTTCCTCACCTCTTCCACAACAGCACTGATATCCGCCGCCGCACTGCCTTCGGGCCTTTGGGCGCAGACCACTGAAACCGGCTTGCCCTCGGGCAAAACCAGCTTTCATCCCGACTATGTCGAGACCATTGCCGAACTTGCCTACTTCTGGGGCTATCCCATGGTCAACATGATCAACCGCTCGATGAGCCTAGGTTCGGCGCCCGCACCCGGTACGCTGGGCGGGGTGTTCCCGGTTTCGTCGCCCAATCGGATTGGCATGCTGACTGATTACATCGATCCCGGCCAGCGCTCTGTCGCCTGTCCCAATCAGGACGTGGTGTATGGCCTTGGTTTCCAATTCCTCGACCAGTCCCCGGTTGTCGTTCAGGTGCCGGACTTTGGCGACCGTTTCTATGTTTACGCGATCTATAACCACCGAACCACGCAGGTGGGTCAGGTGGGTGCGCCCTATAACACCAAACCGGGCATGTACCTGATGGTGGGCCCCGACTGTGAGGGCGAGATACCAGAAGGCATGGCGGGCCTGATCCGGTGGGACACGAACCTTACGATGATGATCCCGCGGATTTTCCTGAACGATACCGATGAAGACCGGGCTGCTGTGCAGCCGCTTGTCAATCAGGTCATGGTGTATCCGTTGCAGGAATATACCGGCAAGATGCAGACAACGGATTGGACAAAGGCACCGGACTTTCCCGGCGACGATTCCAGCGGCGGCGAAACCAAGTGGGTGATGCCGGAGACCTTTTTTGACCAACTTCCCGATGTGCTGGATCGCGTGCCTGCATTGCCGGGCGAGGAAGGGCTTTATGCCCAGTTCCACGCCCTGCTTGAGGCCGCAGAGAACGACCCCGAAATCAAGCAGGCAATGATCAATACGGTCGCAAGGGTCGATGCAGAGACTATCCCAGACTTTCTGCAGTGGCGCTATAACGGCAAACCTGCGGGAAACAACTGGAACCGGTCGCTGAACAATGCCGAGTGGGGGCTGGATTACTACAACCGCGTAAGCACGTCGCGCTCCAATATGTTCGACAACCGGCCCAACGAGACGCAGTATTTCTATACCGACGTCGATGTTGATGGCGAACCGCTGGATGGTACAACAACCTAGGCCGTCACCTTTGCGGAATTGCCGCCGGTGCGGGGTTTCTGGTCGATGACACTTTACGACAAGGAACATTTTTTCCACCCCAACGATCTCGGGCGCTATTCGCTGGGCACCAAGAACGCGTCGCTTCAATATAACGACGATGGCTCGCTGACACTTTATGTCGGCAACACATCGCCGGGCGCAGAGCTTGAAACAAACTGGATACCGGCGCCCGCCGATGTCTTTTCGCTTTATATCCGCGCCTATTGGGGCGAACCGGGCATCACCCGTGGCACATGGCAACCGCCCGCCGTTGCGCCGCAGGGATAGGTCAATCGCGCTGATTTCAATCACACGGGCAAAAATGCGCTGTTTCAAGCAATTGCAATAAGGCCAGCCGTCAAAGCAAAGTTTCATCAACAAGGAGGTTTCAATGTCTTTCAGAACGTCATTATCCGCGCTTGCAATTCTGGCGCTTGGCGCGCAGGCACAGGCCCAGCAATGGCCCGACCGCTCCACCCTGCCGATCCCGCTTGCCCCGTTCGAGGGCAAGGTCGGTGAAACATACCAGCAATCCGAACCCGACTGGCAGGAACCGGTCGCAGCGCCGGAGGATGCGCCCAATATCATCGTGATCCTGCTGGATGACGTCGGCTTTGGTCAGACCTCTACCTTTGGCGGGTTGATCCCGACGCCTGAACTTGACGCGCTGGCCGAAGAGGGGCTGAAATTCACCCGCTTTCACACCACGGCGATCTGCGGACCGTCCCGGGCCGCGCTTCTGACGGGGCGCAATCACCATTCCAGCGGCAATGGTTTCCTGATGGAATGGGCGACGGGCTTTCCCAGCTATTCGACCATGCTGCCGCGTGAAACCGCCACCATCGGCGAGATCCTGAAAGGCAACGGCTATACCACATGGTGGTATGGCAAAAACCACAACACACCCGACTGGGAGACAACGGTTGCCGGCCCGTTTGACCGGTGGCCCACCGGCATGGGCTTTGACTATTTCTATGGTTTCAACGCGGGCGAAACGCACCAGTTCTATCCGGTGATTTTCGAGAACACGGTGCCGGTAGAACCTGAAACCACGCCCGAAGAGGGCTATCATTTCATGACCGACATGACCGACCGCGCCATCGCGCGGATGCAGTTTTCAAAATCGGTCGCACCGGACAAGCCGTTCCTGATGTATTTCGCGCCCGGTGCCGTGCATGCGCCGCACCACGTCACCCTCGAATGGCGCGCGCAGTTTGACGGGGCTTTCGACATGGGCTGGGATGCCTACCGAGAGCAGGTCTTTGAGCGCCAGAAACAGATGGGGGTGATCCCCGCAGACACCGTTCTGACACCCCGTCCGGACTGGGTAGAGCCATGGGACGAACTGAGCGATGAACAAAAACAGGTCTACACGGCCCTCTTTGAAAACTTTGCCGCCTATTTTGCCTTTACCGACCACGAGATCGGCCGGTTGCTTGATGCCGTGGAAACGCTGCCCGACGCCGAAAACACGATGGTCATCTACATCGTCGGCGACAACGGGGCGTCCTCCGAGGGCGGTCTTGACGGGACGCTGAACGAGATCAAGGCGCTGAACGGGGTTCCGACAGAGCTTGGCGAAGTGCTGGAGAATCTTGACAAGCTGGGCGGCCCGGAATCCGAACCGCACTATCCAGTTGGCTGGGCCTGGGCTGGCAACACGCCGTTCCAGTGGGTCAAGCAGGTCGCCTCGCATCTGGGCGGTACGCGCAACCCGATGGTCATCACATGGCCCGCGCGGATCGAACACGACCCTGAACCGCGCGATGCCTTCCTGCATCTTATCGATGTGGTGCCGACCATCCTTGAGGCTGCGGGTTTGCCAATGCCCGAGACCGTCAACGGTGTGAAGCAGAAGCCACTTGAGGGCGCATCCTTCCTTGAAGCCTTTGAAAATCCAGACTTCAAAGGACGCTCGGAACAATATTTCGAGGTGTTCTCGAACAGGTCCATGTATGCGGACGGCTGGAAAGCCAACGCACAGCACACCTTTCCCTGGCGCCAGGACTTTGCCCCCGGCAACTGGGAACAGGACGTCTGGGAGCTTTACAATCTCGAGGAAGACTTCTCGGAAGCGAACAACCTTGCCGACGAGAACCCCGAGAAACTGGCCGAGTTGAAGGAAATGTTCGTCAAGGCCGCAGAGCGGTTTGATGTCCTGCCGCTTGATGACCGCGGTCAGGCCCGTCTTGGCATGGCCAAGCCGCCGGTGCCGGGTGCAGCAGAAGGTGCGACGACCTACACCTACTACACAGGCGCGATCCGCATCGCCGAACCGGCTGCGCCGCCGATGAAGAACAACTCCTGGACGATGACGGCCGATATCACGACGCAAGGCAGCGGGACCGAAGGCGTGGTTGTCGGCTTTGGCGGTGTCGCGGCGGGGCTTGTGCTGTACCTTGATGCAGGTGTCCTGGTCTTCGATTACAATTACTTTGAAGAGCACACTGTCTTGCGCGGAACCGAACCCCTGCCTGAAGGCGACAACAAGATCACCGTGAAGTTCGATTATCTGGGCGAAGACGGTGCTTTGGGTGCGGGCGCTGACCTGACGCTTGTCGTCAACGGACAAGAGATCGCGACAGGCAGCCTGGACGCCACCGTGCCTGCCCGCTTTGGCATCGACACCTTCGGGATCGGAGAGGACAGCGGCCAGCCTGTCACCCACGAGTACGAGGCCCCGTTCCCCTTTACCGGAACCATAGGGCAGGTTGTGGTCGAAATCAGGTAGTCGCAAGCAAACTCGCGGGTCGCAGCGCACATCATCTGGTTGCGACCCGTTTTCACAATGGCCGTTGGTAAAAAACGAAGACTTGTTCGATTTTTCTGACGGCTTATTGGGTTCAAGTTTCCGCGCTGTGGCATCTCACCCCAAAAGTTTCGGACCGTTCTGAAACAAGGCAGGCCCTGGCTGCGAACACTGGCGAAATCCTGAGCCGTTCGAACAGCACTGTTTACAAATTGCCCGAGTCTTGGTCATCCTCTGAGGCATGGAATTCCTGACCGTCAATCATAGCAGTTTCCTGATCGCGATGTCCTGCGTCGTTGCATTGGTTGCGGGGTTCACCGGTCTTTCGCTGACCCGCGATTTGTCGGAAAAACCGATGTTTCAGAAAAAAGCTGCAATAGCACTTGCCGCCATTGCGTTGGGCGGCGGCATCTGGGCTATGCATTTTGTGGCCATGTTGGGTCTGAAACTTCCAATTCTGTTCTATTATGATGCGGCCATTACGCTGGTGTCGGCTCTGTCAGCCATACTTCTCGTCGGGGCGGCCCTGATCCTTTTGCACTTTGCTCAGCGCACACCGCTTATCATTTCGCTTGCGGGCGCCATTGTCGGGATCGGCATTCTTGTCATGCACTATATTGGCATGGCCGGTCTGGAACTGTGCCGTGCCGTCTACACGACGTCTGGCGTCGTCTTTTCTTCGGTTGTGGCCATCGGGCTGTGCGTTCTTGCCTTTTGGATTGCTTACGGAAAACGGACGAAACGAAACATTGTGCTTGGCACGATTTGTTTCGCGGCTGCGGTATGCTCGGTACACTTTCTGGCGATTTCACAGACCAATTTCGTGCAGGAACCCAATGTCGCGGAATTCGGCCCCGCCATGAGCAACGAAACCCTTGCGCTTGGGGTGATCTTTTTCAGTTTTGTGATCTTCGGGGCGTGTCTTTGGGTAAGCGTGACATATCTGGTCGCGCCCGGATCAGAAGCCAAGCGCCCGGAACCCCAACCAGCACCGCAATTGAATGCGGAATTGCAAATCCCCTGCGAAGCGGATGGCCACAAGATCTTTGTCAGGGCAAAGGACGTGATGTTTGTGCGGGCCGATGGGCATTACACACAGATCTATACCGAAAACGAACGGTTGTTCTGTGTCTGGCCGATCACCGTGGCTTTCAAACGCCTTTTGCCTCTTGGATTCTTGCAAACCCATCGCAGCTACATGGTCAATCCTGCCCGTGTCTCGCGATTTGAACGGACCAAAGACAAGGGGCGGTGTTTGTTTGACCGAGGTGATCTGCCGCCCGCCCCGGTGAGCCGATCGAAACTGAAGATGGTTCAGGATGTGCTTGCGTCGCATGGCGGCGCAATTGGTGCGTGAGGGGCCGCATTTCGTGCAAATTATCGGTGTTTCATTGATTTTCTAGTGCCGTGACTGGCCCGGGCATGCACGCTTTCCCAAAGGAAGTTCTGCTTTGGGAGGAGCACTTATGATTCCAGTCTCATTCGAATATTATCGTCCGAAGGACATGGCCGGTGTGCTGGCTGTTCTGGAAGAGCACGGCGATGATGCGCGTGTCATGGCGGGCGGGCACAGCCTGATCCCGATGATGAAACTGCGCATGGCCGATGTACCGCATCTGATTGATCTGCAGGACGTTGGCGGCATGTCCGACATCGAAATTGGCGATGGCACCATTCGTATCGGTGCAATGGTCACGCAGGCCGAAATCATCGACCATGCCGGTCTGGCAGATGTGGCACCGATCCTGCGCGAAGCAGCCCTGCAGATCGCTGACCCCCAGGTCCGCTACATGGGCACTGTTGGTGGCAACGTCGCGAATGGCGATCCGGGCAACGATATGCCGGGGCTGATGCAATGCCTTGACGCGGTGTTCACCGTGATCGGGCCAGATGGCGAACGTGATATTCCCGCGCGGGCATTTTATGAAGCCGCCTATATGACCGCACGTGAGGACGAAGAGGTGCTGACCGCTGTCACCATTCCCGTACCCAAGGGCGGTTACGCGTACGAGAAACAAAAACGCAAGATTGGCGATTATGCCACTGCCGCCGCCGCCGTGCAGATCGTCAAGGATGGCGACAGTTGCACGAGTGCCGCGATCGCGATGACAAACCTTAGCGACACGCCGATTTTTTCCGTCGACGCCGGTAACGCACTTGTCGGGACGTCGGTTGACAAGGCCGCGCTGGACGCTGCCGTTGCTGCGATGCTGGGCGATATCGACCCGACCGAGGACAACCGCGGCCCCGTTGCATTCAAAAACCATGTGGCTGGCGTCATCCTGCGCCGCGCCATCGAGCGCGCCTGGTCGCGGGCGTAGGAGGAACACACAATGTCAAAGAAAATGCACATCAAACTGAACGTGAACGGCAAGGACGAGGAATTTCTCGCGGAACCCCGCGAATTGCTGATCTATACGCTGCGCGAGCGGCTGAACATCACCGGGCCGCACATCGGATGCGAAACGTCTCATTGCGGGGCCTGCACCGTCACGATCAACGGCAAATCTGTGAAATCCTGCACCATGTTCGTGGCACAGGCCGATGGCGCCAAGGTGACAACAATTGAAGGGATCGGCGGGCCTGATAACCTGCATCCGCTGCAAGAGGCGTTCAAGGAGCACCATGGCTTGCAGTGCGGCTATTGCACGCCCGGTATGATCACCCGCGCGACCAAGCTGTTGGAGGAAATCCCCAACCCGACCGAAGAGGAAATCCGCTTTGGCATGGCCGGCAATATTTGTCGCTGCACGGGATATCAGAACATTGTGAAATCCATTCAGGCCGCTGCGGCTGAAATGAATGCAGCCAAGGAGGCCGCAGAATGAAGGACGAAATCACCCGCGACGAACGCGTCGATAATCTCAAGGGCCTGGGCTGTTCGCGCAAGCGTGTTGAAGATGCCCGCTTTACCCAGGGCAAGGGGAACTATGTCGACGATATCAAACTGGACGGCATGCTGTTTGGCGACTTTGTCCGCTCTCCCTATGCGCATGCGCGGATTAAGAATATCGACACCGCCGCTGCGCTGGAAGTGCCCGGCGTGCTGGCCGTTCTGACGGCCGCCGATCTTGAACCGCTGGGGCTGCATTGGATGCCAACGCTGGCCGGTGACAAACAAATGGTACTGGCCGATGGCAAGGTGCTGTTTCAGGGTCAGGAAGTGGCCTTTGTGGTTGCCGAAGACCGCTATGCCGCCGCCGATGGCATTGAGGCTGTCGAGGTCGAGTACGAAGAACTGCCTGTCATCGTGAACCCGTTCGAAGCGCTGCAATCGGATGTGGTGCTGCGTGAGGATCTGGTTGGCGAAGATGGGTCCATCCCGGATGGTGCACACGGGCCGCGCAAGCACCCCAACCATATTTTCACATGGGATGCAGGCGACAAAGGTCCGACCGAAGAGGTGATCGCCAATGCCGAGGTTGTCGCAAGCGAAAGCATGTATTACCACCGCACCCACCCCTGTCCGCTGGAAACCTGCGGCTGCGTTGCGTCCATGGACAAGGTGAATGGCAAACTAACGCTTTGGGGCACGTTTCAGGCCCCGCATGCGATCCGGACGGTGGTTTCGCTGATTTCTGGCATTGAGGAACATAACATTCGCGTAATCTCGCCCGATATCGGCGGCGGTTTTGGCAACAAGGTCGGCGCTTATCCGGGCTATGTGTGTTCTGTTGTTGCGTCCATCGTGACCGGCAAGCCCGTGAAGTGGATTGAAGACCGGATGGACAACCTGATGACCACGGCCTTTGCGCGTGATTATCATATGACCGGCAAAATCTCGGCCACCAAGGAAGGCAAGATTACCGGCCTGCAATGCCATGTAACGGCGGACCACGGCGGTTTTGATGCCTGTGCCGACCCGACCAAGTTTCCGGCGGGCTTCATGAATATCTGCACGGGATCATATGACATCCCGACAGCCTATCTTGAAGTCGATGGCGTCTACACCAACAAGGCGCCGGGCGGGGTCAGCTATCGTTGTTCGTTCCGGGTGACCGAGGCTGTGTACTTTATCGAGCGCATGATCGAAGTGCTTGCGATCGAGTTGAATATGGACGCGGCAGAGTTGCGGCGGATCAACTTTATCAAGAAGGAACAGTTTCCGTATAAAGCGGCGCTTGGCTGGGAATATGACAGCGGCGACTATCACACGGCCTGGGACAAGGCGCTGAAAGCCGTGGATTATGACGGGCTGCGGGCCGAACAGGCGCAGCGGGTCGAGGATTTCAAGGCGGGCAAGACGCGCAAGCTGATGGGGATTGGTCTGTCGTTCTTCACCGAGATCGTGGGCGCCGGGCCAGTGAAGAATTGCGATATCCTCGGGCTTGGCATGTTTGACAGCTGTGAAATCCGCATCCACCCGACAGGGTCGGCGATTGCACGGCTTGGCACCATCTCTCAGGGGCAGGGGCACGCAACGACGTTTGCGCAAATTCTTGCATCCGAGATCGGCTTGCCGGCGGACAGCATCACCATTGAGGAAGGCGATACTGACACGGCCCCCTATGGCCTTGGCACATACGGATCGCGTTCCACACCGGTTGCGGGGGCTGCGACAGCCATGGCGGGACGCAAAATTCGCGCCAAGGCGCAGATGATCGCGGCCTACCTGCTCGAGGTTCACGACAATGACGTGGAATTCGATGTCGATCGGTTTGTCGTCAAAGGCGCGCCTGAAAAGTTCAAGACGATGAAGGAAATCGCCTTTGCCGCCTACAATCAGGCCATTCCAGGGCTCGAGCCGGGGCTTGAGGCTGTTAGCTATTATGACCCGCCCAACATGACCTATCCGTTCGGCGCCTATGTCTGTGTCATGGACATTGACGTGGACACCGGTGTGCCGGAAATCCGCCGCTTTTACGCGCTGGATGATTGCGGCACACGGATCAACCCGATGATCATCGAAGGGCAGGTACATGGCGGTCTGACCGAAGCGCTTGCTGTCGCACTGGGACAAGAGATTGCCTATGATGACATGGGCAACGTCAAGACGGGTACGTTGATGGATTTCTTCCTGCCGACGGCGTGGGAAGTGCCCAATTACGAAACCGACTTTACCGTCACACCCAGTCCGCATCACCCGATTGGGGCCAAGGGCGTGGGCGAAAGCCCGCATGTGGGCGGCGTGCCCTGTTTTTCAAACGCGGTGCAGGATGCGTTCCGCCCGTTTGGCAACCGGCACACGAACATGCCGCATGACCACTGGCGGATCTGGCGCACAGCCAATGAGCTTGGTCTGCACGATTGATCCTGATGACAGGGCGGGGTTTTCCCCGCCCTGCGGAGCTTGCCCATGACCTGGAATGATCTGAAATCGGCCCTAGCGGGTGAAGGCTATGTCGCCTCGGACGATCTGGCGGTAGCACTTCAGCTTGCAATGTCCCTTGGCCGCCCGTTGTTGCTTGAGGGTGCGGCTGGCGTGGGCAAGACAGAGATTGCGCGCACGTTGTCCGCCGTCAAGAACACCCGGTTGATCCGGCTGCAATGTTATGAGGGCCTTGATGCCGCGCAGGCCATTTATGAATGGAACTACCAACGACAGCTGTTGTCCATCCGCGCGGCGGCGGAAGGGGGCGAAACGGGTAAAGCTGTCGAAGATCGCATTTTTTCAAGGGATTTTCTGCTGGAACGCCCGCTTTTGGCGGCCATTACCCAAGACAAACCACCGGTGTTGCTGATCGATGAAATCGACCGCGCCGACGAAGAGTTTGAGGCATATCTACTGGAAATACTTTCCGATTATCAGGTTTCGATACCCGAACTTGGCACGATCAGGGCCACGACACGGCCAATCGTGATCCTGACATCCAATGGCACCCGCGATCTGTCAGACGCACTGCGCCGCCGCTGCCTTTATACCTACGTGGAATACCCGGACCGGACGACCGAACTGGCGATCCTCAAGGCGCGCTGCCCGGATGTTGAGGCGCGGCTGGCCGGTCAGATTGTCGGCTTCGTCCAAAAGCTGCGTGAGGAAGAGTTGGAAAAGACCCCGGGCGTGGCAGAGATGCTGGATTTCGCCGCTGCCTTGATGGGCCTTGGCATCGCAGATCTGACAGACGATCCGGCTGTTTTGCAATCAACGCTGACGACGTTGCTGAAGACCCAAAGCGATCAGGCACAGATCACGCCTGTGGTCGCGGGGCGCATCGCAGGTAAAGCCGCATGAGCCGTGTCACGAAATTTGCCGGACGTGACCCCGGGCCTTCCGCGCGCGTTGCTGGGTTCATCCGGCACTTGCGCGACAACGGGCTGCGCCTGGGGGTGGCAGAGGCCGATCTGGCCATGGCCGCCCTGTGCGAAGTCGATGCGGCCCGGCCCGATGAAAGCCGCCGCGCCCTGCGTGCCGTCTGCACAGGTTGCAAGGAAGAAACCGAACGGTTTGACGATCTGTTCGACAGCTACTGGATGGACATGGGGCGTGTCAGGCAGAAGGTCGTTCCCACGCCGTCCTCTACGATAAGTGATGATGTTCATTCCTCACGCGATGCCAAGGGCGAAGATGCCGGCGCATCCGGTATGTCCACCGCCCCTGATGATCAGGGCGGGGAGGCAGACAGTGACGGAACCGGAAAACTGATCGCCACGCAACAACGCAACCTGAACCGGCGTGACCTGCGCGATCTTGTCCGCCCGGAAGAAATTGCCGAAGCCGAAGATGTCGCGCGCCGCATCGGCGCCGCTTTGCGCGACACGCGCTCGCGCCGTCGCATTGCCGCGCGCAAAGGCGACCGGCTGCATTTCCGCAAGATCATACGCCACAGTCTGGCCACCGGAGGAGAGCCACTGCGCCTGCTTCGGAAAAAGCGCCCCGACAGGACGCGCAAGATCGTGGCACTTTGCGATGTGTCCGGTTCGATGTCTGTTTATGCGCAGGTCTTTCTGGCGTTCCTTGCCGGTTTGATGCGTGCGGATACGACCGCAGATGCCTATCTTTTTCACACCCGACTGGTGCGGATCACCGAGGCCCTGCGTGACAAAGACGCGATGCGCGCAATCAGACGGATGTCATTGATGGCCGATGGGTTCGGCGGTGGATCGAAAATCGGGCCATCGCTGATGCGCTTTGCCGACACTTACGCCAAACGCTTTGTCGATGGGCGCAGCGTCGTGCTGATCCTTTCGGATGGGTATGACACCGAAGCCCCCCAGGTGATCGCTGTCGCGCTGGAAAAGCTGCGCAAAAGGGGCTGCAAGGTGATCTGGCTGAACCCGCTGAAAGGCTGGGCCGATTACGCACCAGTGGCCGAAGGTATGGCGGCGGCCCTTCCTTATCTGGATGTTTTCAAGGCGGCCAACACGCTTGGTGATCTGGCCGCGCTGGAACAGGAGCTGGCACAACTATGACCCCGGCTGAAATCCTTTCGACTGATCTGGCCGAGGCCGCGCAGGCGCTGCGGGACAGAGACGAACCTTTTGCATTTGCCACCATCGTGCGCACTGCGGGCTCTACCG
The DNA here is from genome assembly GCF_003352045.1 of Sulfitobacter sp. JL08. Classification (NCBI taxonomy): domain Bacteria; kingdom Pseudomonadati; phylum Pseudomonadota; class Alphaproteobacteria; order Rhodobacterales; family Roseobacteraceae; genus Sulfitobacter; species Sulfitobacter sp. JL08. The sequence continues at coordinate 887,591 of NZ_CP025815.1, forward strand.
CCGCCAAACCGGGGGCCAAGGCGTTGCTGAGCGCGGATGGGACAATTCTGCAAGGCTGGCTGGGGGGCGGCTGCACACAGGGCGCGGTGAAACGTGCCGCCCTGCGGGCCTTGCAAGACGGAACGCCGCAGCTTGTGTCGGTCGCCCCCGAAGATTTGCTGGCAGAAAAAGGCGTGGCCGCCGGCGATGAAGTGGATGGCACGCAATTTGCCCGCAACGGTTGTCCGTCGCGCGGCACGGTCGATATATTCATCGAACCTTGCATGCCATCACCGCAACTTGTTGTCATGGGCACATCGCCGGTGGCACAGGCGCTGGGCACGCTTGCCCCACAGTTCCACTGGTCGGTGTCGCCGACACCGGGTCAGAACAAACAGCACCAGCGATGCTTTGTCGTTGTCGCCACGCAGGGGCAGGGTGATCTTGACGCCCTCAAGGCCGCGCTGAGCGCACAACCGACCTATGTGGCCTTTGTTGGAAGCCGCAGAAAATACGCCGCGCTTGCTGAAAAACTGGCCGCCGCCGGATTTGAACAATCTGCTATCGACCGCGTTCAGGCCCCGGCCGGTCTTGATCTGGGTGCGGTCACGCCAGAAGAAATTGCGCTGTCCATATTAGCGCAACTTGTTCAGAACCGGCGCGCGACGGTGAAACAGACCGATGCCTGAGGTCACCGCTATCATACTGGCCGCAGGGCTTTCACGCCGGATGGGAGAGCGGAACAAACTGCTTTTGCCCATTGGCGATGTCCCGATGATCCGACATGTGGTTGATGTCTACAGCGGGGCAACGGATGGACGGGTGCTGGTGGTAACAGGCCATCAGGCGAGCGAGGTCGAGGCCGCACTGGCGGGCAGTGACGCCAGAACCGTTTTCAACGTCAACTACGCCCAGGGTCAGCCGACGTCGGTCGCCTGCGGGCTGCGCGCGGCAACAGACGGCGATACCCTCTTGATCGGCTTGGGGGATCAGCCGCTTTTAACGTCTGATGACATCAAATCGTTGCTGGCGGCGCATGCAGCGGCAGATATTTCACGCATCTCTATTCCGGTTGTCGAACAGCAACGCGGAAACCCGATCGTGGTGCCCGCAAACCTGCGCGCGCGTCTTCTTGCGGATCCCAGATCACCGGGATGCAAGAAATTCACCCGCACCCTTCCTGAACATGTCCAGTTTCACGCCTCGGCCTCGGCCGGCTTTTACGCGGATGTGGACACACCCGAGACCTATGCCGCTCTCAAAGCTGGCAGACTGGAGGAAACCTTATGACTGCAGTTCGAAAATTCGCCATGCGTTTGCGCCGCCATTTCGCGCCGACACCCGAACAGGCAGACATCCTCGCCAACATCAAATTTCCCTGTTGCTAAAAGGACATCCCATGGAACTGGCAGACGAAATCATCATCAACGCACCAAAAGAACAGGTCTATGCAGCGCTGAACGACCCCGAGGTTCTGAAACAATGCATTCCGGGCTGTGAAGAGTTGATCAAGCACTCGGACACTGAACTTGAGGCAAAAGTCGTGCTTAAGGTCGGGCCGGTGAAAGCCAAGTTCACCGGTGACGTGCAACTTGACACTGCAGGCGCGCCGGATGCATTTTCGCTGACCGGGCAGGGCAATGGCGGCGCTGCCGGGCACGCCAAGGGGGGCGCGGATGTAACGCTGACAGCCGACGGGCCAAACACGACGATCCTGCGGTACCAGGCAAAGGCCGACATTGGTGGCAAACTGGCCCAGCTGGGCAGCAGGCTGATCCAAAGCACCGCAAAGAAACTTGCGGCCAAGTTCTTCAAGTCTTTCGCCGATGTGGTCAACGAAGAAGAAACCGCCTAGCGATCACACCTGCAAAAGGCACGCGGCAGACAGCATTTCAGTAAGGGTCGGGCATGCACATGCATCCCGTCCCTTTGTGTATAAAGAGCGAAACCGCGCCTTTATCCAAAGAGTGCTTTTCCAAGTAAGGAACTGACGCTCACGGTTATGACCAGCGCAATCAAATCCAGCGGTGCACCGGCACGCAGCATGTTTGCCCGTGTTACCGCCGGATTGGCAAAAACAATGGCATTGGGTGGCGTGGCCACGGGAAGCATGAAGCCGACAGAGGCGGCGAGTGCGATCGGGATCAGGAAAGCGATCGGGTCAACGCCGAAATTGGTCGCCACAACTCCGGCGATGGGCAGGAAGATTGCCGCCATCGCAGTGTTGCTTGCAAGCTCTCCCAGATACACAATGAACCCCGCAATTACGAGAAGGACAGCAAACTCGGGCCAGTGAGAGATCGCCTGCACGCTGCCACCGAGCAATTCTGCCAAACCGGAACTTTGAAGGATATCGGCAAGCGCCAGCCCGCCGCCAAACAGAATGAGCACATCCCAGCGCAACAACGCCGCAGTGTCCCAATCAAGCAAGCGTTTGCCTTTCCCGTCAGGAACAATAAACAGCGCAATCGCCGCAATCATTGCAATGCCTGCATCCGTAATTGCGATTTCGGGAAAGAGCCTGATGATCAAGGGACGCGACAGCCACGCGGCAGCTGTCAGGCTGGCAACAACCGCAACCCGGCGCTCTGCCGAATTGGCAGGGGTGTCCTGCGGATGATGGGACAAGACCAGTTCCCGGGCCTCCAATCCCGGGGTGACCCATGCGAGAAACAGCCAGGTCACCACCAACAGGATCAGCGCAACGGGAACCCCGACCATCGCCCATTGGGCAAAGCCGATGTCGACAGCATATGTCGTGCTGACATAGGATGCGAAAATTGCGTTTGGCGGCGTTCCAATCAGTGAGCCCATGCCGCCTATCGTCGCCGAGAATGCAACGCCGAGCATCAAGGCAGTGCCGAAGGACGGTTGATCGTCTTGTGAGGTAACAATAGCGGCAGCGATCGGCGCAACGACCATTGCCGATGCCGTGTTGCTGATCCAAAGGCTGAGAAATGCCGTGCAGAGCATCAGCGCCCCAAGAACACGGTGCGGGCTGGTTCCGGCGTGTCTTAACAGCGACCCTGCCAGTCGCCTGTGCAATCCGGATTTTTCAATCGCCTTTGCGATCAGAAATCCACCCAGAAACAGAACAACCAGCGGATCAGAATAGGATCGAGCCGTATCATCCAGATCGGTGAGGCCCATGATCGGAGCGACCGCCAGTGGCAACAGCGCAGTCGCTGCCAGTGGAAGTGCCTCTGTAAGCCACCAGAGAGCCATGGTTACAGCAAGACCCGATGCGTGCCAGGACAGGTCTGACATGCCCGCCGGTGCGGGAAAGGCAACCGGAGCAAGAAGCACGGCAAGTCCGGCGCCGATAGTTAAAGGTTTCAGTTGCATCGCTTTAGCCTAACAGCAACTCGGTTGGGCACACATGCGGCAAAAGGAATTTTTCTATGTGAGACGCCTCTGGGATCGAAAGCCGCCATGTCTGGCAATTCTGAAACCAGACAAAAGGCAATCAAGGGGCTTGAGTGACGCGCGGATAGCGGCGAAGGTTCCACCAAACATGGCAACCCGGAGGAACACTCATGGAATTTGGAAGCCTTTTCGCGATGCTTTTCATCGGCGCTCTTGCCGGCTGGCTATCAGGAAAAATCATGGAAGGCCGCGGCTTTGGTTTGCTGGGAAACATAATTGTCGGGATCGTCGGCGCGTTTGTCGCGGGCCTGATTTTTCCGGCTCTTGGGTTTTCCGTCGGAGGCGGGATTGTTGCATCAATTCTGCACGCTACGATTGGTGCAGTGATACTGCTGTTTCTGATTGGCCTGGTGAAGCGCGCGTAGTCAATTCGCGTTTTGCGTGTGATCGCTGACGCATTTGATCAGGATCAACGCATTTTCCGGTGATCGTTCTAGCCTTGGATCAACTTTGTTGAAAGCAGGTCAGACGTGAAGCAATTCTTTCTTTTTATCCCGTTTCTTATCTTTGGTTCTTCGCTGGAGGCCGCAGATGCGGGCGAGGTTCTGTATTTGGAAAACTGCGTGTCCTGCCATGGCGTTTCAGGACAAGGCGACGGCCCCAACGCAAGCGAACTGGGCACACCACCTGCAGATCTGACAAAAATTGCCGCGCGTCGCGATGGGGTTTGGCCCATGCTTGAAATCATGGCGATTATTGACGGCTATTCCCGAAACACGCTCCCGCGCGAAGATATGCCGGTTTTCGAGAATTTTCTGGATAACGAGATGGTCGAGTTCGATACCGGAAACGGAGTGACGACCTTGGTGCCGGGCAAGCTGATCGAAATAGTGAACTATCTGGAAACGCTGCAAAATCCCGCACCGACCCGATATGTGCCCTGATCATTTCAGCGGCGTATTGCAGTGTGCCTGCGGCGCGGCGGGTTCGGAAAATCACCCCTCTGCCGGTGGCACGGCGCGCTGATAAAGATGCCATGTGGTGTGGCCAAGGATCGGCAGGGTAAAGATCAGGCCCAGAAACGCTGGAACCAGCGATGCCACCATGGTGACAGAGATAATCGCCGCCCAGATCAGCATGACCACCGGGTTTTCCCTGACGACGCGAATAGACGTTAACATTGCGGAAACAAAATCGGTTTCCCGATCCAGCAGCATGGGCATGGCAATGACGGTCACCGAAAACAGGACAGCCGACAGAAATGCGCCCACACAGGTGCCGATCGCAAGAAAGGTCCAGCCCTCCGGTGTGGTGAACACGATGTTCAGGAACCCGTCAAAATCCGAAAAAGAGGCATCCTGCAGGATGATCGCCAGCCACAGACGGGCCTGATACATCCATACCCAGAAAACGAACAGGGTGACAAAGGCCATCCAGCCCATTTCGCGTTTGCGTTGATTGGCCATCACGGTCAGGATTTCGGACCAGCCGAAACTCTCGCCCTTTTGCAAACGCCGGGACATTTCATAAAGCCCGGCGGCGGCGAAGGGGGCAACCAGCGGAAAGCCCACAACGGCGGGAATGATCATCCAGATCTTGCCCAACCAGATCAGACACCAGACAAGCAGAATTCCGAAAACCGCATAGAACAGACCGAAAAAGCCGCTCATGACAGGGCGCGCCAGAAAGTCGGAAAACCCGGCTTTCAGCGATGCGGTGATATCACCCGCTGTCACCTTGTTGACTTTGGGCATGGCTCGCTGCTGCGGCGTCGGGTTGTGCGGCGGTTCGGACCCTGCGGTTTTGGATGTCATGACACATTCCTCTCAAGGAATGGCGCGCCTGTTTGACAAAAAGCCCAGCGGCGAAACGGACATTCCTCCTGCGCACAGGAGTTTGCATCAGCTGAGGCATAAGGGCAAGGTGGGAGTATGACCGGTAAACCAGCGCCGCGGAGTTCGGACGGATGCCGCGGGGCAGATGCGAAATTGCATGCCGAGTTCGAAAGCAGCCATTCACGAACGCGTCAAAAAGCGCTGCTATAGTTGATAGGGCTTCCAAGCTTGTTGCGTGACCAGATTTGGTGCAAAATTTATGACCAAGAGCTTGAAGATAGAACGAATAATGGACCCAAGAAGGCAAGGAACGGGGTCATGCACAACACGATAGAAAAATTGCTGCTCACGACAGTCATCTCCAGTGTACCTGTCTTAGCAATGGCGCACGACCCTATTGCATTTGAAGCCACCGGTGGCGAGATCGTGCACGGGAACACCTATGGACCGGCGGTTACATACGAAAATATTGTCATCTGCGGAGCACAGGTTTTTCATGGATGCCGTGAGGAATTGGTCTCGGCTGACGTGCTGATTACCGACAAAAAGATCGCGGCGATTGCGCCTGATCTCGGCGCGCCAGAAGGTGCATTCGAGATTAGGGCTGACGGTTATACCATGATCCCGGGCCTGATCGATGCGCATTGGCACGGCGTTTATGCCGAAGCGACCATTCCCCAAATCCTGACAACTGGTGAAGGCTACTGGAACCTCGTCGCGGCACGTGTACAAGAGAACGCGCTGTATCGCGGTTTTACAACTGTGTGCGAGGCAGCCGGGCCAATGTTTGACATCGCCCGCGCAACCGATAAGGGCCTGATCGTCGGCCCGCGGATATTCCCATCCGGCCCGGCGATCTCGCAAACATCCGGGCACATGGATTTCCGGTTTACCTATGACGTGCCCGCAACACCCGACAATCCGCACAGCCTCGAAAGAAACAACGGTTTCTATATTGCTGACGGCGTACCTGAAGTGACCAAACGTGTACGCGAAAATCTGATGCAGGGCGCCACGCAAATCAAATTGATGGCTGGCGGTGGTGTCACATCGTCATATGACCCGATCCATACGATCCAGTTCAGCAAAGCGGAATTGGAAGCGGCTGTGGAAGCGGCGGAAAACTGGGGAAAGTATGTGCTTACCCACGCGATCAATAACGAAGCTGTTATCCACTCTCTCGACGCAGGGGTGAAGAGTATCGAACACGGCCATATGGCCACGCGCGAAACGCTTGAGCGTATGCGGGATGAGGGCGTATGGCTCAGTATGCAGCCGTTTCTGGACGACGAGGATGCGCCAACATTGAACATTGTGCAGAGTGCCAAATACAAGTTCGTGACCGACGGTACAGATTTTGTTTACCGTACGGCCAAGGCACTTGGCGTTAAAATCGCCTTTGGTACCGACACGTTGTTCAGCCCCGACCTTGCAAAGCGGCAAGGCGCTCAATTAGCCAAATTGCAAAAGTGGTTCACGCCTTTTGAGACGCTGAAGATGGCGACCTGCGACAACGCCGAGTTGCTCAAACTGTCGGGTCCGCTGACGCCTTATCCTGATGGACCTTTGGGCGTGATTGAAGAAGGCGCATATGCGGATCTGATCCTCGTGGATGGCAATCCGCTGGAAGATATTGATCTTGTGGGCAACCCCGAAGGCAATTTCGACCTGATCATGAAAGACGGCGTGATCTATAAAAACGTATTACAAAACTAGGTTTCTGTTTTCAGTCCATAGGGTGCTGCTTCGATCATGTCGCATAACTCCGCGAGCAAGGGGTCGTCTAGCGAGACTGCTGCATCGGCGTGTATTCGAAGCCGCCGTGGCTTCTTGAAGTAGATGACAGACAGTCAGGCAAAAACCCTGTCATAGAGTGCTGCCAGCCAAATAATCCCTGCAAGCACAGATGCCATTACAACTGCAAGAGATCCCAAGTCTATTGCAATGCGGGATAATTCGTGGCGCTCCGGACCGATCCTGTCAACGACCGCTTCCACAGCCGTGTTCAGTACTTCAACGATCAAGATCAGAAGAACCACTCCGCATAGAATGGCTGCGTTGAAAACTGTTTCTCCCAACCAATACGCAAATGGCACGCTCGCAATCAACGCCGCAGCCTCGATGCGAAACGCTTCCTCGGTTTTCCAAACATCTCTCAACCCGTTCAGAGAGTTAAACCAGGCGGCTTTGAGATGGGGAAACCCCGTCAATCGCACTTTTTCCATTTCCTTTGGCCATTTCCTGTTTATCTATTTGCACCTGTCGCGCCGTATTCCGTGTTCAACTGGAAACCCGGGGCAGCGCCATCGACGTGTAAAGGCATCCAAAGCCTGTGCACTAAGCGTACGAGCCTCGCTGCCTTGGAACTTCGCGTGTTTGGATGGTCCGGACTGAGTGTTCGGGATTGTTGATCCTGCCGGGACGGTCGCATCGGCGGCCATTTCATCAGCTCCAAAGTTCCGTTGCAGCGTTCGACGACCGCCGTGTGATGTCCGCCTGCTCGCGGGCACCGGTCCAGGAACCGCAATTTGCAAAAACATGCGCACCGCGTGAGGATACCGCAGCCACATGGCTGTGACCGCAGACAATGCCGTCCACGCCGCCCCGCACAGCCTCACGCAACGCGGTATCGGTAAAGCTCCAGATCAGCGACTTGGCGTTGGTTGCAATTGCCTTGCCCAGCGACCACCGCGAGCCATTGCCGTTTCCGTCGAGATCTGATGGTTTCGATCTTGCCCAGGAAATTTTGTCCAACCGAGACCATAAACCGTCAGCGCGCTTGGATGCGCCTCTCAACAGAGGACCATCAAACTGATCTCCATGCATTACAATCAGGCGGCGTCCGTCATTGGTGCGGTGGATCACCCGTTTATCCAGACGGATTCCAAACTGTCTCAACAGGATCGGACGATAATGACAAGCTGCCGGTTGTCGCAGTTTTTCATCGTGGTTTGGCGGCCGGGGATCCGGGAACATATCGAGATCGAACTTGATGCTCTCTTTGCCATGCTAAAGAAAAACGATGCCTACTTTTTGCCAGCGCGTTTCCCGGACACAGGCTTAGAACGCAATCACAAAGCATTCTTCGAAAGAGTGGTCGCCACAAACGGCAAGTGCTTCGAAAATTGAGTGGTTTGCGGAAAGACAGTTCAGCCTTGAGAATAGAATTATCTCTCCTGTGCTAATCAAATAGTCGCACAGGTGTTGGGGGCTAATGCGAAATTACATGCTGAGATCGAAAGCAGCCATGCAAACCAAACTCGGAGAACGGCTGGTTCGAGCCCAGAGAGGCCTTTGGAAATCGCTTGCCCAGATGCACATCGCAATACAGAAATGTGTATCGCAAGCCAATTTCAATAATTTCAAGAAACGGAAGCCCAGAGCGACCCAAAGGTTCGACCTGCGTCACCGAATGAGACGTTTACAAGCAATATGCTTTCATTTCTTCAAGAACCTGTGCAAGACTTGGGACAAATTACCCGGAAGGAAAAATAGATATGTCTCGCTTAGGCTTTCTCACTTATTCGACCGCACTCGCATTGTTCGTTAGCGGCGTTGCTGTGTCACAAGAATATCAGGCAAATGAAGATCAACTCGCCGATGTTTTTCCTATAGATACTCCCTACTCACCCTATGTGGATCGTAATTTCCCTGAACGGCCATTGTGGGGTGACAACCATTTACACACTGGTCTTTCAATGGATGCAGGAGGTTTCGGGAACCGTCTGGGGCTGCGTGAAGCGTATCGCGTTGCACGTGGTGAACAGGTTACAGCATCTTCCGGTCAGGATATCAGACTTAGCAGGCCTTTGGATTGGCTTGCCATTACCGATCACTCCGACGGCATGGGAATGATAACAGACATTCTTGCAAAGTCCCCAATTGTCACACAGTACGAACAAGGTGCGCGGTGGGCGGAAGGCTTCGGAGCCGGCGGTCAGGATGCCGTTAATGCGACCCTTGATCTGATTACAACATTTTCTCAGGGTGAAATGGACCCGGAAATGTTTGCGAATTACTCACCGGGCGCGCGTCGGTATGCCACGATTTGGGATGATGTCATAAACGCTGCTGAAGAGTTCAACGACCCGGGCACTTTTACAGCTTTCATCGGTTTCGAATGGACCTCACTTGAAGCGGGTGCCAACTTGCACCGCAATGTCATTTTCCGCGATGGTCCCGATCGTGCAAGGCAGGTTGTACCCTACACAACACTAGCGCCGGTTGGCAGCAATGATCCTCTGGATCTGTACAAATATCTTGAGGACTACGAAGCTAGGACAAATGGCGCAACAATGGCCTTTGCGCACAATGGCAATCTTTCGAATGGGATAATGTTCCCGATGGACGCGCAGTTCACTGGCAAGGCAATAGACCAGTTTTACGTCGAACAGCGGGCCAAATGGGAACGCATGTATGAGGTCACGCAAATCAAAGGTGACGGAGAAACCCATCCGTACCTGTCACCAGATGATGAGTTTGCGGATTACGGGACTTGGGACGTTGGCAACCTTGATCTGAGCGAAGCCAAAACCGACGATATGCTCGCAGGTGAGTATGCCCGCGAAGCTTTGAAGAATGGTATGTTGCTTGAAGAGAAATTCGGTACCAACCCATATAAGTTCGGCATGGCAGGTGCGACGGACTCTCATACATCCTTACCCGCAATTGAGGAGAACAATTTCTTCGGAAAGCACACTGGATATGAGCCTTCTGCTGAACGCTTAACGCATCCATTTATGAGCAACGAAAATGGCGAGCTTTTCAGTTGGCAACAGGTTGCGTCCGGTTTGACGGCCGTCTGGGCACAGGAAAACACTCGTGCATCGCTCTTTGATGCAATGGACCGCAAGGAGGTCTACGGCACAACCGGGCCACGTATGGCAGTGCGGTTCTTTGGCGGCTACGATTTCACTGAAACTGATCTCATCCGCCGTGAGATCTCTGAAGTCGGTTACACCAAAGGTGTTCCGATGGGGTCCGATTTGACTGCCCCGCCGGAAGACGGTGCAGCCCCGACTTTCCTGCTGGCTGCCTTACGCGATCCTATCGGCGCTAATCTTGACCGCATTCAGATCATCAAGGGTTGGATCGATGCGGATGGTAACACGCAGGAAAAAGTGTACGATGTTGTCTGGTCTGGCGATCGCGTCATAGGCGACAACGGTAAGCTGCCCGCCGTCGGCAGCACGGTCGACCCTGCAACGGCAACATGGTCAAATACAATCGGAGCGTCGGAGCTCGTCACTGTTTGGGCCGACCCGGATTTCGATGCGAATGAACGGGCGTTTTACTATGCGCGCGTTCTCGAAATCCCGACGCCACCGTGGTATCTCTATGACGTTGTGAGATACGGGCTTGAGGCTCCAGAAGGGGCACCTTTGGAACAACAGGAACGGGCTTACACATCTCCCATCTGGTACACGCCGAAACCTTGAATGGACCACAAAACAGGAGCTGACAGTAATGTCGGCTCCGTGCGCTAAGCAGCCATCGGGGCAGTCTGCGGCGAATGACCGGTCCGAGCAACTGAGACATTCGTTGTTCCCGCAGCGAACGTCCGGTCCTGTTGAAAGCCGACGTTCGGACTGAAATCTCGAAAGTTTGAGTTTACGATAGCGACTTTGGGCCGGAAGTACCCTTGCACTAGTCCACAGGGACAGCCATTCAATTCGTTCCACTTGACGCCAGTATAGGTATGAAATAGTGGATGAATCCACTGGGCGGGCGTTGTGTAGTGGTAAGACCTTAGCCTTCCAAGCAGGTGTCCTACGTATCACTCTGTTGCTTATTGCCGTTAACCATATCATTTTATTGACTTCTGTATCGCATACTGCATGCTGTTGATACCTATAGTATGATACTGTTTCCGACAAAAAGCCGACAAAATGCCAAAGCTGACAGAAACCTACGCAAAGAAGCTTTCGTTCTCGCCCGAGGGGACGCAGAAGTACTGGGACACCGAGATAAAGGGGCTTGTGCTCTTTGTGGGGAAAAGGTCGAAGACCTGGTATTTTCAGAAAGACGTTGGAGGCCAGACCAAGCGTGTACTGATTGGTCGCCACCCAGTGATCTCCTCGCAGGCGGCCCGCCAGACCGCTATGGAACTTGCACTGGAAATGGGGCGTGGGGCAGGGAAGGCGGCCCAGATTGGCGCACCAACACTACAGACCGCGACGGAAGCCTATTTGGCCCGCCCAAAGCTAAGGTCAGATCAATACAAGCACGGTGTTCGAGCCTACATGGAAAACCAGCTCAAGGACTGGCTGAGACTGCCTCTGGACGAGATAACAAAGTCCATGGTTGTGCGGCGCCACCAGCAACTGGCTGACAACCCATCAACGGCGAACCATGCCCTGCGATATTTCAGGTCGATTTATAACCATGCACGGCGCACGCATGACCTGCCAGAGTGTCCGACTATGGCAATCGAATGGTATGAAGAGCAACCCGACGGTCGGACGATCGAGGATTTGTCAGAGTGGCGGCGCACCATTGATGGATTGCGCAATCCGATCCACACGGTGTTCTATGAGTTGTTGCTGTTCACGGGCCTGCGGAAAGGCGAGGCACTGAACCTTGAATGGAAAAACGTCTATGAGGATCGCATCCATCTTCCAATGACCAAGAATGGCCGCAGTTTCGATTTGCCGATCCTGCAAACACACCATGATATACTGGCACCGCTCAAACCGCTGAGCCGCAAGTGGGTGTTCCCTTCGCCGAAATCTGCGACCGGATACATCACTGGTCCACAGCGCATGAAGTGGAGCGCCCACGCGCATCGGCGGACTTTTGCAACTGTGGCGATGGAGGCGGGCGTGCTTGAAGAAGTGGTGGGACGGCTTCTAAATCACACGCCTTTGTCCATTACAGGTCAACGCTACACTCTGCCTTCACTGGATGCTCTGAGGCCGGCGATGGAGACGGTTTGCGCCGAACTGAAAGAGCGGCAGCAGTCCAGAGTTCAACCAGGCAGTCGCGCGTGAATCTCGATCGGGGCAATTAAGCCTGACTCTATGTTCTGAACCATATGACGAACTTTCAGCGCAGTATCATCGCCCATGATGAGATGCAGCCCCAGCGGCGGAGGACCGTCGGCATTGGCTTGCGCAGCAGCCAGATCAGCAAAGAACTGTTTGGCAAACGCCGTTCTGTCGATGCGCTCTCCGATTTCGAACCCAACGGACTTTAAAGCCGCCTCGTAGGTCTCAGGCGGTGCCAGCGCGCTTTGGTCGTCGGAAGATGCCCAAGGCGCAGGGTAGTCCATTTGCCCGCTGCCCACCTGCATCACATCGTAGATGGCGAAGATGCCGCCGGGTTTGAGAACTCGTGCCGCTTCTCGTGCGATCCCGGCTTTGTCGGCGATATTCATGCCCACATGGATCATATAGGCAGCGTCCATCGTGTCCTCTTCGAGCGGCAATTCGAGCACGCTGCCTTCAACAAGCTCGATCTGGTCTGCCAATCCAGTCCATTCGGTCAACGCACGCCCGGCCTCAACAAATTCGGGCGTCAGGTCGATGCCAGTCACATGAGCACCTGTCGTCGCGGCGACGAAGCGGGCAGGGCCTCCCAATCCGCAGCCAAGGTCCAGTACACAGCTTCCTTGTGAAAGCTGCAGCGACTTCACGAACGGTTCTGTCGCGCGTCGGCCACCAATGTGAAACTCGTCCACTGGCGCCAGGGCGCCATGAGCGATCGGCGGTGTCAGGTCCAGGGCAGTGCAGCCATCGGAGATACGTTTTAGCAGGTGTCCGGAATGGTAGTGCTGAGCCACATCTTGCAAATTGGTCATCGGAAAACCTCCTTTGTTGAATGCAAGCAGGATAGATCAGATGACTCTGCATGTCAGCTTTGCCGAATTTTTAGCATAACTATCGAAGGGGTTCTGATGAGCTGCAGAATTTCTTATGGGACTGACAATTCAAAAGCGGGCGCTCATGCAAAACGCAGCGAATGACTGCCCTGAGCCCGGAGCTGCCATTGGTTGAACCGTTGTATTTTCTGACCCAGTACAACTTTTACCGAAGAGTAGATGGCATGCTGGAGTTTAAGGTGCCGTTGCAATAATCTGCATCTCGGGAGATCAAATGGAAAAGCGCCGTCTCACAGTTATTCTGGCCATTGATGCTGTAGGGTATTCCCGCTTGATGGAGATTGCTGAGACGAGAACGCTTTCAACTCTCAAGTCCCATCGCGCCGAGCTAATCGATCCCAAGGCTTCTCAGTACGGTGGGCAAACCATCAAACTGATGGGCGACGGTGCCTTGATGGAGTTTGCAAGCGCTGTGGATGCAGTTCGGTTTGCGGTCGAGGTGCAGCTTGCGATGGCAAAAAGAAATTCTGCTCTTCCCGATGACGAAAGGATCGATTTCCGTATCGGGATCAATGTCGGTGATATAATTGACGATCGAGGTGACATACACGGAGACGGAGTAAATATCGCGGCAAGGATCGAAGGGCTCGCCAAAGCGGGCGGGATTGCTATGCACCGGAACGTGCATAGCCAGCTGCGCGGAAAATTGGACCTTGATTTCGAAGATCAGCGGGACGTTTCGGTAAAAAATATCCAACAACCGGTTCCAGTGTTCGACGTATCGCTTAATGAAAAGGCCGAAGCGCTGGCTACACCGGTGTTCAAGCACGACGAAAGCCAACGCCGGCAAGTTACGCGATTTACTGCTTTGGCAGTGGGCTTGTGCGCAGTGATTGTCTGCGTGGCGTTGGTTTGGTGGCAATTTAGTAGACCAGATTTCGCCCCGGTTGGGTCAGCGGAAATGGACATTCCACTTCCGACCAAACCATCCATTGCCGTGCTGGCGTTCAACGACTTGAGCCAAGGGGACGACAAGGATTACCTCAGCGATGCCATCAGTGAAGAAATCATCAGCAAGCTGTCGCGGTTTCCCGAGTTTTTCGTCATTGCCCGGAATTCCAGCTTCTACTACCGGGACAAGTCCGCAGACGTACGTGATATCGCCGGCGAGCTAGGCGTGCGATACGTACTGGAAGGCAGTCAGCAAAAGTCAGGTGACCGGATCCGGGTGATTGCCACTCTCATTGACGCAACTGTCGGGTACGCCATTTGGACGGAAACCTATGATCGGGAAATGGACGATATCTTCGCACTACAAGATGACATTGCACGCACCATTGTTGCAACGCTCGAGCAGAACATCGACATCGCTGAATACGATCGCCTGCTGCACCGACCGACAAAAAGCCAGGGTGCGTATGAGCTTGTATATTTGAGCCGGGCTGAACGGTTTAAGTTCACACCTGAGGGCAACGAAAACGCTAAGCAACTTGCGGAAAAAGCGCTCGAACTCGACCCAGATTACGCGATTGCCTATTTCAGCCTCGCTTGGGTACATATTAACTGCGATCGGTGGGGATGGTGCGCCGACCGGAAACAAGAGGAAGCGCTTGGCCTTGCATTGGAAGCTGCCCGAGAAGCTGTTGGGCTTGATCCAGACAGCTCCCTTGCGCATTGGGTTTTGGCACATGCATATATGCAAGCCAACTCGCTAGATCAGTCCGAAAAAGAGTACAATCGGGCTATTGAGCTTAACCCTAATTCGGCAGGAGTGTTAGCGGGCTCGGTAGAAACGCTAGTCTACCTCGGACGGGTCAATGAAGCGGTCGACAGGCTGACAACCGCCATGCGCCTCAATCCACATCACCCCGATTGGTATCTCTGGACCCTGGCCTGGGCCCGATACTTTGCAGGTCAGTATGAAGCTGGGCTCGAAGCTATAGATCAAATGACAAACATGCCCAATCTGGCGCGTCGCACCCAAGCGGCCTTGTACGTGCGAACTGGTCAAACGGAAAAAGCAAGGACATCCATTAGCGAGCTGCTTAAAAACCAACCTGACTACACCATCAAGGATCAGCTCAATAGCCTTGAGGGAAAGTTCAGGGATCACAACATCGCCGAACGCTTCATTGATGACCTGCGCACAGCCGGGCTGCCGGAAGGATACTGTTCTCAACACCACCACCCCGACTGCAAAGAGAGCCACAATCACCAATAACCACCTCAAGAAACGCATATGTTGGTCCAGCCTCCATGGCCTGTCTTACGATCTACGATCTTTTATCTCCGGCCCCACCGGAAATTCTAAATCTCAAATTCTCAATTACGACAGACGCCGATGAAAACCGGCGTAGGTCAGTTCCGAGCCCCAAAACAGCCGAAAAAAGACGCCACCTTGCAGTTGGTGACGCCTTTCACGCTTTGACAGCCTAAACGAAGTTCTATCTCCAGTCGCAAATCGAAAAAGCTGGAGTCACCCTTCCGGCGTGTACCAGATCGGTGAAGTGTAGGCGCGTTCCTGATGCTTTAGTATGCCTTCGGCCGGGATCTCTGAGCCAAGCTTGACACGGTCATAGGCAAGCCATGTTGGTGTTGGAATTTCCAGGATGCGCACATAATAGAAGGCACTGCTGGATGGATCGAAATCCGGGTCTTCCCAATAGGCTGCCAATGCTGCCCCTCCAATAGTGTTGGTATAGGTCGCGGTCTCCAGATCGACTGTGTCCCCGACAGGGCGATCGCAGCGATTATTGTCCGAAATCGTTCGTTCGTCCGAGCAGGCCACGTCATAAATCCGTTCCTGGGACACTCCGTTGGCATCAAGCCAGCCCTTCACAATCTGGATCCGGTCGAGGTTGGCACCATTCGGATCACGCAAGGCGCGGACCATCAGTTTGGGCGCGCGCCCCTCGGGTGCCGCGGTCATGTCGCCGCCCATGGGCACACCGTTTGCATATCCGATGGTGGCAAAGTCCGGCGTAAACACATCGTCCTCCGTGAAATTCCATCCGGCGAAGACCCTGAGCACCGGTCGCGTGCCGGTAGAAGCATATACCTCCTTGCGGGCCATCGCGTCCCATATCGCTTTTCGGGTGTTCTCCCGAGCCCAAACACCGGCCAGCGCTCCAGCCGTCGTCTCCCAGTGCTTGATTTGCACGCTTCCGTCACCATCTGGACGTCGATCTGAAACAACGTCGTCGTCATAGCGGAAGGCACCAGTACCGGGCTCCACGCCGGAGAATTTTCCGAAGTAGTTTTCTTCGCGTGTACCGGCAAGTGAGGTATGGGAGTCGCTCGATCCGATCATACCGAATTTGAAAGGGTTAACGCCAAGCGCTGCTTGCTGCTCCAACCCGAGCTTGAGCGCGCTGCGGGCATATTCATTGGGAAGCATTTCGGGTGTCTTTGCTTCTAAGCCGAAATCGCCCTTGTCCCAGATATGGAAGTCGGCGAACTCGTCTTCGGGCGAAAGGAAGGGATGCGCCTCTCCATCGCCTTTGCCCTGAGTTACCTCATAGATCGGTTCCCAACGCATCCGCCGTTTTGCGTAGGCCGCGTCGATGGGCTCGCCCGCTCGGGTCTCCACGTCAAACATCAATCCATTGGACAAGTTGCCGTTATGTGGGATGGCGAGCACCTGGCCGCCGGTTTTCTCCTCATAGATTTCGAGATAGTCCCACAAATCCTCTGGATCTTCTGAGTCATATGCTGAGAACGGCAGCACTTGCTTTACACGGTCGTCGTCATCCCGGAACAACACCACGCGGTGCAGGTTCCTGACGCTGGGAGATGAGGTCCACTCGAAAGCATGCAATGAAGTGAAGACACCCGGTTCATTGTGGTGTTCGACGGCATCAATGAGCCGCTCCCACATGTTCCTTTGCAAAGCAACGTTTGGCATTGGGTTGATGCCGGTCGCCACCCCTTCTTCGCCCCACTTTCCATAGGCGCCGTAGCTGTCCCCGGCCTTGACGAGATCGTGGACTTCCTTGCCCCATCGATCGCGAAGCAGCGCCGCATCTGACTCCTCAATCATCACCGCCAAGCCAAGGTTCTCTGCGTGATCCGCTACGACGAGAAAATCCAGTGGCTGAATCAAGCGCGCTTCGACGCCGGTGGATGATACTACCTTCTCTCCTTTGGCGAACCGCAAGGCAGAGTCGGGAGGCAGGCGGTTTCCGATCATGCCTGCATCGGTCGAATAGGACGTGTGCAAATGCGTATCGCCCCAAAAGACTTGTGTGGGATGTCCGCGGTAAAGATACGGGGAGTACTTCGCTGCGCCAATATTTACATTGTCCTCGGTGATCGACACGTCAGCTGCAATCGCGGTGGTCGATGCAAGGCAGGCGGAACTCGGTCATAGCTTCATCGAACTTCGCTGCGGGGGGAGCCACCCGAAGCCTGAGCGCCGGGCTGAGCACCTGTCGCACTGGTGGTTGAACACATTCCTGCGCAATTGCGTCGGTGGACGATCTGCAGAACCGTCTGCTTCACGTTTGATCTGGTCTATGCAGCTCTTAGTTTGGCCGAATTCAATGATGCTCCATCAAACTACTCAGCCATTTGTAAGAACCGCAAAAAAAGAGACGGCCCGTCGGGCCGCCTCGGTTCTCACTTTGGGAATGAGTTGTTCAACCAGGCGTGTACCAGATGGGTGACGTGTAGGCGCGTTCTTGCGTTTCCGTGGGCGCCTCTTCGGGCAGTTCTGCGCCCATTCGGAAGGCATCATAAACTGTCCAGCGCGGGGTCGGTATCTCTATAACCCGTGCGTAGTAGAAAGCCGACTGGGAAGGATCAAAGTCGGGATCGGTCCATACTGTACCCATCTCAGCCTGCCCGATCGAGTTTGTCCACGTCGCGCGCTCAACATCCACTGTCGAGCCAATTGCAGGTAGCTTGCCGTTGGCGTCGGGCTGTCTGTCACCGGCCCATACCACGTCATAGACTTGCTCTTGGGTTGCCCCATCGGAATCCAACCATCCTTTTACAATCTGAATGCGGTCCAAGTTTGCCCCAAGCGGGTCTTTGAGCGCATATACCATGAAGTTAGGTGCCTCGACGCCCTCGGGGCGCGCTGGGAGATCGCCGCCCATTGGCGCACCCTTGGCGTATCCCGGCGTCGCTGGCGTCCGCGATGTCAGGTCATCAATGGAATAATCCCAGCCGCCGAAGAACCTTACTCCCATACGTGATCCCGTAGTTGCGTAGACCTCCTTGCGTTCCATCGCGTCGAAGATTGCTTCGCGGGTGTTTTCAGTTGCCCAGACCGCCGCAAGACCTGAGGCCACCATCTCCCAACTGATAAGCTGCACATCGTCAAATTGGGCAACAACATGTTTTGGTCGCTGTGGGCTCGGCTCTGCACCAGAATGCTTACCGAAAAAATTGTCCTCCTGAGCGGTGGCGAGGGACGTATGGCTGTCGGTCGAGCCGACCATACCGAACTTGTAAGGATTGGTGCCCAGTGATGTTTCAAGCATCAGCCCAGTTTTTAGCGCCTCGCGGGCATATTCACCGGCCAACATGTCCTCGGTCTTTGCCTCGGACAAATTCAAGTTACCTGTGTCCCAAGTCTCGTAGTCGGCAAACTCATCGTTTGGGCTCAGGAAGGGGTGGGCCTCACCATCACCCTTGATTTGCGTGGCCTCATAGACAGGCTCCCAGAGCGCACGCGTCGCTGCGTAATCTGCATCCAGTTCACGACCATCAAATTGTGCAACCTCAGGGAACATGATGCCGTTGGACAGGTTGCCGTTGTGAGCAATGGCCAGAACGTCTCCGCGTGTGACCTCCTCATAATTCGCCATCCAGTTCCAAAGATCGCGCGGATTGATCGAACCGTTTGGCGCTTCAGTCGTGAACGGGTCCATCATTCCAGCTTTGTCGCCCCCGTCACGATACATCACCACGCGGTGCATGTTGGCGCCCTGTATGAGCGAAGTCCATTCGTATCCTATGAAGCTAGAGAATTGACCCGGTTCGTAAGCTTCTTCCGCTGCTTTGATTTGACGTTGCCAGACCGAGCGGAATAGTTTGGAGCCAGCCTCGACGGCTAGTGCTGGAGAAAGTACTTCGCCGCGCGAATAGGCATCGACCAGTTCTAGCGCCGCAGTGACACCCTCGTCGCCACCATTGGCGACCATGGTCGCAATACGGTTACCTTCGGGATCGGACATGATGCTGGGGTCTTGGTCGAAGATCATGTCGAACAAGCCCATGTTGTCCGAGTGGTCAGCGACAACTAGCCAGTCAAGTGGTCGGGACAGTCGCGCCATGAAACCCGTAGTGGACTGCACTTCCTCCCCCTTGGCGAAGCGGTATGCAGCGCGCGCGTCCAGCCGGTTGCCAAAGGCGCCTGCGTCAAATGATGTCGAGGTATGCAGGTGTGTATCGCCCCACAGCGGGCGGTCTGGAATGCCGCGCTGAGCGTAAGGGGAATAGGATTTTCCAGGATATGCTTTCTTGAGACTTTCAGCCTCCGGCGTTGGTTCGAAAGCAAGTGCCGTCGACCCCATTAAACACACAACTGTGGTTAGTGACAAAAACCGCTTCATACTTTTTTTCCCCATGCTTTTTCCCGATGTTTCAACTTATCTGTGCTCCCAAAAAAAATTGGAGCCAACCATCACGATTCACCCGCCGCTTGTGTGAGTATCATGGATCATCACTTAAGACTGTCATCTGCAGTCATTTGGAGGAAGAATTGGTGAAGAACGACAGTTATGTGGTGCCGATTCAATCGATCGCGAACCTTGAATCTTCGCAGTTGCGGCGAACGGCTGGAAGGTCCGCAACTCGGTCATAGACGAATTTTTGACGAGCGTCTGCTATCTCCGGAACCGGTCATTGACAGCAGAAAGTTCGGTTTTTCGCGACCGAACGACCGCTGAGCAGCGCTTAGCCGTCATCTGAGATAAACAATCGGATGACTGAGTCGAGCCCTTCTCAGACCTTGATCGCGTACGCAGCATTCGAAAAGATGGGTAGAGACACTCGACTGCGTTCGATGGAATAGCAAAATGGTGTTTTAAAGTTGTCAGACCACTTCGCTCAATGGAGAAACAAATGTGTCGATCGATCCTGATGCAGCTAATGGCAATGGGGATATTGGGCGGCCCCGCATCATCCCAACCGCTTTTGGAAGAATCCGAGGCCTTCAATCCCTACAGCGAGACGGCGATGGCAATTACCGGCCCAGTGATTTTGTCCACCAAACGAATGGTTTTCGAGACCGGCAGGTTTCTTGATCTCGAAGTTATTGACCCTCGGGCTGCTGGCAATTGGGGCGCGTCCGGCGATGTGCCTGTTGCTCAGGTATTCCGTGTATCAGGGGATGTCGGACCCTTGCGGCAGGGAAACACGCTTTGTGGAGACCAGCCAATAACCTATATGGCAGCCTGGGACGAGGAAGGCTCCGGTTTTAGCTATCTAGGCATCGCAATGTTCACCGGGATAGACGCGCCCACAAGCATTGCCGACCAGACTATGTGCGCGACCTATTTCTTCTCGATGAATGTTGCGGACTAGTTCAGAAGTTGTTCTAGCATATTCGACTGAGCAGGCCATTCATTGCCTGGCGCAAGCATGTGGTTCAGCGGTAAGGAATGCTGAAGAACGAGAAGCTGTTGGTCTGGGTGATTACAGGCGCTTCCGTTTCCGCCATTAGGCTCGCCATCGCTGCGCTGCCCGTCGGGCAGGCCACAAGATCGGCAGCATCGTCGAGGAAATCGACCGTGAACGCCGTTTCGCCGACAAGCTGGCACTCGTCTGCAACGCTTCGGTATCCGCGGACAAAGTTCAGTTCCGGGTCAGGTTCGCTGATCGCGACTTCGGGAGCAGTTTCGACGCATCCCGATGCGGCCAGCACCAGAGCGCAGATGCCGATTGCAGTCATACACCTTTCGAGGCGTTGTTTCATTGGTTCTACTCCCACTCTGCCCCCGTGCTCCGCCAGATTTTCTCATCCACATCCCAAACACTAGCAACAACGCAGGGTGTTGGATTGATCCCGTCACATTGCGAGCCATGCACATCTGCCAAAAGCACCCGGAATGGACCGATGTTGGCCATGTCCCAACCCTGATTGAGAAGCGAGAACATATGATCCCCGATCAGGAAGTGAGACATGCAATCGCCTGTGCCGCAATAGAGCGACACAGCGGTGGAGCAGGCGAACCCGGACTCGTCCAGAATCCAGTCCCGTTGGATGTCACCATCGAGATCAATACGGTGAACGGCTCCTAATTCGAGGGCGAACTGTCCGTTCTCGAATTCTGAACATGCCTGCCGTGCGACCTCGACTTTTTCCAGCAACTGAAAAGGCAGTTCGGACAAATCTTGCGCGTTTGCCGAAGCAGTACAAAGAGCTGCAAACATCGCATAAAGAGCGACCGTCCATCGTCGAACAGCAATTCCTTTGCCCGTTCCGGCTAGCTGGTGTCCCATCTCTGTCTCTCCAGCCTTCCCATGTGTTTCAATTGCATTGCTCGTAGTTGTAATCGCCGAATTCGATCCAGTTCCGCCCCCCGTCGCTGAAGACAAGGAACTCTGACCGATCTTCGCCCAATAGAGCGAGCTGGAAGCCCGCTGGTGGTTGGGAGTTTCCGAAGAAGCTGTATGAAGTCATCGCGCGTACGGTCTCACCATTGACGGTCACGATGGCATCCCACTGGTCACCTGGTTGACCCACCATCGCGTATTCGATGACCCTCTGAACGGCACCACCTCCACAATAGACAATACCTTCGGGCGCCTCCAAGGTTTGAGAGACAGATGCACCGGAATTGCAGGCCGCTCGTAGCGATTTGATAGCTGCGGATGATCCTTTGAGTGTGAAGATACCGTACGTGATATCCTGCTCGACCATCGAAAGGTTCAGTACTGCGTTTTGCGCGATCTGATCCAAAACGAAATTATAGTCGCTTTGCTCGAAGAAACGGATTTCGACAGGATAGTTGTCGGCGATCGAGATATCCGCATTCGCCGATCCCGTCTGGAATGCGCCAACCTCGGTCGAGCCATCCTTCATGAAGCGGAATGACAGGCCTTGCTTGGCAACAATATCCTTTGCGTCTTCATAACCCGCCGGCGCGAAACGGACCAGGTCGCATTGCAGCTCCAGCGTCATGTTGTCAGTCTGGATGAAGGCGTTGGCATTGGGCGGTCCGCTAAAATTCCACTCAGCCGTAGCGGGGGATGACATCAATATTGAGAGGACCGTGCCGGTGATCAGATGTCTCTTCATAGGTAACCTTCTTAGTAGTTTACTAGTGTTGCGTTAGGGCGCTGAAAAATCCCTGACTACGGCCCACCATCGTCTTACGCCGCAGGTGGGCCGTAGTCATTCGCACCTTCCTGTGACGGTCGGCTTAGCCACCAGATCATCAGTACTGAGAGTATGAGCTGAAGTACCCCAACAACCATCAAGCCGGTTGCGCCTAGAAGGGCTGCTGGGCCTCTCAACGCATCAGGGTCGTCCGCACCTTGTTCGAGAACTGAGAACGCGGCGACGCCGCTGAAAAGCATAAACATGGTTGCGATGCTGAGCGCTGCGGGCAAAAGCAGGTACCAGCCTGGTCTTCCAGTGTCGTGCAAACGACGCCATCCAGCAGCAAGCATAGGTATAACAACTGCAAGTTGGAAAATTGGTGTGATGACTTGGTTACTCTCTCCAGTTTCAGGGTTCATGCCGAATAGAGAGGCGTCGATAATTGCCAAGACAATGCTGACGATGACGACAAACAACACAAACCACCAGTACTCGGACCGCAACGCGCGCCCCGAGAAAACGAAGTATTTTGCAAGGCATGTCTTTATTGCGTCAACGAAACCCATGTTTGCGTTCTCCCTGAATACGTTGCCAGGTACTTTCTGACACGAGGAGACATCTTGCAAGCTTTGGTCAACCTACTCAGATGCTGCACCTGAAACGGGCTGCTTCGTCCAGCATGGCGGACCTAGCTATTTGTTTCAGTTAGGTCCGCTATCCAACCCGAAGCGGTTGTAGTACAATGACAAACGGCTAGCCTGTTCGTATTTCGCGAATGACGCCGCTTCTTTTTTCGGTGGTGTCGCCAGCGAAACGACCCTGCATATGTCGGGTCTTTATTGCTTGCGGGGATTGCCGCAAGCTCCAAAGTGAATGAGGTCGGATTGCACAATTCGCATCAGTAAAGAGGGAGAAACATTTGAAGACACTTTGTTCTGGCTTAGCAACCATTGCCGGTCTCTTCTTCGCTCACGCCGCCGAAGCGCAGACGGTGCTTGCAGTTCAACGCGGGGAGACAATAGTTCAGACGTATTGCTCACAGTGTCATGCCGTTGGAAAGACCGGCTCCAGCCCTTTGTCTGCCGCTCCCCCGTTAAGAGACCTCCATAAGCGTTATCCTGTCGAACATCTTGAAGAAGCGTTCGCTGAAGGCATTTACACCGGACACCCGGAGATGCCGCGGTTCGAATTTGAGCCGGATCAAATCGATGACTTGATCGCATACCTAAAGTCTTTGGAATAGCGTTATCGTCAGGCAAGCTAGGTTTCTAAAATAAGGAGAACTTAGATGGTAACAATTCGAGCAATGATCTTTACACTCGCGGCAGCGGGCGCCGCCTCAGCACAAGAAATAAATGTTGAGGACGGCAAAACCCTTTTCCTTAACTCTTGCTGGCAGTGCCATGGACTGGATGCGAAAGGGTTTGGTCCGATGGCCGAGATGCTCGCGATCGAAACACCTGATCTGACTGAGCTTTCGAAACGAAATGGTGGTGTGTTTCCAACAGAGGCTGTGGCCATGCAAATTGACGGCCGATCTCCTGTGCTGGCCCACGGTGGAGAAATGCCGATCTTCGGACAATCACTCGAGTCCGACAAAAACGTGGCACTGCGCATGAACAGTGGTCAACAAATGATGGCCGGTTTGCCGTTGGCAAATGTGATCGTTTATCTGGAGTCCCTCCAGACAGAATAGTTTGGCAATTGACAGTGCGAAAGACTGAACGTCCTTTGCGGTCGTCAGGTGACAATCCATTTCTTCGCATCTTCGAGGTCTTCAACATCAAACACCATGACTTCTGTTGGCATCAGGCTGCCAAACAGTTTCGTACTTTTTCTTATCCAGTCGATGTCGGTTACCAGTGCCAACTTGGAGAATGTCGTCAGGTGCGAAAACCCGAACCGCACGTCGTCCCACATGGCGCCCGCGGAGTATCCGTCAAAATACTGATCAAGTACGCATAACAGTTTGAGCTTGTCGTGGTTTTTCGCTGCCCCTTCAATCAAGGGCACGAGGCTGTCCGTATAGTCTTTCGATGTAATCAAACCGGAAAAGCGCAGCGCGATGACGTCGCCTGGAAAACCTTCCATCGCGGTGATCGCACCGGGATGATCTTCTTCCATTGCGGCCCAGTTCAGCGCATCGTCCAAAGCGTCGGTTTTGAAACGCCTTATCTTTGCACCGGTGAACACGTCAGCCAAAGGATGCGCAAGGGAAAGCAGGACACTTTCCGTGACAAAGGCGACCTTTGGTACGATTTTCTGACGCTCATGAATAAACGAAATATGGGACTTCAGCGCATCGAAGCTTTCCCACATCGGGGCGCTTTCAGTCACAACAACGAGGCTCGGCACGCGATCACGCTCGTTGATATAGCTGTTCATCTTTCCAACGAGACCCTCGATGTCATCCTTGGATATTTTGCCTTCCGGTGAAATGACGAAAAGGTTTTCTTTTTCTTTGATCTCGATTTTCATCTGGGCCAACTCCTTTTTAAAAATACTCCCAATGGTCGTGGGCTAACTTGATTTGCGGCCTGTAACGACAAACTGCGGTGACACGACCAGGTAGCGTTCATTTGTCAGTGCCTCTTCGACCTTGGTAACAACTTCATCAATTGCAGTCTGTTCAAGGGTTCCGCTCTTCGCTGCGTATTTTGCCATATTGCGCACCATTCCAAGAAGCCGGCCGCTGGTATCAACGTTGGCAATCACAGATACCCGCAAGTCTTGGAAACCCGCATCCGAAAAATTAGCGAAAAGCTTTCTGCCCATGTCAGCGTTGCGACAGGCGTGCGCAGCAGCTTTGACGAAACTGCGCCACAGGTCATGCTCCACGGGTTCCGCAACCATCATGTACCAATCCCCGTCGATGGCATGCGCAAGACCGCCGGAATGCAGCACCCGATGAAATTCTCGCAATGTCGCAACCGGGTCATCGACATACATAATTGCGTTGCGCGCAGTGACCCGGTCCAGCGCGTTATCGGAAAAGGGCAGTGCCACACCATCGTTTTGATGGGTGGTCAATCGATCCGAGACACCTGCCTGCACCGCATTTTCGTTGGCGATCTCCAAGAAGCCCGCGTTGATGTCGATGGCATGGACATGCCCTGATGGGCCAATGCGCTTGGCGAGTTCCACTGCGACTTTGCCCGGGCCGCATCCGAAATCTGCAACTATCTGTCCTTCATACACGTCGGCTGCAGCATACAGGGCTTCAGCCGCGTCATCCCAGCTGAACCCGCCCTTGTAGGCCGCCATGCGATCGGGTTCGATGTCGCGCCAGTGTGCTTTGTAGAATGGCTCATCAGTCATGCTGCGACTCTGCGTCGTCGTGTTTAAACACAACTATCACAAATGGCGGACCGGGTCTGCGATGTCTTGAGCGGCTTTGCATCTTCCTAAGGGCAAATGTCACTGCTCATTTTTTTGAGCTGCATGATTGTGTTACACTGAAAGCCTGCAAATAAAGCTTGAGGGAGGAGGCCCATGAAGATCGCAACAGTAGCAACGGGCGGAATTGGCGGGTTCCTGGCTGTCAAACTGGGGCTGCGGGGGCATCAGGTCGCCACGATTGCGCGCGGAGCGCATCTCGAGGCTATTGCTCAAAATGGTCTAATCCTTGATGCGCCAAGTGGCAAATTCACTGTGCATCCCTGGATCGCGACGGATGATCCGAAAAATGTCGGCGAAGTCGATGCGGTCATTTTCGGGGTGAAGGGAGATGACCTAGAAACAGCGGCTCAGGCGTGCTTGCCGCTTCTCGGAACAGAAACGGTTGTCGTGCCTTTTCTCAACGGGGTCGAGGCGGCCGATCGCCTAAGCAAGATCATCCCGCACCAAAATGTTGCCAATGGTATGGCCCAGGTCTCAACAACAATCTCTTCACCCGGTGTGATCACTCAAACGGGTGAGTTCAACCAATTCGTTTTTGCAGAACGGGACAGTCAACCGTCGGAGCGGATCGCGGCACTTCAGGAAGCGTTGACAGACGCAGGTGTGTCTGCTCCAGCGACCGACGATATTGAACACGATCTCTGGTCCAAATTTGCACTGTTTTCTGCGGTCTCCGGCGTAACGGCCGCAGGGCGCTGCACAATCGCCGATATTACGAGCACGCCTGAACTGGGCGCACTGTTTCGAAACGTGATGGGCGAAACGGCTGCTTTGGGTCGAGCCCGTGGCGTTGCGCTCGGTGACGACATAGAGACCAAGACCTGGGAGCGGGCGCAGACGCTTCCGCCTAACATGCGTGCCTCAACGGCAATCGATTTGGAAAATGGCAGACCGCTGGAGATCGAATGGGTGTCTGGTGCCGTGGCTCGACTGTCGGAGAAAGCAGGTTTGGACGTACCCATAAACAAAGTTATTTATGCGCTTTTGTTGCCCCACAAAGCGGGCAGTAAGAGACACTGACTTTCCCAGTTCACAAACCCAAAATGACATGCGCGTATTTGTGGCTATAGACCTTCCGGATGAAATCCGCGGTGAACTTGAAAGACTTCAGGAGTATCTGCCAGTCGGTCGGGCGGTGCCGTCGGACAATCTGCACCTGACATTGAGCTTTCTGGGTGATCAATCCGAAGTGGCATGCGAAGACGCGCATGGTCGTGTTTCTGGCCTCTGTCCATGATTTCGGTCAAAGCACGAACTTTTCCCCGCGAATTTAGTGCGGTTGATCAGGTACGATGGGATTTGTGAGGTTCAAAATTGGCGGTATGAATTGGTTAGCTCAACCAGATGGGGGTATATATGGCATTTAAGTTGGCGTGTCTGGCATGCGGACAGGGTAATCGGGTTGCGGATGACAAGCTGGGCGCGGGCCCAAAGTGCGGCACTTGTGGTGCGAAACTTGTCAAAGGTGAACCCACAGAGATTTCTCTAGACACCTTGAAAAAAGCCCAGGCGCTCGACGAATTGCCGCTTGTCGTTGATCTTTGGGCAGCATGGTGCGGGCCGTGCCGGATGATGGCGCCGGAATTCGCAAAAGCGGCGAAAACTCTGGAGGGCAAAGCCCGGTTTGCCAAACTGGATACAGAAGCTTACCCACAAGCCAGCCAACGCTACGGGGTTCGTGGCATTCCGCTGTTGATCGCCTTCAGCGAAGGTCGCGAAACAAAACGACATTCTGGCGCGATTTCAGCCCCGCAAATCGTATCTTGGCTGTCCAATGCCGCAGGTGCTTAGACTTGTCCGAAAAAGGCAAAAACGATTATGAGGTTAAGCTGTTTGGTCATCCAATCGTGCCTCGGGGGCGTTTTTTTGCACTGATGCAATACCGTTATCGCGCGCCGCTTTACTGCTGTAGACTTCTGAGGTGCCGATGACCTGGCCATTGGATGCTTTGAGATTGAACATCGGCTTTCCGGATGTGGTGTCTTTTCGCTCAAAGCGGTCATCGATGGTCGCGTTTTTACGGACAGAGTCGACCCCATTCAGTGCGCTCGCTTTTTGCTTGTAGCCTTCGCTCGCCAAGATGATCTCGCCATTGCCAGCCTTCAGGCGAAAGCGATACTCTCCTGCCTTATCTTCGAAAAGTTCAAATTTACCAGCCATTTTTGTCTCCAGATATCCAACTTCATTAAGCGTTAATGTGTGTTGAAATTGCGTGTCATGGCAAGTCGCGGATGACAACCTTGGAAAACCTGCTCATTTACGGGCAGAAAGGGTAAGTTGACTTGAATGCCAGCTTATAAACAAAGGAGTAGCGTACATGAGTATCCTTTTTGAACACCTCGCGCTTGGTAAGTTGCAACTGAAAAACCGGATCGTCATCGCGCCGATGTGCGAGTACTCCGCGATCGATGGCAATGCACAAGATTGGCACATGATCCACCTCGGGAGCTTGGCTCTGTCCGGTGCTGGTCTTTTGATCCTTGAAGCAACAGCGGTATCACCCGAAGGGCGTATTTCGCCGGGTGATCTTGGCCTGTATTGCGACAACAATGAGCAGGCTCTTGGACGGGTTCTGGAGGCGATCCGCAAATACTCAAACATTCCTTTGGCGATTCAGCTCGGTCATGCAGGGCGTAAAGGATCGAGCCATGTCCCTTGGGATGGCGGTGCGCAGATTATGCCCGACGCACCGGGAGGTTGGAAAACATTAGCGCCCTCAGCAATGCCGCACGCAGAGGGAGAGGACGTTCCGAGGCAACTTGATGAAGGCGAACTGCTAAAGATCAAAAATGATTTTGTGCTGGCGGCGCAGCGTGCGGAGCGATTGGGCCTTGAGGGCATAGAGATTCACATGGCGCATGGTTATTTGCTGCACCAATTCCTGTCACCGCTCTCCAATATCCGCACTGACGCATTTGGTGGAAACCTTGAAAACCGCATGCGTTTCCCGATCGAGATCTTTGATGCGGTCAAATCCGCAGTTTCAGAAGACATGCCTGTCTGGGTGCGTGTATCTGCCACGGACTGGGTGCCGGGTGGATGGGATGTGGAGAGTACTGTGGCGCTCTCCAGGATATTGAAGGGACGTGGTTGTGCAGCGATCCATGTGAGCTCCGGAGGAGTTTCCCCAAAACAGGAAATCAAACTTGCACCGGGTTATCAGGTCTCCTTTGCGCAACGCCTCAAAACTGAAATTGGCCTCCCGACAATTGCCGTAGGCCTGATAACTGAAGCCGCTCAAGCTGAAGAGATACTGCAAAAGGGTCAGGCGGATGCTATCGCTCTGGCGCGAGGCATGCTCTACAATCCGCGATGGCCTTGGCATGCAGCGGCTGAACTTGGTGCGCAAGTCAACGTGCCTGAGCAATATTGGCGATGCCAGCCAAATGAATTCCGAAATCTGTTCAGGGGCATGAAAATTGGACATCGATGACTGGCCTGAAGAGTTGAAGTTGCCGCCAATTTCCACTCGGGATTTACCCTCGTACAATTGGCAAGCGCCATTTGTACGAAAGCATTGCGCAGGAGGGCGCCGATGAACGAAGTGTTATCTCCCCCCTTAACGTCGCATACCAATTGTTTGTCTTAGACACCTACACTTGCGAAGCAAAATATGTGAGCACTCTCGTTGTTGAATTGCTTTGCGATCATTTCAAATCCAAGCCCCTTGCCGGGAAACAGGTTGCGCGTTGACCCTTCGCCTCCTGCCATCGCCCGACCGACCGTCTGGTTTTATATCCGGGCAATCCGTCCACGCCGCCTACATCGTGGCCTTCAGCCACCAAGGTCTTTTGCATCGCCGCGATGTCAGAGCGGTATAGGTTTCCGACAGCACCCCAGCTGCCAGCAAAGTCTCCGACGCCATACTGAATGCGATCGCCCACATGCCCAACGAAAAGGGCGTACAGATCGCTCATATTGTAGTCCTTCAAAACGTAGAAATTTGGGGTGGCGATGAACGCGGGGCCATTGCGCCCGGCGGGCATCAGCAGGTAGCCTTCGCCGCGTCTTTCATGGTCTGGAAAGGGTCGTCCAGATACGCGGGTGATCCCCATTTTTTCCCACGCAGAGATACGTCGACCCTGGTCCGGCCCCTCAAGAGTGCAGGAAACGGTTGGTGGCACTGAGACCTCAAAGCCCCAGTCGCGCCCTGCGATCCAGCCATGTTGATCGAGGTACGCACCAATGGAAGCAATCGTGTCGGCATCTGAATTCCATATGTCAGCTCGTCCGTCGCCATTGCCGTCGGCTGCATACTTCAAGAAGCTTGATGGCATGAATTGCGGCTGCCCCAGTGCACCCGCCCAACTGCTTTTCATATTGCCGGGTGGCGCGTGACCTGCCTGAGCTATCTCAAGTGCTGCAATGAGCTCTTGTTCGAAATAGTCTTTCCTGGTGCTCATGAAGGCCTTGGTGCCGAGCACCTCAAATACATTGTACGGTATGGCAACACGCCCATATCCGCTTTCGCGCCCCCAAATAGCGAGAATGATCCGCCCGGGAACGCCTGTTTCTCGTTCCACCGACGCAAGCGTACTTGCATGCTTTCGCGCCATTTGGCGGCCCACAGATGTAGCCCCTTGCACCGAACCTCGATTAAAGTATCTCGCGGGCGATGCGAATTCCGCCTGACTTTGCTTCTTAGGGACTTCCGCTTTTTTGCCTGGTGGGACCAGATCTGGCAGCTTCCAGTTCAAACTGATGCGTGAGAATGCCGCGTTGAACGTGTCTGCCGACACGCCCTTCGATCTAGCCTGCGGCCATACAGTTTGCTCAAGCCAAGTTCGAAACTGTTTTTCGATTGCGGCTTTATTCTGAGCAGGCGCTTGCGTTGCCAGCAAAAGGGATACGGATACCACCAGAGAGGCAAAGAGTTTCATGGTAAACCATTCGATCAGAGTGAGCAGGATACCTTTCGTGCTACAAGTTGCATCGTCGGCAGGTCAATGCTGCTGTAGGGGTATAAATGCTGAAGTTTTTCGTAGAGATTTGGCCTGCAGCTTGTTTTTACGTTAATAATTGCAATCTGTAAGGTGGAATTTATCCGGCTGGCAATGCCAGTGCCTTGGCGGCTCTAAAGGAGGGTATCGCGTATATGGAAGATCGAAAATTCCCTCAGGCCGAAATTGTCGATGACGATCGGCTTGAGGCGCGAGAAGCAATCAGTCAGAGGCTCGGTGGCCTCTGGTGGGCATTTCTTTTGCGCGGGGTGCTGGCTGCAGTTGTCGGCATCGCAGCGTTGTTTTGGCCCACTGGTAGTATTTCTTTTTTAATGCAAGCGATTGGGCTGCTTTTGGTCTTGGACGGAGGGCTTACCTTTCTTGGCATTGGACGGAGAGGTGCCGTTGCTGGCGTCGCCGTCGGCTCAATTTTGATCGGTCTGTTATTGTTGGTCTGGCCCGAGGGGACGGCGCGGTTTGCTTTCGCACTACTGGGCGCGTTTGCCTTGTTGACTGGAGCGGGATCGCTGATGGCCTACAGACAAATGCCGGTAGGCGCACCAGAACGGATGACTACGCGCAATGCCGGAATTGCAGCCCTTGTTATTGGGGCAGTGCTTATTTTCTGGCCCGGATCGGGCTTGGTCGCGCTTGGTTGGGCCATCGCATTTGCTGCGCTTGCGGTTTCTCTCGTTATGTTTCTATTGGCTTCAAGGTTCAAAGCGACAAATGAGCGGCTCAAAACGCGTGTGATCAATCCGCGGTAGTTAACGCTTAAGGTGGGTGAAAGTGGCGTATTTTCTGATCTTCATCCTCGTTGTTGCCGGTGCTTTTGGGTATCGATATTGGACAAAGCGCAAGACGCATGAAAGCTTGCTCACATCCACACTTTCAGATCATCAACGTGAACTTGTTGCAAATCAGGTTCCTCTTACCCGTAGGCTTCCGTCCGAACTGAGCTGTAAGCTTGAGGGCAAAATTCAGGCCTTTCTGAACCAAGTCGAGTTCACGGGGTGTAATGGGTTGGAGGTGACTGAGGAGATGCGGTTTTCAATTGCCGCCCAAGCTTGCCTCCTAATCGTTAACAGTGACACGTGGTACGATCATTTACACACCATTCTTGTCTATCCCGGAGCCTTCAAATCGCGACACGCTTCCCGTAGTGGATATGTCGTGACAGAGCGCGAAACGGTGCGAACGGGTGAGAGTTGGTCGCGCGGTCCTGTCATTTTATCTTGGGCGCATGCCCAGCAAGGTGCACTCAACACAAAAGACGGTCACAATGTTGTCTTTCATGAGTTTGCTCACCAAATCGACGATCTATCCGGCTACACGGATGGTGTTCCCAACCTTGCTGAAAGCCAGAGCTTTGCTAAGTGGGAACACGTCTTCGTCCATGCGCATAAAAGGCATCTTCAACATGTCCAGGCGGGCCGTAAGACTGCAATCGACGCATATGGCGCGGAAGGGCATGAGGAGTATTTTGCAGTCACGGTCGAGCTTTTCTTTGAAAGACCGACAGCTCTCAAACGAGAGGAGCCCGCAGTCTATGAGCAACTCGCGAAGCTTTTCCGGCTTGATCCGTCGACTTGGAGCTAGTCGGCCTCTCAAGGGTCTGAAACGTTATGGTCAACGATCAGGGCTTAAAGGAAGGGGAACGCGCGAAAGGACCGGACGACGAAAACTCCAGTACGCTCGCTTCCGAGTGCGCTTGGGCTTGCGTCTTGCCACGGGCTTCTAGTGGTAGACGTCCAGTTTCGCTTGAATGCCATGACACTGCCGAACGGACTTGCAGATTACCAAGTACAACTGATGGAACTTCGATGCTGACGTATGCATGATTTATCCTCCCTGACTCATTCGTATCAAAAGAAGATAATTCAATCTGTGACACAGTTCACAAGCGGCGCAGATTTTTCGATGCTATAAGTCCGCCGCTGAGCGTGTTCGGATACCATCCGGTGCAAGAGTACCTGCAACACGCTCACAAAAAGACCAAGTACAAGCCCGGTGGTGTCGAGCGCCTGTTCATCGACTTCTGTGGCGCTGAGGACAACCCCTACAACCGTGAGGTCGCCAAGATCGTCATGGTGGCCTCTGTGGCCCGTGTATTCGAGCCGGGGTGCAAGTTCGACTTCGCCCCGATCCTCGAAGGTGGGCAGGGCATCGGTAAATCCACCTTCATCAAGCGCCTGGACACATGGAGCTGAGTCTCAGCGCTCGTCACCTGAAGGTGCGAGTGTGCTCATCGCGATACATAAGTACATGAATGAACTCCCGTCTATACTCCGTGCGCCGCCGAATGTCGGATTTCATGGCTGAACAGCCTTTGGTCCAAAACCAGATTTTATATTCCAATTGGAATGAGGACTGCGAAATTCCGCGTTGTGTGGATCTCATCGGGTCAAGATTGTGCTGTCGTAGCGAATGTTTGCTGTTCGGGCGGTACCGCAGTCAATCGCAGTTGGCCGGCTTTTCGCCGAGAGACGCATTTATCTAGGACACTTGATGCACTCTTCGAGTTGTTGCACTTGACGCTTACACAGCTATGAAATACTACCTAAATCCGTTGAGCGGGCGTTGTGTAGTGGTAAGACCTTAGCCTTCCAAGCTAATGACGCGGGTTCGATTCCCGCCGCCCGCTCCAGAAATCCATTTCCTACAAAATACCTGCAAAGTTTTGTGATCGTTTCCGACAAGCTACCTACAAAATTATATTTTTTCTGATTTGAACGTTTGTCTTCCAAGCTGATGATGCGGGTTCGATTCCCGCCGCCCGCTCCAGGCTTTCTCAAGGCATACTTTACCGAGAACCAGACACGGGGATCAACTGCTTTTCAGTGCGAAAACGTGGTTGCGAATTGCATCTTTCGGGTGCCGGTTTTGGCCGTGATGCCGGAACAGCGGCTTTGATCGATCTTCGATTGTGGCAACTGGCCGCTTGACCCGACCTGTGTTGCCCGCCAATAGGAATGCGCAAAAGCATGAGGATGCAAATGGCAACCCAACAGGCCCCAATCCGCGCCACCCGTTCGGCCAAGGAAGACCGGGAGAAATCCAAGAAAGTCGGGGCGCTGGCTGCGTTGTGGCCCTTTGTTGCGCCTTATCGGGTTCTGATGGTCATGGCCGGTCTTGCCCTGATGCTGACGGCGATGGTGTCTTTGACACTGCCTTTGGCGGTGCGTCGGGTGGTGGACAATTTCAATACAAAAGACGGCGCATTGCTGGATCTGTATTTTGTCGCGGCCATCGTGATTGCCGGGCTTTTGGCAGTTGGCACCGGCTTGCGCTATGCGTTGGTCACGCGTCTGGGGGAACGCGTGGTCGTGGATATCCGCAAGGCCGTGTTTGATCGCGTCATCGGCATGAGCCCCGCGTTTTACGAAAAGATCATGACCGGAGAAGTGCTGAGCCGTATCACCACCGATACGACATTGATCCAGTCTGTCATCGGGTCTTCCATTTCGATTGCGCTGCGCAACGTCCTGATCTTTCTGGGTGGTCTGGCGCTAATGTTGCTGACCTCCGCCAAGCTGACCATGCTGGTGTTGTTGATCGTGCCGGCAGTGGTGGTGCCGATCCTTGTTCTGGGGCGCCGTCTTCGGGTGCTCAGCCGCGAAAACCAGGACTGGATTGCCGAATCAAGCGGCAACGCGTCCGAAGCGCTGACAGCGGTTCAGACGGTGCAGGCCTTTACCCACGAAGACGTCAGCCGCCGCGAATTTTCGGACGTGACCGAAAAAAGCTTTGATGCGGCCCGACGCCGTATCTGGGTGCGGGCGGTGATGACCGTTATCGTGATCTTTCTGGTGTTCACGGGCGTTGTCGGGGTTCTGTGGATCGGCGCGATAGACGTGCGCAACGATGCGATGAGTGCGGGTGCGCTGGTGCAATTCGTGATCTATTCGGTGATGGTGGCTGGCGCGGTCGCGGCCCTGTCCGAAATCTGGGGCGAATTGCAGCGCGCTGCGGGCGCGACCGAGCGGTTGATTGAACTGCTTCAGACGGTTGATGCGGTTCAGGACCCGGAAACACCTGCCACGCTGGCCCGGCCGGTGCGCGGTGAAATCGTTTTTGATAATGTAACCTTCCGCTATCCCGCGCGGCCCGCGATTGCGGCGCTGGATGATGTTAGCCTGACAATTGCGCCCGGTGAAACCGTGGCCTTTGTCGGGCCGTCCGGCGCGGGCAAAACCACCATTATCCAGATGATCCTGCGCTTTTACGATCCCGACTCGGGTGAGGTGCGTCTTGACGGTGTGCCGCTTCACACCATGGCGCGCGATGTCTTTCGCCAGTCGATCGCCACGGTGCCGCAGGATCCCGTGATTTTTGCCGCCTCGGCGCGGGATAACATTCGGTTCGGGCGTCCGGGGGCCAGTGACGCGGATGTCGAACGCGCGGCCAGGGCCGCCGCCGCGCACGAATTCATCAGCGCCCTTCCGGATGGCTATGACAGCTATGTCGGAGAGCGTGGCGTGATGCTGTCGGGCGGGCAGAAGCAACGGGTTGCGATTGCACGGGCGATTTTGCGCGACGCGCCTGTGCTGCTGCTGGACGAGGCCACCAGCGCGCTGGACGCCGAAAGCGAACGCGCAGTGCAGCACGCTGTTGATGCACTCAGCCAGGGGCGTACCACGCTGATTGTGGCACACCGGCTGGCCACGGTGAAAAAAGCCGACCGGATCGTGGTGCTGGAAGAAGGCCGTATTGTCGCGATGGGCGCGCATGATGAACTGGTCGCGGATGGCGGGCTTTATGCGCGACTGGCGCGGTTGCAGTTCACCGATGGGGTCGCTGCCGAATAACTCCGCCCGCGACAATGTCAGGGCGATGATGATCAGCCAGTTATCCGGCGCGCGCGGTTGTGCCGCTCAACCCCTGTGCTAGCCTGCGGCAAAGAACAAAGGAAACAGGGTATGCGAAGAAAAGCTGTAGTTACAGGCGCCGCCGGTGGATTGGGGCAGGCCATTTCCGCGCGGCTGGTCGCGGACGGGTTTCATGTGACGGGGTTGGACAAGGATGCCGCCGGTCTTGCGCAGGTCGCGGCGGATCTGGGGGCCAGTTTCCAGCCGCTCACGCTTGATCTGACCGACGCTGCGGCCATTGCCGACGCTTTTGCAGAAATCGGCGGGATCGATGCGCTGGTGAACAATGCCGGCACCTGCTTCATGTCGGATTTCCCCGACATTCCAGCGGCTGAGTTTGATGCGCAGATGGCAATCAATTTTTCATCCGCGTTCCACTGTTGCCAGCAGGCAATTAAGGCGATGCAGGGGCGCACAGGCGTGCGCAAGATCGTCAATATTTCGTCCAACGGGGCGTATAATTTCGATGTGTTCGATCCGCCCCATTACCGCGCCAGCAAGGCGGCGATGGACACGCTGACCAAGGACCTGGCGCGCCGTTACGCCAGTGACAGGATCGCGGTCAATTCCATCGCGCCCGCAATGACGCAAACGCCGCTGTTCGGCGTCCTGTCGCAAGAGGTTCTGGACAAGGCGATTGCAGCGATGCCGCATGGCCGCGCAATGCAGCCCAGCGAAATCGCCGACTGGGTCGGATTTCTGATTTCACCGATGGGCGACATCTGCTCGGGGAATGTGATTATTCTTAATCAGGGACGCGATGTGCGTTAGGTATAGGCCTCGGGCGCTTTTTTCAGACTTGGCCATTGTTCGGGGGAATGTCCGAAAATGATCATGGCGCCGCGATCCACAGCCAGGTCCATCAAACGTGCGCCGTGGTGTCTGGCCAGACTTTCGTTCCACGACCCGGCAAATTTTTCGTCGATTTCTTCGGCGCGTGATATGGCATCCGATGTCAGCAGCACAGCACCTGTATCTGGCAGATTGATCAGCATGGCCAGTTGCCCCGGTGCATGGCCCGGCACGTGCAGAACCTGAAACCCGGGGCCTATCCTGCTGTCATCCGTGATCAGGTGATAGGTGCGGTCCGGCCAGTCGATCGGGCGCACATCCCCCCAGTAAAGCGGCTTTTCAAGGTCGCGCTCGGCCTCAGACATCAGAATGGGGACATCGGGAAAATCATGCAGCCCGCCGACATGATCGATATGGGTGTGGGTTTGGATCATCAGGCTGATCTGATCCGGGCTGACACCGGCGCGCGCCAGTTGCGCTCTGGGCAGATTGTCCGGGCCACATTCCAGAACCTCGCCGAAACTGCCCAAACCGTCTTCAGCGGTCGCGGCGGCCGCATCCTGCGCGTATTTGGCCGGAAAACCGGTGTCGATCAGCACGTATTCATCTTCGCTGGTGCGGATCAGAAAGCCGCAGATGCCGATCACGCGGCCATTGGCATGTACCTTGAACAACCCGTAATCAAGAACATGCAATGAAACCGGGTGTCCCCGCAGTAAATTGGCGTTAGTCATGGACACATCCTTTTGCGGCATTCCAAGGTGCAGTAACAATGAAAGTCAAGATACACACACTGTTCCAGTACCTGCTGGAAACCACAACCGGTGATCCCGAAGCCATTGTGGGGCTGTCGCTTTCGCGTTCGCCACGTCTGGGCGATTTTCTGGATGATCTGGATCCCGACCTGTCGCTGGACTGGAACCAGAAATCGTTTCGCGGCCTGCCGGCTTTGCGCGAACGGGTGTTGGGGCAGGCGGGTCTTGCCGCTGATCTAACCCCCGATGATGTCCTGATCACCGCAGGCACGGCCGAGGCGAATTATCTTGCATTCATGCAATTGGTGCAGCCCGGCGACGAGGTGGTCGTGGAACAACCCGGATGGCCACAGGCCGAGGTGTTGGCCAAGGCGGTTGGTGCGCGGATCGTGCCGGTTGTGCGGCGCGAAGAAGACGGCTGGCAATTGCCGCTGGACAGGCTGGAACAGGCGGTGAGTGCGAAAACCCGGCTGATTTTCCTGACCAACCCCAACAACCCGACGGGCCAGTTGATGGACGCCCCGACGCTGGACCAGATTGTGCGCATCGCCGACCGTGTCGGCGCGTGGCTGCTGGTGGACGAAGTCTATGCCGGTCTGGAATGGCAGGGCGCGCGGGCGCCGTCTGTTGCGGGGCTTTATCCGCGTGGCATCACCACAGGCAGCGTATCCAAGGCGCTGGGCCTTCAGGGGTTGCGCACAGGGTGGCTGATCTGTCCTGATCCTGATCTGGTGATGGACGCGATTATCCTGCGCGAAAACAGCAGCGAGATCATGAACGTTCTGGGCGAACATATCGCGGAGATTGCGTTGCGCCCAGATCGTTACGATGCCGCGATTGCCACCGCGCGCCGCGAGGGGTGTGAAAATCTGGCGCGGGTAAATGTATTCGTCGCGCAACAACCGCGGCTCAGCTGGCACCCGCCCGAAGCGGGGTTGATCGGGCTGGCCCGTTTTACCGATGGAACGGATTGTGATGCCTTTGCCAAATCGTTGCTGGACGCGCCCTACCGCACCTTTCTGTTGCCCGGCAGCAGCTATGGTTTGCCCCATCATATCCGTCTGGGCGTCGGCGGCGGTGCCGAGGTGAACCTTGATCTGGGTCTGGAACGTTTGGCCCAACTGCTTGCGGCAGAATTGTAACGTGGCGTCCAAGCCTCGTGTAACGCTTGCTTTGGGGGGCAAACGCAATCATTTTAACGCGAAGTGAACAAAACAGCCTGAAATCGGGCATCTGGGAGGATTACATATGGCATTTGCAGGGTTTGCAGATCGCGACGCGCTTGAAAACGAAATGCCATGGGAAAAGCGGGACGTCGCAGTCACGCTTTACGGCATGCTAAGCGGGACAGCACAGAAGTTTCCTGACAACAATGCTGTCAGTTATCAAATTCTGTCCGGCCCCACGGACAAGGCCGAAACCCTGACTTGGCGCGACCTGCACACCAAGGTGACGCAGGCGGCCAACATGTTCCGCGCGATGGGTATCGGGCCGAACGACGTGATCGCCTATATCCTGCCCAATTGCCACGAAACCACGATCACGCTGCTGGGCGGTGCGACAGCCGGCATCGTCAACCCGATCAACCCGTTGCTGGAACCCGAACAGATTTCGGCGATCCTGCGTGAAACCAAGGCCAAGGTCGTGGTCACGCTGAAACCGTTTCCCAAAACCGATGTGGCGCAGAAAACCCGCGAGGCGGTCGAACACGCGCCCAATGTCAAAACGGTACTGGAAGTCGATCTGAACCGGTACCTGACCCCGCCCAAAAGCTGGATCGTGCCGCTGATCCGGCCCAAGCATCAGGGGAACACCCACGCAGATTACAAGAACTTTCTGGCGGAACTCTCCAAACACAACACGACGCTGGATTTCGAAGATGTGCAAC